>CAYOMO010000001.1:0-63836 GCA_964405065.1 uncultured Gammaproteobacteria bacterium
TCAATTTGATTGGCAAGATGTCATAAAAAAGCCAATTGGTGAATTTATGAGTAGATATTTTGCTCATCGAGGATTTGAAGATGGTTTACATGGATTAGCGTTATCTTTATTACAAGCTTTTTCTCATTTAGTGATGATTCTTAAAGTCTGGGAAGCAACCCAGTTTGAGAAGAAACAGCTTGGTTATGAAGAGGTGGTTGGTTTGATGAAAACTCAAGGAGAAGAGCTACATTATTGGTTTAAGTATTCCAATCTGTCAAAAAACCCTTTAAAACGAACCTTACAAAAAGTAAAAAACAAGTTGTTTTAACCTGTCTAAAATTGGATTGATGCATGCAAATATATTTTCGATCTAAGTATTTCCCCTATATCGTTGGGATTTTTCTGCTTACTTTAGTAACGGTGGGTCTGTTTTGGCCTTTTTTTGGAAAAGGGGAGATACCAATTCCGGGGGATATATTAATAGGGACTTATTATCCTTGGATAAATGAAACATGGGGATTTGCTGTTTCACCTCCGGTCAAAAATCCGCCTATGTCAGATGTGGTGTCTTTGATGTACCCGTGGAGAAAACTGGCTTATGATTACATTAGATCTGGTCAGTTTCCTTTATGGGATGCCAATTCTTTTTTGGGACAGAGTCTGATTGGCAATTTTCAGGCTGGACTATTCAATCCGTTTAATATTTTATTTTTTCTGCCGATTTCTTTTCAGATAGCTTGGGGTTGGCAGGTGGTTTTTCAACCATTTTTAGCCATGTGTTTTAGTTTCATTTTATTTAAACGATGGAAACTACAGTTACCAGCAGCAATTGCTGGCGCATTGGGGTATGGAATTTCAGGACCGATGCTTGTCTGGATGGAATACAATGTGCTGGGATTTTTGATAGCTTTGTTACCGCTGTCACTATTAGTCGTAGATGTTTTTATTCAACAATCGAAAGCTCGTTTTCTACTGGGAATCAGTTTGGTGACCACTTTGGGAATATTTTTTGGCTATATTCAGATGCTGTATTATGTGCTTTTTTTCTCATTTCTTTATGGGTTGGTTCTATCATATTCAAAAAAACAACCTTATTTGATTGTTCTTAAATGGGGTGTAATTTTTTGTTGTAGTGTTTTGCTAGGACTTTGTTTGGCGAGTATTCAGCTATTACCTGGCTTTGAGACGCTAGGTTTGTCGATACGTAATCTGGATGTGGTTGCGACTGGAAATGCCGTTACTTTTTTACCCTATTCTCAGTTAATAACTGGGTTGGTCGCAGATTTTTTTGGTAATCCTGCCACCTACAACTATTTTGGATCGGGATCTTATGAATCCTTTGCTTTTTATACCAGTATTGCTCTATTGCCATTTATCTTTTGGTCTTATGCTGATTCTTCACGAAGAAGATTGTCTATTGTGATGACATTATTTGTTGCTGGAAGTTTACTTTTAGCTTTGTCAGGACCAGTATCCTGGCTAGTACAGTCATTGTCATTTTTAGGATTAAAAGGTTCTGTCAGTAGTCGGGTCTTATTTATTTTTAGTTTTGGGTTTAGTGCTTTAGGGGCTTTAGGTCTTCAAGCTGTTTTAGATCAAAAAAATAAAATTTTTCAATTTAAAAGCTGTATTGGTTTGGCAACAATAAGTGGGATATTACTGGGTGTAATAATTGTTTGGCTTTGGTTTTACCAGTTGGCTGCATCCGTAGAATACAAAGAGTTTTTACTAGTTCATCTGAGCACAATTAAAATTGCTTTTAGGAATACTTTATTGCCAATTGGGATATGTTTTATTGCTACGGTCACTTTATTTTTAATTCGAAGATTTAGACTGGCTGCATGGGTGATTGCTTTGCTAATTGTGGTGGATATGTTTCGTTTTTCAAGTAAATATGTCCCTTTTACTGCAGAAAATTTGGTTTTTCCCGAGACGAAAACTACTCAATATCTAAAAAGTATTTCATTGCCTTATAGGATAGGTATTGAAAAAGCAGAGTTGCTTACGGCTAATACCTGGAGTGTTTATAACTTACAAAGTATAACTGGATATAATATTTTGCTACCCCGTTCGACGGCTGATTTTGTAAGTGTTTTAAACAATGGAAAAACTGGTGAAGAAAATGCTAGATTTTTGGATATCAAAAATTTTGACTCAACGTTGCTTGATCAAGCCAATGTCGAATATATATTGACTTTGAAAAGAGAGTTGGGGTCTCCAAATGCCAGTGGTAAATTGAGTCATTTGATAGATACAGATAAATATCAAATTGTTTTTCAAGAGGGCCCAGTTGTGGTATTGAAAAATAAATTGAGTCTCGATCGGTTTTTTATTCCTAAAAAAGTGGAGTATGCAGATAAGCTACAGATTTATCAGTCTTTGGCAGAGTCAGGATATGATCCTAATACCGTTTTTGTTGATCGGCTAACTCAATCTATTAATACTGTTCTGGCCCAATGTGAGATAAAGCTACAGAGCTATCGTCAACAAAGCTATGATTTTCAGTCAGATTGCTCAGGATCTTCTTTGCTTGCAGTGAGTGAGACTTTTCAACCTGGTTGGAAAGTGAAAGTAAATGGTGAGAAGGAGAAGTTATTTAAAATTAACAACCAATTTCTGGGGATCCCTTTGTCAGCCGGAAAATCCCAGATTACATTGTATTATTTACCGGATACTTTTTTGATAGGAGCTGTGATGAGTGGAATAGGTTTAGTTATAATATGTGTATTGTGGTTCTATTTGCCTAAGCTAAAGATGGTATTATTAACTAAACCATAATGTTAAGTGTCATTATTATTACTAAAAATGAAGAGAGTCGGATCAAAGCCTGTTTAGAGTCGGTGAAATGGGCCAATGAAATTATTGTTGTAGATCAAGGTTCAACAGATAAAACACTCGAAATAGCTAAGCAATATGATGCCAAAATTTTTCATAGTGACAGCACTGATTTTTCCGAGAGGCGCAATTTAGGGGCTGAAAAAGCTTCAGGTGACTGGTTGTTGTATATCGATGCTGATGAGAGAGTTTCCTCAGATCTAAAAGATGAATTATTTAGTATTTTTGAAGATTCTAGATTTACCGCTTACGCTATTTCTCGTAGAAATTTTATTTGGGGCGAGGAAAAAAAATATGGGCCATTTTATCCAGACTGGGTAATTCGGCTTCTGCATAAAGCCCATTTTAAAAAATGGGTAGGGAAAGTTCATGAATATCCACAATTTGATGGAGAGATTGGATATACCAAAAACTCATTTATTCATCTGACTCATCGAAATGTTGATCAAGTGATTATGAAAAATCTGCAGTGGAGCAAAATTGATGCCAAACTGCGTTTTGATGCTCATCATCCGCAAATGAGCGGTTGGAGGTTTTTACGAATTTTTATTACCGAAACCTGGAATCAAGGGATAGTCAGAAAAGGATTTTTTAATGGTTCAGTTGGAGTAATAGACTCTCTCATGCAGACATTTTTCTTGCTCACTAGTTATGTGAGACTTTGGGAGATGCAACAGAAAAAACCGTTGGATCAGATATATGATGATTTAGATAGAAAACTAATTGATAATCACTTTAAGCTGTGAAGTGAGAAGTTAGATGTGTGAATCTGGAAGAAGAAGTGAGAGATGCGATAATCCTACATCACATTTCAAGAATCTATTTTCACATTTCCCACTTCTTACTTCTTTTTGGAATTAACAATGAAAATCGCAGTATTTAGTCCTTATTTAGATACCAAAGGTGGTGGAGAGCGGTATATTTTAACCGTGGCTGCTATTTATTCTGAACATCATGAGGTCGATTTGCTTTTACCGACACATTTACATAATTTACATCCCGAACAGTATAAAAAAGATGTTTCGGAAAGACTGGCAATTGATTTAAGCAAAGTGACTTTTGTACATGCTCCAATTGGTGTTGGTAGTAAAACAATGGATAGATACTTTTTTTTGCGCAGATACGATCTGCTATTTGCTGTGACGGATGGGAGTTTGTTTTTAGCTTCAAGCAAAAGAAATATTTTGCATATTCAAACACCTCTTGATGTTCATCCCTCGGTAAGTAAATGGGGGAGAGTTAAGTTAAAAAGTTGGCATCAGATCATCTATAACTCAGAATTTACCAAAAAGCATTCTCAAAAAAATTGGCCTTTGCCTTCGAAAGTAATTTATCCGCCAGTTGAGATTGAGCAAAGACATAAACTGGAGAAGAAGAATATTATTTTGTCGGTTGGTCGGTTTTTTGGGTTTTTGAGGGAGAAAAAACATCAGATGATGATAGAGACGTTTGCCAAAATGGTTGAGCAGGGAAAAATTAAAGGCTGGGATTTGTATTTGGTAGGCTCCATGGAAGAAGGAGATCAGGAATATATCAATGAGTTGAAGTCTCTTGCTACTGGTTTACCAGTGATGATTTTGCCCAATATTTCTCACGAAGATTTAAAACATCTGTATGGGCTTTCGAAAATATATTGGCATGCCATGGGATATGGTGAAACTGATCCAACTAAAATGGAACACTTTGGAATTACGACAGTTGAGGCGATGTCAGCTGGGGTTGTACCTGTTGTGATCAGAAAAGGTGGTCAGATAGAGATTGTTGAAGAAGACAAGAGTGGATTATTTTGGGAAACTGAGGGAGAATTAATAGAAGAGACTAAGAAATTGGTAGCTGATTCAAAGAAATTAGAACAACTTTCGACTGGAGCTGTCGAAAGAGCGCAAATGTTTAGTCAGGAACGCTTCATGAAGGAAATATTAGCTTTAATACATGATTAGATTGTCGAATTTTAAAATTTGGTGGTTGCTTATCCCCGCTGTTATGGTGAGGGTGTTTTTAGCGATGTCCACTTTTCATCCGGATGTTCGGGCTTTTAATCTGGCTGGTGATCTTATTGGTGGAGGTAATATTACAAATTTGTATGATTATTTAGCTTCATGTACTGTGGATAATCCTTTAGTTAAAACATTTGGGGCTGATTTGTTTATTTATCCGCCACTGATTTATTTATTGCATGGAATTTTTAATGTGTTTTTTTCATTTATTTTTGGAAAAGAAATAATGAATGGTTTTATGATCGAACAGGCATCATATTTTGGTAATTGGTTGTTTAATTTACATTTGTTACTTCTTAAAATGCCATATTTTTTCTTTGATCTACCAGTTGTTTTTGCAATTACAAGTTTTTTTGAAAAAAAGCAGGAAAAAGTATGGGCAGCACTTTTGTGGTTGTTTAACCCGGTTATTTTGTATTCAGGTTATATGATGGGGCAATTTGATCTGATTCCGGCTGTTTTAACTATTTATTCGCTTTGGTGTATTAGAAAGAAAAAGCTTTATTTTGCGGCACTTTTGTTGGGATTGGCTGCTGCATTTAAACTCTACCCACTTTTTCTTGTTGTTCCTTTTATTATAATTGGTAAAAACTGGAAAGAAAAAATTTATTTAGGTAGTTTGGCTCTTTTGCCTTATATCCTGTCAATTATTCCTTTTCTTTCATCACATGGATTTAGAACATATGCTTTGATGGCAGGTCTGACTCAAAAAACATTGTATGCTCAAATACCAGTCTCCGGTGGTGAAAGTTTAATTTTATTTCCCTTATTACTTTTGGTGATGTATTTTTATTTTTGGTTTTATGACAGATCAGTCGAAAGAATATGGCAAAGATGGTTTGTAGTTTTACTTAGTTTTTTCATTTTTACTCACTTTCATCCCCAATGGCTAAGTTGGTTGGCACCATTTTTAGTTATCGAAGTAGTGAGTTTCCGATTTAAAACAGTATTACCTCATGTTTTTTTGGCGTTAAGTTTTATTGGTATGATCTTTATGTTTGATCCTTCATTGACAGTGAAAATTTTTGCGCCACTTTTTCCGGCTTTGTATGCACTTCCAGGAACTTGGCAAGAATTGGGAATTAGAGTTGATGAGGTCTATATCAGAAGTATTTTACAGACTGTCTTTGCTTCAGCTTGTGTTTTTTATATTTATTTGTATTTTGCAAAGAAGTTACCTGAAAAAGCAGAATAATTGTTGAATTATTTTATTGTTAAATTGTTGTTCACACAGTTCATGCGCAGCTAACAATTTAATAAGTGAGCTTACGCTCTTAATTTAACAATCTAACAATAATTACAATGAAAACAATTCCATTTATCGGATTTCTCCTTATATCTTTTGTTTTGTATTTTTTAATTAGCTTGCCTATTTATTCTGGAGATGTTAAGAATCATGTTGCTTGGGGGGAAAGTTTATTGATTCAGGGTTCGTATGGTTTTTTTGATCGAACTTTTCCAGGGTTTTCATTTCCCACATATCCGCCTTTGATCATGTTTTCTTTTGCCGCTAGCTGGGGATTGTATCAACTAGCTTTAAGCAGTACTTATTTTCTGAATTCTTTTTTATCAATTTTCCCATCTGGATTGGTACCATGGATGGAATGGGAAAATGTCTGGATCTCTTTTTTGAAATTGCCGGGACTTTTGGGAGCTATTGCTTTTGCTGGAGTTTTACCGTGGGTTTTAAAAAAAACTGGTGAAACTCAATCAATCAAAAATAAATACCTTATTGCTTTTTTATTGCTGATAAATCCGGCGGTGATTTATGTGGCTTCAGTTTGGGGACAAACCGATCTGATTCAAAATTTATTTTTAGTCCTAGCTTTAGGATTTACTTTCTCTAAAAAGTTTTGGTGGGCATTTATTTTTGCTGGAATTGCCTTGATGACAAAACATACCATTTTATTGCTTTGGGGAGTGTATATGTTTTATCTGCTGAAAGAGTTTGGTGTTAAAAAAATGTTGCAGGGGATAGGAGTGTCGTTGATTATTTTTTATCTGTCCTATCTGCCTTTTCATTCTCCATCGCTAATCTGGCCGCTGCAATTTTATTACTCCAATTTTACTCTGGTCGATTTTGGAGTAGCTGAGAATGCACTTAATATGTGGGGAGCTATTATTGATTTTGGTATGGCTCCTTCAAGTTCTTTTGCAGGAATAAGTTATGACCTTTGGGGATATTTGTTATTTACTGTCTTTGTACTACCAATAACTTTATTATTTTACTTTAAGAAAACAACCAAATATCAGCTTTTTCAATATTTATTTTTAATTTCAGGTTTTTACTTTTTCTTTTTTACCAGAATGCATGAACGATATATGATCCCGGTCGTTTTATTTGCCACCATTCTGGTTTGCTTTAAACAGAAGAAAATTTTGATGATTAATAACTGGATTAATTTTCTTTTCTTTACTTTTTTGCACTTTATAAATGTCTACCGAGGACTTTTTCAACCAACAATTCCAATTATTTATGATCTCACCAAATCACATCAATTTTTGCTATTTTTGGTTATTGGATATGGTGTTTTGATGATGTACAACTACACTACCTTTTTGCAAGAATTACAGAGGTCACCAAAAAGAGAGAAATTGATAAAATGGTAAATTATTAATATGACAGCTTTTTCTAAATTATATTTAGGTATATTCACCTTTGTGATTATTGTATGTTTAGCGACTTTTTTGCGGGTTTATCAGTTAAATATTAATCCACCTTCTTTGTTTGGTGATGAAGTTGATGTCGGGTATCAGGCTTATTCTCTATTAACAACCGGCAAAGATGTCAGTGGGCGAACCCTGCCTTTATATTTAAAGTCATTAACTGAGTATCGGGCCTCTTTTTACATCTATTCAGCTGTGCCTTTTGTGGGGATTTTTGGGTTGAATGAATGGGGTGTTAGGTTGCCTGCAGCTTTTTGGGGAGTTGTATCACTGGTCGGTTTGTTTCTGCTGACTCGCAAACTTTTTAATACCTATGTGGGACTCGCGGCAATGTTTTTGATGGCGATATCCCCCTGGCATTTGCAGTATTCCAGAGGCTCTTTTGAAGTGACGATGCTGTTGTCATTTTTACTGTTTGCCAGTTGGTTAACATTGTTGGGTTTAAAGAAAGGGTATTATTTAATTCCGGCGGCTCTTTTATTTGGTGCTTCTTTCTATATTTATTCAACAGCAGCAGTGTTTGTCCCACTTTTAATACTTTTGATTGGCGGGATTTATCTCAACAATAAGTCAGCTTTAAAACAAGTCGGTTGGAAATGGTTGGGTACTGGGATTTTAGTGGGTGCGATTGTTTTGTCTGGGGTCGTGTTATCAATTTTTAGTGGACAAGCTACCAATCGTTTTTCCGGTATTAGTATTTTTACCGATTCGGTTTTATTGGACAAGATTAATTTGGCCAGAACAAACTTGGGTTACTATACACCTGAAGGTCAATTTGTTACAGGTAATCAGACCGTAGAATCATTTTTCCACAATAAACCAACTGTGTATCTTCAGGTGTTTGCCACCAATTATTCCAAAGCTTTGTCGTTTAATTTCCTCTTTTCAGAGGGTGATATTAATTTCAGACAATCAATTCATGAGATGGGGGAGCTGTATTATTTTGAGATTATTTTATTGATAGCTGGTATCTGGTATCTCGTATATAGGGAAGATAGAAGGAAAGCTTGGTTTGTATTTGGATGGCTGCTTTTGGCGCCGATTCCGGCATCTCTCACAGCTGATGGTGGCTATCATGCGACTCGTCTGTTTATTATGCTACCACCTTTGGTGATGTTAAATGCTTTAGGTCTGGTGTTTTTAGTGGAGTGGGTTTTGAAGATGGAAAAGAGGAAATTAGGAGGATTAGTGGGATTAGGTATCTTAAGCGTAATAATGGTTTTGAATATGACTTTTTATTTTCATCGATACTATGAGCATTATCCGGTGGAGTCATGGCGATGGTGGCATGTTGGATTTAAAGAGGCGATGCAGTATATAGCCGAGCATGAAGATGAGTACGAGAAAGTTTTCTTTAATAATACCTATGAACCATCTTTGGGACGATATCTGATGTGGACCCAGGCTGATCCACGCAGGATTCAGTCGCAATTTAATGATTTGCAAGCTAAAGATAATATTGTCGAAGGATTTCATGGATTTGTCTTTGACAAGAAATATTACTTTGGCACCACAGCCAAACAGTACGAAGTGGATAAGCTTTTGAAGCCAGGATATCTCTATCTGGTGGCGGCCAGAGACGAAGTTCAGGGAGACTGGGATTGGAGCAAAACCCCACCTCCAGCTGGTGTGAAAGTGCTTAAAACTGTAGTTAACCCTCAAGGGGCTCCGATATTCTACGTCGTAACTAAGCAATAATTACGTTACTTCATAATCAGCTAGCATGACTGTTTATTGGAAGTTGGAAGTTAGAGGCTAGATAAAGAGATTGGAAGCTAGAAGTTTGATCTAATATCCAATTTCTAACATCCAACTTCCAAACTACAAATATATTGTGCAAGTTGCCGAACTTACACAGTTAATTTAATGCAACCCAGTTGCTTTTGTCAACCTATCATTTACTTTTTTTATATTAAACTATATACTCGCTTCATGAATTCACGTTTTCCTGATCGAGAATCAGTTCCACTGATTAGAACATTTGATGAGATTCCAGTTATGCCGAGACTGATTGAACCACATAACCGAATTATTGCTGCTGCTCGAGCCTTTGGTCTTATGGACATGCCCGATACTGTTGAGGCTTATATACGGCTTTCTCAGAGATCTAGAAGTGAAACTGGCCAGCAAATTGGAATTACATCTGATAATCCAGTTACTTTGCCTGTTGCTGAAATAGAGATTGATGCTAGAAATGTTCGAAGTGTTGGTCAAGAAGTTGCTGCTGGTTCATTGATTAGTTGGACTTTATTTAATAATCGGGTCGTAAGAGTTCCTTGGACTAAAGTTAATTTGAACAATCCTGAAGAGGTTTTTAGTGGAGTGAAAGAGGAAGATGCTGTTAGATTTCAAAGAGTATTGCCACAAGAATCATATTTAATGTTAACTCATACCTATGTTACTCAGTTGAAGGGAATCCAAGATTGGATGACTAGTGATTTAGGAAATATGTTCCGATTCTTATCGGATTCAGGCTTTAATCCAAATCCTCACTAATAATTAACACTATTTGTTTGCTGCCGACGGTGTTGCTTCTACTGGGAAAACTTCTTTTTCTACTCGGTGCCAGAAGATGTATGGGTAGGCTTTGTCGCCTCTTTGGACTCTGCCCAGGACTTGAATGGCTGGGGAGTATTTGGCTTCGCCTTCGCAGCCTTCGGCATCAACAGCTAGGACATTGTCATTGTTTTTGGTGAATGCATCACGGGAAGGGCAGCGGACGCTGGAGAAATAGATGTTTTTATATTGCCAGGCTTTTTCACCGCGATTCATGGCTATTTCATTGAAAGCTTTAGGATCGACTCCAGAAAAATATGCATACCAGGGGTACAAACTATCGGGAATATTTGTTACGATAATTTTGTCGTACTGGTTTTGAAGAAGCAAAATATTTAATGCTGCTTCTTTGGCCCCGACATTGCGATCTCCAGGGATCGGTGGACGCTGGGGATTGTGAATGAAATACATATGTTCGAAGAAGAGGAAATTGAGGAGTAGTACTGCCATAATACTACCAAGTACCAAACGGCGTTTTGGTAAGACGCTGGCCAGATATTCCAGGCCGACTGCTCCGATCATCACTATAAATGGGATCATATACAAAGCCCGCATCTGATTGGGTGCATCTTCTGTCGTAAGTGAAGCTGGTATAGGTGTTGCCAAGAGAAGTAAAGCTGGAAGTAGGGAATACTTACCTCGAATAATAGCTACAACTCCTGCAAGTAAGAGGAAAAATTCAATATAACTTAAGACTCCCATTCCGACTGTGTCATATCTGGCTGGTTTAGCTTCAAAAGGAACTAAGAAAAATTTAGCTGAAAAATACTGAGAAAATTCATTAATTCCTTCTTGTGTCCACAAAACCAGTTTATTATGGAAAATTCTGGCCATTAAAACATCGTTGTGGCCTTCTTCAAAAGGAAACAGATCCAAATTGTGACGGATATTTAGATCATTAAAGATTGAAACTTGAGAAAAACGGCCTCGGGCTTCTTTATTGAGGCCAAAAAGGACTGTGGTGAGGGAAATAATTACTATTACTGCCAATATTAATTTATAGTTGAAAACTTTTTTATATTGCCAGGGTTTGGTGTAATAAGCCCAGGTGACTATCAGCAGGATTGGAGTTAGTAAGCGAGGCGTGTGGTAGTAGAAGTAAGGCAAAATGAGTGATAAGCAACACGCAACAAGCAAAACGAAAGATGAAAGTGATGTGAGTGTTTTGTGTTTGATTAAGCGAATAAAAAACAAGAGTCCTAGCAGGCTGAAGAACATCCCGACTATTCCTTCTGAAGAGGCTCGCGAGAGTGAGACATCCCAGACTGAAAAAGCCAGTAAAAAGGCTGCGAATAAACCAATTTTTTCGCCATTTTTCCCTTCGAAGATCTGTTTGGATAGAAAATAGATCACAAAGACTGTTAAAGCACCAAACAGAGCCGAAGGAAACCTAACCGCGAATTCATTTTGGCCAAATAAAATAAGGGATGGAATGATGGTGTAGAAATAGCCAGTTGGTCTGAAATCACCAAATGAGTTGTAATACAGTGGAAAAGCTTTGCCCCAGTCGTCTTCGCCAGTTTTGAGGATTGAGAGAGCGTTCCAGCCCATTTTGACTTCATCAATATGAAAGCCGGCAGGGTATGAACCTAATAGATACAGCCTCAAGAGTAAGGCAACCAGGAAAATTAAAAAAAGCGGGTGTAAAAGCCGCTTGAAGAGTGAAACTTTGAATATTTCTTGCATGTTGGTAGTTGAGTTCATTATATACTAAACTGGAGTGTAAATTGGTATAGTTAATCTTGTCATCCTGAATTTATTTCAGGATCTTCCAACTATATTTAATGTATAGACTTAATGGTTATCATAAAATTTATTTTGTTTGCGATCTTGGAAGATGCCGAAACGAGTTCGGCATGACAGAATGAGAATAATGAGAACATCGTGGATTTATTTTGGATTATTGGGAGTTGTTATACTTGCATGTGTGCTGCGTTTTGCCTGGCTGGGTCAGATTCCGGCTGGGGTGACTCCTGATGAGATTCAACAAGGCTACAGCGCTTACTCGATTTTAAAAACCGGCAAAGATGAATGGGGTGATTTTTTACCTATCTTCCCTCGCAGTTTTGGAGATTATCGCCCACCTTTGTATGTCTATCTGACAATTCCTTCTGTGGCGCTTTTTGATCTGAATATATTTGCAGTCAGACTGCCTTCGGCTGTGTTTGGTGTTTTGGGCGTGTTAATGATTTATTTGTTAACGCTGGAACTTTTTAAACAACGATTTGTGGCTTTGTTGGCCTCTTTGATCTTGGCTATTTCTTCCTGGCACTTCTTTTATTCCCGGGCTGCCTGGGAATCCAATGCTACTATTGTCTTTTTCATGCTTGGTTTATGGATGTTTTTGAAAGCGGATAGCGGTAAGCGGGTAGTCGTTAGGAGTTGGTGGATGGTTGGTTCGGCGGTTTCATTAGGGCTGACGATGTTTGGATACTATTCTTTTCAGATGTTTACACCCCTTTTTGTAGCTGGTTTGATTGGTTTGAGATCTTTGGAAGGTGGGTTCAAAAGTCATTTGAAAGACAGAACTAAATGGCTGTTTGTGGGAGTATTTGGTTTGTTTGTACTGATTTTGATGTATGGCCAGCTTTTTACTGGAGCGGGGAGAAGAGCCGGGGATGCGGCTTTATACAACCCGGAAAATGTTACTGCACTGCGAGATGTACAGGTGAATGATCCATTACCACAGCCATGGGGGCGGGTAATAAATAACAAATTGGGGTATTTAGGCAGCCAATTTGCCCAAAATTATTTAGGGTATTTCTCGACTACTTTTTTGGCTTCACCTGATCGTTCAGATAGTAGTTTGTACAACTTGCCCGGGCAATGGCTACTGTCGGTGTGGGAGATTGGATTGATCCTGACAGGAGCCGTCATGCTTTTTAAAAACCGACAGTTATCGGGAAAAATCCTTGGTTTGTGGATATTAGTAGCGCCGATTCCAGCGGCTTTGACTAGAAATTATATGCATACTCAGCGGGTAGAAGTGTTGTTACTAGTATTTCCTATTTTAGCGGCTTACGGATTGTATTCCTTGGTTAGCTTGGTCAAAAGTAGGTATTTTAAACTGGGATTTTTAGGAATTGTAGCTTTCTTTATGGTAGCATCTGTCGCTAAAAGGCTCGATTTTTACGTTTTTCATCAGTTTGATCGACCGCTTGGTGGAGTGCATTACAACTATCAGGAGGTTTTTGATTACACCGAGAAAAATAAAGGTCAGTATGATCAGATTATTTTTACCAAATCTCAAGGTCAGCCGCAGATATATTTAGCCTTTTATTCAAAGATGGATCCCGAGTATTTTCAGTCACAATCCAAAAACTGGGTCGAATTTGAAAAAGAGTTTAAATTTTTGGATCAGTCAAATTATGTTTTAGGTAAATATCGTTTTGAAAATGTCGAATGGAATAAATCCAAAGTTGAGCCAAGGACGCTGATTGTTGGAAGTGAACAGGAAACACCGGATGGTGTGAAATCCTCCAAAGAGATTAAAGATCCTTTTGATAAAATAATGTTTCGTGTTTTTGATACTAACAATGAACTTTAAACATTTGCATTTTCATCTTTCGACCATTAATTTCCCATTACTTGGTTTGATACTTTTGATCGCAACTTTA
Organism: uncultured Gammaproteobacteria bacterium; assembly: GCA_964405065.1. Lineage (GTDB taxonomy): Bacteria > Patescibacteriota > Microgenomatia > Daviesbacterales > UBA10151 > CAZWRN01. The sequence goes on from CAYOMO010000001.1 coordinate 13,655, forward strand.
CTCAGATTCAGTTTTTTTGGGGTGGTTCCGCCTTCACTCAACTGGGATGAAGCCTCACTTGGTTATAATGCCTATTCGATTTTAAAGACCGGTAAAGATGAATGGGGTAGAGTATTCCCGATCTCTTTTGAAGCTTTTGGCGATTACAAATTACCGGTGTATGTATATGCAGCGGTGCCTTTTATTGGTGTTTTAGGACTTACAGAGTGGGCGGTCAGGCTGCCATCTATGGTGGCTGGAGTATTGTCAGTGCTGCTTTTATATTGGATCGTTTTAGTTGAATCTCGCAATCAAAAATGGGCAGTTGCTGCATCACTTTTGTTGGCAGTATCTCCCTGGGCAACATTTTTATCACGAGTAGCTCTGGAGGCCAATTTGGCTCTTTGTCTTTTTTTGGTAGGTATGTTTTTTCTGATTTTAGGCTATAAAGTGCATCTGCTGAGTAAATCCGAATCCGTTATTTATTTCATGGTGTCAGCTCTGTTTTTTGGTTTAACTCTTTTTACTTACAATAGTGCCCGAGTTTTTGTGCCTCTTTTTTTAATAACTGTGGCCTTGGTCCGATTTAAAGCGGTTGGTGAAGTTGGGAAGAAACTGTGGTTACCGGCCCTCGTTTTTTTGCTGTTTGTTGGGGTGGCTGGATATTTGGCTTTAACTCAGGATTCAGCGTCGCGGTATTATTGGGTGGCGATTGTCGATGATGGAGCGATCAATTTTCTCAATCAGTCACGAGGTGAAAGTCAGCTGCCAGGGATTGTCACAAAGCTTGTTTATAACCGTTATAGCTATTTTGGGTATGAGTTTTTAAAAAACTACTTGAGTCATTTCTCTCCCTCTTTTTTGTTTGTTAGAGGTGGAGATAATTATCAGTTTTCAGTTCAAAATATGGGTTTGATGTATGCTTTGGAAGCACCATTTTTGATTTATGGGATCTGGCGAATTCGTAAATATCCTTCGGCAGCGAAACTGGTTATCCCTTGGATGTTACTAGCGCCGATTCCAGCAGCAATTACCAGAGAATCGCCACATGTGCTACGCAGTATTTTTATACTAGGAAGTCTGCAGATTTTAGTTGGGTTGGGGATTGTTGATTGTGTTGAATGGTTGAGGAGAAAATGGCATTTGTATCAGCGCTTCTCTTTTGCCTTAATTGGATTATTAATTGGTCTTAATATTTGGATTTATTTTTCCGCTTATTTGACTCAGTATCCAAATGAATATTCTCAGTCCTGGCAGTATGGTTACAAACAGGTGATTGAGTTTGTTAAATCAAAACCAAATGTCAATGATAGACCTTTGTATTTCACTAAAAAGTATGGTGAACCGCATATTTTCTATCTCTTTTACACCAAATACGATCCGGCCAAATATCAGTCAAATTCATCACTTGTCAGATATCAGCAAAGCAATTGGCGGTGGGTAGATCAGTTGGATAATGTTCATTTTATTAATGATTGGGAGATGAAGGAAAAACTGAAAGATCAACATGGCTATGTCATCTCTACTCCGGGAAATTATCCTGGTATTCCGCCAGTACTAAAAAAAGTTGATTTTCTGGATGGCAAAGGAGCTTTTGAAGTAGTTGAGATATGAGAAAAATTTCTAATTTAGTTTTAATAACTATTTTGTTATTTGGATTTTCGTTGAGGTTTTATAGTGTACAGAATATTCCGCCTGGATTGACGTGGGATGAAGCAGCTTTGGGATACAATGCTTATTCTTTGTTAAAAACAGGGAGAGATGAATATGGGGCTGTTTTACCGCTTAACTTAAAGTCTTTTGGTGATTATAAACCGGCTTTGTATGCCTATTTGGATATCCCTTTTGTGGCTTTATTTGGACTCAATGAGTTAGCGGTCAGATTACCTTCTGTGTTGGCTGGGGTAATCTTTATTTGGCTCATGTATGCCCTGATGCAGGAACTATTTGCGAAAAAATGGCTCTCAATCAGTACTGCCTTGTTTGCCGCTATCTCTCCACTATCACTCCATTTTTCCAGAGGCGCGTGGGAGTCAAATGTGGCAACAGTTTTAAATCTAGGTGGAGTTTATTTATTTTTAAAAGCTCAGAGAAATAACTGGTGGTATCTGGGAAGCGGAGTATTATTTGGTTTGTCTTTATTAACTTACCAGGGTTCGCGATTGTTTGTATTACTTTTACTTTTAGGATTATTTCTTATTTATAGAAAATCAATTAAATATTCATCGAAAGGATTTTTAAGCGGGGTCGTTTTTTTGGGATTGATCGGAGTCGTTTTGGGAATTACATTATTTGTTTTCGGTCAGGGTGACAGGCTTTCAACTACCAATTTTTTTGCTTATACCAGGTCTGATGACCAGATCAATCAGATTATCAAAGAAGATGGCTTGGAAAAAGGTTCCGTCCCGTATGAATTTCTGCATGGTGAATGGTTTGCTTATGTTCGTGGTTTAGTTGAAAGATATGTTGTTTACTATTCGCCAAATATCTTGTTTGTGACAGGTGATTATAGCCCTCGTCATAAAGTGGCTGATATGGGTGTTTATCCTTATTATTCCTTGATCTTAATGGCTTTGGGAGTGTATTTTTTTGTCACATTTAAATCCAAAGGAGTGGCTGTTTTAGTGTTGTATTTATTGATAGCTCCTCTGCCGGCTGTTTTATCACGTGATCTGATTAATATGGTCAGAGCGCTAAATCTAGTTGTTCCTTTTACCATGCTTGAAGCAGCTGGCTTTTATCTATTATTTATAAAACTATACAAATCACTGATTGGTAAAATGGTTTTGGTCGGGGTAATTGGATTTATTATGGCAAATTATTCAATGTATTTAGATAGTTATTTTGTTCATACTCCAGTTCAGTATTCACAAGGCTATTTGTATGGGTATAAGCAAAGCTTGGGGCTCGCTAACGCTCGTAATAAAGATTTGTGGGATTCATACGATAAAGTAGTTATGACAGATACCTATGGACAGCCATATATTTATTACTTATTTTATAGTCAATATGACCCGGCTAAATATCAGCAGCAGGCCGAGCTTGATCGAAATAGTGTGGATGTTGGGAGTGTGAAACAGATTGATAATATTGAGTTCCGGCATATTTTTTGGCCGGGAGACAGAGGGATTAAAAATAGTTTATTTATCGGTACACTGGAAGAGTTGCCAGATCAGGATGTGAAGCCTTTTGCTGAGTTTAATCTCAAAGGGGATATTCACTTTTTGGATAATCAGCATGCATTTAGGGTGGTGGAAACAAAATGAAAATTCACAATTTACAATTTTCAATTTTCAGTATAGTGCTGGTTACCATTGTTGTTTTAGCAGCGATTTTAAGACTCTGGGGGATTGGGCAGTATCCGGCTGGACTAAATGCCGATGAAGCGGCAATTGGGTATAACGCCTATTCATTGATACAAACAGGTAAAGATGAGTATGGCAATTGGTTTCCTTTAGCATTTACTTCATTTGGGGACTTTAAGCCAGGGCTTTATTTTTATATTGTGTTGCCTTTTGTTGCCACATTTGGTTTGAATGAATTGGCAGTTAGATTACCATCTGCTTTATTGGGAATTGGTACTGTCGTACTAATATATTTTCTGGCCAAACAGCTATTTAGAAATCAGTGGGTCGGTTTATCTGCAGCGTTTTTACTGGCAATTACTCCTTGGCATGTGGCTTTTTCTAGGGGAAGCTGGGAAACCAATGCCGCCACTTTTTTTATTACTTTAGGAATTTATTTATTCATTAAAAAAATTGGAGATCCAAAATATCTTTTCTTTAGTCTTTTGAGCTTTTTGGTTTCCATGTATATCTATCAGAGTCCTCGATTGGTTGTTCCTGTTTTAGTGTTGGGATTAACCGGTTTGTACTGGAAAGAGTTGTTTAAAACAGTCAAATCCAATTGGAAATCATTTAGTGTAATGGTAGTTATTTTAGGAATTTTGACTGTTCCTTTAGCGCTGCAGTTTGTAGGTGGATCTGGTTCTGCCCGGTTTAGTGGATTGTCGTTTTTATCAGATATTGGCCCTGAAAACAGGGTTAATGAACTTCGAGGAGAGCATCCGAATGCTGGTGGTATTTTTGCTAAGATTTTTCATAATAAAATTACTGCCTACGCTCCACAATTTTTTAGTCACTATGTTGATCATTTCAGGGGAGATTTTTTGTTTATCAATGGTGATCCGATTATTCGCAATAAAGCTCCAGAAGCTGGTCAATTTTATTTACTTACCGCAGTTTTCTTAGTCATTGGTTTAGTTGGACTATTGCGAATGGATTCCAAGTATAAATGGGTAGTTTTAGTCTGGTTGCTGGTTTCACCAATTGCCTCATCGATGACTTATCAGACTCCCAATGCGGTCAGAGCTTTAACAATGGTGATCCCGTTTGTTTTGATAATGGCTTTAGGTATGGTCAACATTGTTCGATTTTTCAGTAAAAAATCGTTTAAAGTAGTGATAATTGGATTAATCTTAATGGTTCTTAGCTATGAAACTTTTCATTTTATTGAAAGTTATTTTATCCATTCACCCCAAAGATATCCATTAGCCTGGGAATCTGGCTTCCGCGAGATGGTAGGTAAAATGCAACAGTATGAAAATGATTATCAAAAAGTTGTTATCACCGATCGCTATGATCAACCGTATATTTTAACCCTTTTTTTCAAAGCAGCTTTAGCCCAGGAAGAGGGAAGAACTTTCAATTCGGCTGATTATCAAAGTAAACTGATTTTATCTGAAAGAGATAAGTTTAATTTTGGTACTGTCAGGTCATTTGATAAGTATGAATTTAAAGAAGTAAAACCCGAAGAAATAATGGAAGCAAAAAACACTTTATTTATAGTAACTCCCAAAGAAGTGCCGCCGAATTCGGATATAATTGATCGAGTGAAATTTCCAAATGGGGAAGATGCGTTTGTGTTTATAAAAAAATAATTATTAAATTGTTAGTATTGTTAAATTGTTGAAAAATTATGAAACTTTCAGTTGCGATTGCTACTTATAATGAAGAGGCCAATATTGGTGATTGTTTGCAATCTGTAAAAGCTATTGCTGATGAGATTGTGATTGTCGATGGTACTTCTTCTGATCGAACAGTTGAAATTGCCAAAGAGTATGGATCTAAAGTTACCGTTACTGAAAATCATGCTAATTTTCATATCAACAAACAAAAATCTTTTGATTTATCCAAAGGCGAATGGATTCTTTATTTGGATGCTGATGAGAGAGTATCTCCTGCTTTGGCAAAAGAAATTAGTCGGGTGATTGAGATGTCGCAAGAGGAACTGGAAAAGTATCAACAATCTTTGCCACATAAAAGCCTGTTTGATAGACACCAACAGTTGCTAGAACAGCGAGACGGTGGTATTGGGAAAAAAGATGGTGAATATGTGGCATTTTTCTTTCCCCGGCTTAATTATTTTCTTGGTAAATATCTGCGTTATGGTGGGGTTTATCCAGATGGGGTCATCCGGCTTTTTAAACGGAATAAAGCGTACTTGCCAGCCAAAGATGTCCATGAGCAGATGGTAGTGATGGGTCGAGTGGGGTGGTTACAACACGATCTGTTGCATATTGATTCTCCTACTTTTGAGCGGTATATCAAAAGAAACAACCGATATATTGATTTGCTTGTGACACAGCTTAAAGAAGCAAAAATTAAAAAAAACTTTATAAATTTTGTAAACTATGAAATTATTAAACCACTAAATTGGTTTTTTATGACACTAATCCGACATAAAGGAATACTGGATGGTTATCAGGGAATTATTTTTTCATTTTTTTCTGCCTTGAGATTTCCCAGAGCTTTTTGGAGGTATATAAATTCCTAATATGAAAGTTGGTATAGATATTTCCGCTCTTAATTCGATGAGTAAAGGGCGCGGTATTGGTTTTTATAGTGATTATTTAATTAAATCTTTGAAACAGTATACAAATGTTGAAGTGATAGTGATTGACGGCCGAGAGCTGATTGCCGACAGCCGACAGCTGGACTTAATTCATTATCCGTTCTTTGATTTTTTTAAGCCGACTTTGAAAGTTGACCCGGACATCCCGACGGTTGTGACAATTCATGATGTTATTCCGTTGCTTTTCCCCAAACACTATCCGTCTGGAATTAAAGGCCGAATCAATCTATTTAGACAAAAACAAGCTCTAAAAAAAGTTAAAGCAATTATTACTGATTCTGAGACGTCAACACGGGATGTTAAAAAAGTTTTTTCAATTAACCAGGATCGTATTTTTAGTGTTTATTTAGATTGTGCGGATGATTTTAAAAATATTAAAGAAAAAAAATCAGTCACAGCTACTTTGGTTAGATATCATTTGCCGACGAGGTATCTTTTATACACAGGAAGTGTCAATTGGAATAAAAATTTGCTTAATCAGACCAAAGCCGCTTTGGCTCAGGGAATAGATATTGTATACATTGGTAAAGGATTTGAACAAAAAGATCAGCTCGATCATCCTGAGATGGCCAGTTTTAAACAATTTTTGGAAAAGTATGCTAATAATTCACGGGTTCATGTTTTAGGATTTGTTCCACATGAGGATTTGATAAATTTAATAAGTGGTGCACAGGCTATTTTGTATGTATCTTTTTACGAAGGATTTGGTTTGCCTATTTTAGAAGCTCAGTCTTGTGGCACGCCAGTCATAACTGCTAACACATCATCTATGGTTGAAGTGGCCGGAAAAGCAGCAATTTTGGTCGATCCGGATGACGAGAAAGCGATAGAACAGGCGATATATAAAATTGTAAATCAACCAAAAATAGCAGATGAACTTCGTCAAAAAGGTATTGCCAATTTAGAACGTTTTTCCTGGGAAAAAACCGCTCATGAAACGGTAAAAGTATATAAATATGCATTATCTAAATCATAAAATCACTCCGGATATAAAAAAAATAGGTTTGTTTTTTTTACTCTGGAAAATCTTTTTGTATCTCAGTTTGGTGATAGCTTTTTGTTTTATACCACTTGGAGGAAAGAATTTTTTTGGTGGTGGTTTAGAACTTTACAACCAGTTTCCGTATCTTTTAGCCTGGGCCAATTTTGATGGTGAACATTATATGTCAATTGCCATGAATGGCTATCAAAGTCTAGAACAAGCATTTTTTCCTTTGTACCCACTGCTGATTCATGTGGGAATCTGGCTTTTACCTGATAATTTCCTTACTACATCTGCGGTTGGATTAATTATCTCAAACATGGCTTTTTTGATCGCTTTATGGTTGGTTTATAAACTGGTTCGGCTCGAGTATTCGGCTAAAATCGCATTTTTGACTGTTGGTTTGTTGTTGGTTTTTCCAACCTCTTTTTATTATGGAGCAGTCTATACAGAAAGTTTGTTTTTATTATTTTCGGTGGCAGCTTTTTATTTTTCTCGTCAGGAAAAATGGTGGTTGGTAGCTTTGATGGGTATCTTAGCGTGTAGTACACGTGTTTTCGGTGTACTGCTTTTACCGGCCTTACTAATTGATGTTTTTATCGATAGGAAAAGTTTTTCCAAATGGTATCCACTCCTTTTTATTCCACTTGGATTATTGCTTTATATGATATATTTATACGCTACAGTTGGTGATCCATTGGCATTTTATACATTACAGTCTTTAATAGGAGAGCATCGACAAAAGGGTATTATTTTATTTCCCCAAGTGGTATATCGCTATCTCAATATTTTAGTTCACTATCAAAAAATTGATATTTTTTTGGCTACCTTTTTGCTTGAATTTTTTTCAACCTTACTTTTTTTCATTATTCCGATCTGGGCATTTTTTAAAAAAGTAAGATGGTCGTATATTTTTTATTCACTAGCAAGTTTACTACTTCCTACTATTCAGGGAAGTTTTTCATCCGGTGCTCGTTATGTTTTAGTCATATTTCCGGTTTTTATGATGATGGCGATGATTATTGAAAAATGGCCGAAGCTGTTTCAGCGAATGCTTTTTCTTTTATCAGCTGTTTTATTGTTTCTTTTTACCATATTATTTGTTAGAGGATACTGGGTAGCATGAAAAAAATAATTCACTCTGCAATCAAACATCCTTTTTTCTCTTCTAGTGTAGTAATGATTGTAGGAACAAATTCCATCAATGGAATAAACTATTTGTATCATTTATTGATGGGTCGTTTATTAGGCCCATCTGATTATGGCGAGTTGTCAGCTTTTTTCTCACTGATTGGGCTTCTTTCGGTGGTGCCTTTATCTTTTGGTACGGTGATTATTAAATTTATAGCTGCTTCTAAAACAGACTCCGAAGTCGCTGGTTATTTACGATGGTTTATAAAGCCGGTATTTATATTGTCCATACTTTTGGCTTTGGGCACAGCAATAAGTGCGCCTTTTTTGGCCAAATATTTAAATACGCCGCATACCTGGGGGATATTAATCATTGCTGTGTCATTTTTATTTGGTTTGCCATCTTATTTATTTAGATCTGTATTACAAGGATTAATTAAATTTCATTTGGTAGTGACTAGTTTGATATCTGAGACAGCACTTAAGCTATTGGCGGCTTTGATATTTATTTGGATTGGTTGGGGAGTGATGGGCGCAATGACTGGATTATTGGTGGCTATAATAGCTGGTTGTCTAATTAGTTATTTTTTCTTGAAAAATTATTTTTCGGTTGCGCCAGCGACTCATTTGGATAAGAAAGGTGTAATTTCTTTCACTATGCCGGTTTTGATCCAAACGATTGCGATGACTTCATTGATGTCAGTAGATTTGATCTTAGTTAAACATTTTTTTTCTAGTTTTGATGCTGGAGTTTATGCCGCGGTAGCCACAATGGGAAAAATTATTTTATTTGCTAGTGCCCCAGTGGCGACAGTAATGTTCCCACTGATTACTAAAAAATATTCATTAAATGAAAATTTTACACCAATATTTTTCTTAAGTTTATTTGCTACTGTGTTGGTAGTTACCAGTGTAATAATGATTTATTATTTCTTTCCTTATTTTGCCATGGGTATGTTGTATGGTGATAAATATTTTTCCGGTATTTCTCTTTTAGTTCCTTATGCACTTTATACGGGGCTTTTGTCTTTGGTTGGTCTTTATACCAATTTATATATGTCAATAAATCACAATAAAGTTATGATATTGCCGCTATTAGCTGCCGTAGCTCAGTTTGGAGTGATAAATCTGCTTCATAATTCAATTGCGGAGGTCGTGTGGATTTCAGTTGTTGTTGCGGCTTTATTATTTGGTTTATTGTCAGTATACTTTTTGACAGTTGTTTATTCTAAAAAAAATGAAAAAAATAAAAGCTGAATATTTTGGTCTGTTTATTCTGATACTTATGGCATTTAGTTTGAGGATCTTGCCGTTGTTTCAAGGGCATTTGTCTTTTCATTTTGATATGGCAAGGGATGCATTTGTTTCTGAACAGATTTGGAGGAATTTTGATGTTAAAATTCAAGGACCAGCAACATCGACTCCTGGTTTGTTTCACGGAGTTTTATATTACTATCTGATCGCCCCTTTTTATGCATTGGGTCAAGGAAACCCTTTTTTTGTGGCTGTAGCTTTAGCATTATTGAATGCTTCAACAATAATTCCGCTTTATTTATTGGCAAAGGCTTTTTTTAAATCAAAAAATTGGGCGTTTTTACTTGTGAGTATCTGGACTATTTCTTTTGAAGCGATCCAGTATGGTCCTTGGCTTTCAAACCCTCAGCCAGCAGTATTAACATCAGCCTGGTTTTTTTATTTTTTGTATCAATGGATTCAAAAGAAAAAATGGGGTTTCATAGGTGCTTGTATATGCGCGGCATTGTCGATGCAGTTTCAATTTTTCTTGTTGTATTTATTCTTTGTCATAATAGCGGCTAATTTTTTATTTAAGATTCAGCCCCCAATTAAATCAATTTTACTGGGAATTAGTCTGATACTACTAATTTTATCTACTATGGTTGCAGCTGTTTTATTTTTTGGCGGACCCATACAACTAATTACGAGTTTGACTGCCTTTTCCGATACTAAGGGTAGTCTGGATGCCAATTTCACTGATCTTTTTTTGACTTATATCAACAATTTATCAAAAGTTTTCACTAATAATTTATTTCCGTTAAATGTTTTTTTGGGGGGAATTATTTTTGTTGTGACATTGATTTGGATCATCCTAAAAAAACAGCTATTTATTGTTTTGGGGATTTTTTCGAGTGTGGTGATGTTCTTTTTTGGTGGACACAGTAATGTTTATGCCAATATAGCCTTGGTCCCCCCAATGCTTTTAGGATTTGTATTTGTGCTTAAATCTCTCTGGCCAAAATATAAAAGTGGAGTTTTTTTTATATTACTGATGGTGATAATAGCCAATCTGTATATGACTATAAAAGCTGTACCAAAAGGACAATATCTGTTAGTAATTCAGCCAGATATGACATTAAACAACCAACTGGCATTGATTGATCAAACTTATCTCTTGTCAGATGGCAAACCATTTGCTATTAATTCGCTGACAGTTCCTTTGTGGACTAATACTACCTGGGCTTACTTGTATCATTTTTATGGTTATCAAAAGTATGGGTATGTACCGGTGTTTTATGGAAATGATCCGATCGGTACTTTAGGTCAGGATATCGTTCATAAAGGAAAGGCTGAAAAAAAGTTTTATATTATCGAGCCTTTGAAAGGTATACCTGGTAATATTGCTGATTCAGAGTTTAGTAAAGAAGATGGAAATACCAGTTTAGTCAAAGAATACAATTATGGCCAAGTCCGCTTACAAGAAAGAATTAGCAAAAACCAAAACCAGCTCTCTTCTGAAGCCAGCCAAAGTGCGGAAAAAATTAATTAGGTTGGTTTCTGTAATTGTTCCGGCATATCGTCAGGAAAAAACAATCCAAAAAGATCTTCGTCGAATCAAACTTGTTTTAGATAAATTGCGTTATAAAACAGAACTTATTTGCGTGGTTGATGGGACGCTTGATAAAACTTTTGAAAAAGCTAAAAAAATCACTAAAAAATACCGAGGTGTTAAAGTTGTTGGATATGAGGTAAACAGAGGTAAAGGTTACGCTGTTCGTTTTGGGATGGCTAAAAGTCGGGGAGATATTATTGCTTTTATTGATTCAGGAATGGATCTGGATCCCAATGGGCTGTCAATGCTCTTGGAACATTTTGAATGGTATAAAGCCGATATTATAGTGGGGTCAAAAAGACATCCAGTTTCAAAAGTCGACTACCCCTGGCAAAGAAGGATTTTGTCGATCGGTTATCAGATACTCGTTCGTTTGTTATTTGACTTAAAAGTGAAAGATACCCAGGTTGGATTAAAAGTATTTCGTCGTGAGGTGCTTGAAAAAGTTTTGCCGAGGCTTTTGGTCAAAGCTTATGCTTTTGATATCGAAATGTTGTCGGTGGCAAATTACTTGGGTTTTAAACGAATTTATGAGGCTCCGGTTGAGTTGAGGTTGGATTTTGGTGGAGGTTCTGTATTAACAAGTCAAAAGTTTTTACGAACATTGATGTATATGATGCTTGATACGATGGCTGTTTTTTATCGTTTAAAAATCCGAAAATATTATGATGATAAAAGCTCAAGAAGGTGGAAATACGACCCAGAACTCAATTTTCGTATTAATATTGGTTGATCAATGAAAAAAAAGACTTCACTTTCTATTTTAATTTTTTCATGGCGAGGCCCTCAGCATCCTCATGCTGGTGGGGCGGAGATTGTGACTCATGAACATGCCAAAGCTTGGGTAAAAAAAGGTCACCAAGTGACTTTATTTACTTCTACTTTTGACCAGGCTTTAGCGGAAGAAAATATTGACGGCGTGAGAATAGTCAGAAGAGGGTCACAGATACTGTCAGTTCAGTTACAAGCCTTTTTTTGGTACTTATTTGGGCAGTCACAGACCTTTGATTTGGTTATTGATCAGTTTCATGGATTACCGTTTTTTACTCCACTTTTTGTTCGTAGTAAAAAGATGGCTTTTATTCATGAAGTTACCAAAGATGTCTGGAGATACAATCCTTTAGGGGAACCTTTTCATTCGATTGTTTCCTGGCTTGGTCAAATAGGAGAACCAGCTATTTTTAGGTTCTTTTATAAAAAGATACCGTTTATGACCGTTTCAGCTTCGACTAAATCTGAATTGGTCGAATATGGTGTTCCTCCAGCAGCCATTCAAGTGGTTCACAACGGTTTTCATCAAGTTAAAACTTCTAAAAAAAATAATCGGTCTGTGATAACTTTTATCGGAGCAATTGCTAAAGATAAAGGAATTGAAGATGCAATCAAAGTTTTTGCTTTATTAAAAAATTTATCATTTTCATTTTGGGTAATTGGTAAACATGATGATGAATATTTCCGTAAAATTAAAAAATTAGTTGAAACATATGATTTAAAAAAAAGGGTTAAATTTTGGGGTTATGTCACCCAATCAAAAAAATTCGAACTATTAAGTCGTAGTTTTTTGGTAGTCAATCCCTCAGTCAGAGAGGGGTGGGGATTGACGGTGATTGAATCAGCGGCGGTAAAAACCCCAACTGTAGCTTACCGTGTAAGCGGATTGAAAGATGCTATTGTTCATGGTAAGACCGGTATTTTAGTCAATCAGAAAACACCTGAATCTTTAGCACAGGCTATAAAAAAGATATATGAAGATCAATCTTTTTATAGAAAGTTACAAATACAAGGTTATCAATGGTCAAAAAAATTTAATTGGTTGAAAGCTACAAAGCAAAGTACATCTTTAATTGAAAAGATCGTATCCTGATATTGCATTGATTGATGTTAGTTATTAGAATCGAATAAACCCATGAGTGTAATGACATCGATTAAAAAAAATCTGGTTGGAAAAAAAATACTTCTAACCGGAGGTAGCGGTTTTTTGGGAAATCATGTATATCTGCAATTAATTAAACTCGGTGTTTCTAGAGATGATATTTTTGTCCCGAGATCAAAAGAGTTTGATCTGCGTAAAAAAAGTATTTGTCGGCAGTTGACTAAGCCCGCTGATTTAGTAATTCATTTAGCAGGTAACGTCGGTGGAATTGGAAAAAATAGAGATTTACCAGGCACCCTTTTTTATGACAACCTTTTAATGGGGGTAGAGCTGATTGAAGCGGCACGTTTGAATAAAGTTAATAAGTTTGTTTGTATTGGCACTATTTGTGCTTATCCCAAGATTACTCCTATTCCATTTAAAGAAGAGGCTCTATGGGATGGCTATCCTGAAGAAACAAATGCTCCTTATGGTTTAGCTAAAAAAATGTTGTTAGTTCAACTTCAGTCATACAGGCAGCAATTTGGATTTAATGGGATTTATCTTCTACCAGTTAATCTATATGGGCCAGGTGATAATTTTGATCCAGACTCTTCGCATGTTATTCCAGCTTTAATAAAAAAAATATCCGAGGCGGAAAAGGCTAAAAAACCAGCAATAGATGTTTGGGGAGATGGTTCGCCAACCAGGGAGTTTCTGTATGTCGATGATGCAGCTTTAGGAATATTAAAAGCTACAGCTTTTTATGACAAAGAACATCCGGTCAATTTGGGTTCTGGTTTTGAAATATCTATTAAAAAATTGGCAAATTTGATCGCTTCATTGCTCGGTTATTCAGGTCAAATTGTTTGGGATGTTACAAAGCCAAATGGTCAGCCTCGTCGAAAGCTTGATGTCAGTCGAGCGGAAAAAGAGTTTGGTTTTCGGGCTAAAACAGATTTTGAACAAGGAATTAAAAAAACCATTAATTGGTATTTGAAACAAAGGAAGTATGAGCATTTATAACAATGCGGTAAAAAAACACTTTGATAAATTTGCCCCAAAGAGAGAATATTACCAACAACTAAACCATTATTATCATCAAAGTTTAAGAGAGCTATGTGCTTTTTTTATCCCTAAATCTTCGGTTGTATTACAGTTGGGATCTGGAACTGGTGATCTACTTGCTTATCTACGACCAAAAAAAGGATTTGGTATAGATATATCCGGAGCAATGATCAAAATTGCTCAAAAAAAACATCCCGCCCTGCAGTTTAAGCAAAGTGATGTTCAAACAAGTACATTTAATAGCAAGTTTGAATATATTATTTTGACTGATCTGATTGGTCATTTAGGTGATGTTCAAAAAACATTCGAAAATATTAAAAAAATGTCAAATGCTGACACTCGAATAATTATCACTTACTACAATTTTTTGTGGGAACCATTAGTGGTATTAGCAGAAAAGCTGGGTTTAAAAATGCCAAATCCAATCCAAAACTGGCTATCGTTAACAGATATTCAAAATTTACTTTTTTTGGCTGATTTGGAGGTGGTTAAAAAAGGAAATTATTTATTATTGCCTATCTATATACCTATTATTTCGACCCTTGTAAATAAATATGTGTCTCGTTTACCAATTATTAAACAGTTGTGCTTGGTTCAGTATGTTGTAGCGAGAGTTCGACCGATTAAATCTGCTCAAAATTTAAAGGTTTCGATTATTATTCCGGCAAGAAATGAAGCAGGTAATATTGAAGCTGCTGTAAAAAGAACACCAAGATTGGGTAAATGGGATGAATTGATTTTTGTCGAAGGAAATTCCTCTGATGACACAAAAAAGGAGATCAAAAGGGTGATTCAAAAGTATCAAAAAGAACGCAATTTAGTTTTGATTGATCAAGGCAGAGGACGAGGAAAAGGTGACGCTGTCAGAAAAGGTTTTGCTAAAGCCAGGGGTGATATTTTGATGATTTTAGACGCTGATCTGACAATGCCACCGGAAGAACTAACAAAATATTATAAAATAATTTCTTCAGGTATTGGTGAGTTTGTGATGGGTTCCCGTCTGGTATACCCGATGGAAAATCAAGCAATGAGATTTTTAAATATTATTGGTAATAAATTTTTTTCATTAGTTTTTAGTTTTTTGCTTGATCAGAAAATAAAAGATACTTTGTGTGGGACAAAAGTTTTGTTCAAAAAACATTACGAACAAATAGTTAAGAATCGAAGTTATTTTGGTGATTTTGATCCGTTTGGTGATTTTGATTTGATCTTTGGAGCAGCTAAGTTGAATTTAAAAATAGTCGAAGTACCAATTCGTTATAAAGCTCGTACATATGGAGAAACCAATATTAGTCGCTTTAAACATGGATTTTTATTGCTTAAAATGGTGATCTTTGCTTCTCGTAAAATTAAATTTGTTTAATATGAATTCTTTAGTATCAGTAATTATTACAACCAAAAATGAACAATTAGTTATTCAAAGATTGTTAGAAAGTATTACTACACAAACATATCACCCAATTGAAATTATTGTGGTTGACAATAAATCTATTGATAAAACTAGAACTATTGCTAAAAAATTTACTAAACACGTTTATACTGCTGGACCGGAAAGATCGGCTCAGCGTAATTATGGGGCCAAAAAAGCTAATGGAGCGTTTTTATTTTTTTTGGATGCCGATATGGAGTTGTCAAAAAATGTAGTAGCCCAAAGTGTAAAAGTTATTACCAAATCAGCCAAAATTGGCATGGTAATAGTCCCTGAGATATCTATCGCCCAAAAATATTGGGAGAAAGTTAAAGCTTTTGAAAGATCATTTTACAATGAGGGTGGAGATGAACAGATCGATGCCGCCCGTTTTTTTAAAAGAGAGATTTTTGCATTAGTCGGGGGATACGATGAAAATATAACTGGACCAGAAGATTGGGATTTGCCTGAACAAATACGTTTAAAAGGATACAAATCGGCTCGAATTAAAGCTTGGATTTATCATCATGAAAGAATTAATTCAGTTTGGCAGCTAGGGAGAAAAAAATATTACTATGGTTTGAGAGCGCATACTTATATGAGTAAAAATAAAGTTTCGGTCATGGGGGCTAAAACAATTTATATTTTAAGACCGGTTTTTTATCAAAAATGGCGAAAATTATTACAACATCCTCTCCTAAGTGTCTCAATGTTTAGTATGTTAATGATCGAGCAGTTTTGTGGTGGATGGGGTTATTTGTCTGGAAGGCTTAAAAAGTTATGAATATCCTTCAACTAACAGCTCATTTTTCTCCAAATATCGGTGGTGTTGAGACACATTTGAATGATCTGGTAAAAGGACTAGCTGATAAAAAAAACCAAGTAACTGTTTTGACATATCAACCACTTTCTACCAAAATAAAAGCGGCCTTTTTAGAAAAAAAGCCGCGAGTAATAATAATTCGCTTACCATGGATCACAGGTTGGTTTTATTCGCTTGTTAATAATCCGATCCTGGAATTTTGTTATCTTTTTCCTGGTTTATTTTTGGCTTATCCTTTTGTAATCAGTAAATATCGGATCGAAGTGATCCATTCGCATGGTTTGGTTGCATCAACGGTGGCTGTTTTTTGGAATATAATTTTCAATCGGCGTCTGATAATCAGTACTCATTCTCTATACCATTTCCCCCGGAAAGGTTTTTATAGACAATTCGTCAGATGGATGCTTTCTCAAGCAGATGTCTGCTTGTGTCTATCAAAAAAATCAGTGCAAGAATTAATTCAATTAGGTATTGATCCGGCTATAATTCGCCAGTTTGTTTATTGGATTGATACTAGCTTGTTTAAACCAAAAAAAGTTGAAAAATTAAAAAAACTACTTGGTCTTGATAAAAAAATGGTTGTGCTGTTTGTGGGAAGATTGATTAAAGAAAAAGGTATTGGAGTTTTATTGCAGGTTTTTAAGACGGTTCACACTAAAACAGTTTTACTTGTGGCAGGAGATGGTCCGGAGCGGGATGAAGTTATTAAAATAGCCCAACAGTATAAAACAGTTCGATTTTGTGGGAGCTTATCTGGTGAAGAATTGGTTAATTATTACAATTTGAGTGATGCTTTGATAGTTCCATCAACTCATGAAGAAGGATTTGGTCGGGTGATATTGGAAGCCTTGGCATCAGGTATTCCAGTTATTGGGTCAAAGCGGGGATCAATCCCGGAAGCATTAGATAAAACAGTTGGTAGATTGATTGATGTTTCTGTAGAAAATATCAAAAAGGAAATTGCCTATTTAAAGAATCATCCAGATGTGTTAAAAAAGTTGAAGCAAAATACTCGTCAGTATGCTTTAAAAAGATATTCTTTGAGAAATCTTGAGACAATAATCAAATCTTATGACCATTAAACAACAGCAAACACTGGAAAAGTTACTCGATCATGTTGGTGATATAGCATTACGAAGAAGAGCCCGTCGGATGGTCAGAGATCTGGATCCAAAACCAGGTGATAAGATCCTTGATGTTGGATGTGGTGATGGCTTTTATTTATTTTTGTTGTCTCATCTGGGGATTAAGTTATCACTTTATGGGACTGATTTTGATCCATTGGCTTTAAAATCAGCCAAAATCAATTTAAAAAACAAAAAAATTTACTTAAAACAAGCAGATCTGATGAAAAAGCTGCCTTTTAAAGATAATTTTTTTAATAAGGTGGTGATGTCTGAAGTTGCAGAACATTTACCAAATGATGTCAAAGGAATAAAAGAGGTGGCTCGAATATTAAAACCTGGTGGGATTTTATGTTTGACAGTACCAAACGCCAATTATCCACTGCTTTGGGATCCAGTTAATAAGATCATGGAAGCGATTACCGGAAATCATATTAAAGACGGCTTTTGGGCAGGTTTATGGTTCAATCATATTAGGTTGTATACAGTGGAACAGATGAAAAAAGTGGTCGAAAAAACCAAATTGAAAGTGGAAACTGTTGAATCTTTGACTTTCTGGTGTTTGCCCTTTAATCATCATATTGTGAATTTAGGAGCTCGGGTAGTTTATGCCAAAAATACTTCTGAAAAGATAGTTCAAGCAGTGAGTAAATATGAAGTGAATAAACCATTGTCTCCTGTCGTAAAGGCTATTTTTAGTATTTTTCGAATGATCGATCGACTGAATGATCTGTATCAACCCAAAAATCAGGGAGCTGGAGTCTATCTTAAGGCGATTAAAATCTGATGAAAAGCTCGAAAAAGTTTTATTTCTTCATTGGCACTGTTGCTGAGTTTAATAAATTAGTTCCTGTACTAAAAGAGCTTCAAAAGAGAAAAATAAAATTTCATATTATTGATTCCGGTCAAAATAAGATTAATTACCAAGATTTTAAATTGTATTTAGGGAACATCAAACCACTGCTAGTTATAAATCCAAAGGTCAACAAATCATCTACTGTAATTTTTTTCTTTTGGGCTTTATTTACTCTCATAAAAGGAAGTATCAAATTTTATTCTTTGTTTCAAAATCAGTCTAAGAAAGATATTTATTTTATTATTCATGGCGATACTGTCACTTCTACTTTAGGAGCTTTTTTGGCTAAATTGAATGGATTAAAACTGGTGCATATTGAAGCAGGTTATTTCTCTCACAATTTTTTGGAACCTTTCCCCGAAGAAATTTGCAAACATATTAACTCTTTTTTAGCAGATATAATGTTTGCGCCAACTGATTGGGCGCTGGACAATTTAAAAAATTTTAAAGGACTCAAAATAAGTACTGGTTATAATACTAATATTGAGTCTTTTTGGTGGTCAATGAAACAAAAAATAAAAATCCCTTTTCTACTACCAAAAAAATATTATTTGTTGATTGTTCATCGACAGGAACATGTACTTTTAAAGAAAGCCTGGACTAAGAGGATAATGGAGCTTATTATTAAAACAGCAGATAAAAATCTACTATGTGTAGTATTAAACCATCCACTAACAGTTGAAATAATCCATTCGCTTCAGGTGCCAAAGAAAAATCTAAAAATAATTAGTCAACTATCATATGGGGAATTTCTCAAAGTATTAAAAAAGGCAGAATTTATTGCCACTGATAGTGCAACAATTCAGCAAGAGGCTTACTATCTTGGTAAACCATATTTAGGATTGGCTAACTATGCAGTTCAAACAGAGGGTTTGGGTCAAAATGCCCTATTAAGTAAAGGAAATCCTCAGATCATAAATAACTTTCTGAAGAATTACCTTGCTTTTAAAAAAGCTGAGATAAAGCCAAAAAAAAGTCCAGCTAAAATAATCGTTGATGAGCTAATGAGTTAGATCTACTTTGAAAGCTTTTTTTTGATCTTTTTTTCCAAAACGATCTTTAATTTTTTTAGCTGGGATTCCTCCAACTATTGAATAAGGAGTAACATTTTTGGTAACAACTGCATTAGCACCAACAATTGCGCCTTTTCCGATTGTCACTGAGGGCATAATTACTGCATTGGCCCCTATCCAAACATCATCCTCAATAGTAACTTTTCCACCAAAATAACCTTGGAGTTTGATTGGTTTTAGGGCATTTGAGAAGGAATGATTTTCTGAAACAAGATTTACATTGTACCCAATCAAAACATAATTGCCGATATCTATGCCATTTTGGCCGCCAAGTTTTGTATCTGTATTTATTAATACATGGTTACCAATTGAGATATTTTGAGGGCTCATCAGAGTCACATTACTCATGATATGTACATTTTGTCCCATTTTTCTAACAAAAATGCTCCAAAAAAAAGCTCTCATTGAAGCAAATAGATAAATTGTAGAGCCATATATAAAATTCATCTTGTGTAGCTGAATTTATACTATATACTAGGTGAAAATGAAATATCCGCTGGTTAGTGTTGTGATAGCTACTTACAATTCTGAAAAAACATTGGTTGCTACTTTAGATTCGCTGAAAAAACAAATTTATCCTAGTAATAAAATAGAGATATTAATAATCGATGGTGGGTCGACAGATGCCACACTACAAATCGCAAGACGATATAAAACTAAAATAATTCCTAATCCAAAAACAGAGCTTATTTATGCAAAATATCTTGGATTTTATCAGGCAAAAGGCAAGTATTTAATTTTTCTTGATAGTGATGAAATTTTAGATAATAAAAAAAGTATTCAGATTAAAGTAAACTCGATAAGTAAAAATCCATATATTCGGGCTGTTTTGCTTGGTGGATATAAAACTCTTAAAACAACCCATCCGATTAATAATTATATAAATGAATTTGGTGATCCTTTTTCATTTTTTATTTATCGAGAGTCTAAAGGGAATCGTTTTTTGACATCTGATTTTAGCCAAAGATTTTCCAGGCGAGTGCTTTATCAGGATCAGGACTGTCTGGTGATAGATTTTCAGTATGTCTATCCATTGCCTTTGATAGAATTGTGGGCTGGTGGAAGTATGATTGATCTGCAGTATGCCAGAAAAGCTTTTCCTCAGATTAAAAAAAATCCCGGGTTATTAGCGCATTTGTTTTATTTATTAAATGATCATGGTTCACTGTTGGCTATTAGCAAAAATGATTTTACTTGTCATAATTCAGTTCCAAATTTGACTGCATATTTTAAGAAAATTGCATCAAGAGTTAAAAATAATGTTTTCAATACCGATATGGGGCAAGGTGGTTTTGGTGGAAGAAATAATTATCAAAATTCACTTTATCGTTTTAAAAAATATGCATTTATTTTATATGCATTATTATTTATCTGGCCTGTTTATGATGGTTTGTATTTGTCGATTACGAGACGGAAATTGGTATATCTTTTGCATCTTCTATTAACCTGGTATACCATGTGGTTAATTGGCTACTTTAACTTGATAAAAATAGTCCGTTTAAAGATCGATATTGGATACTATGGTAAATAAAAAATATGCTATTATCAAACCAGTTTTATGAATAAAATGCAGGTGCCTTTGGTAAATCTTGTGGCAAATTACAATGGTATTAAATCTGAAATAGATAGAGCAATTGCCAAGGTAGTCGCGTCTGGTTCTTTTATACTAAACGATGTTGTTGCTGACTTTGAAAGTCAATTTGCCACTTACTGTGATTCTAATTATAGTGTTGGAGTTGCATCAGGTACAGATGCGCTTTATTTAAGTTTATTGGCTTTGGATGTGAAAAAAGGTGACGAAGTAATTGTTCCTGCAAATACCTTTATCGCCAGTGTTTATGCAATCCTGTATGCTGGTGCATTACCAGTAATTGTTGATGTTGATGAAAATACCTCATCAATTGATGTTTTACAAGTTGAAAAAAAAATAACTTCAAAAACCAAAGTTATTATGCCTGTTCATTTATATGGTAAGCCGGCTGATATGGCCTCACTTAAAAAAATTGCTAAACAAAAAGGAATTGCAATATTAGAAGATGCCTGTCAAGCCCATGGAGCCATGTATCATGAAAAAAAAACAGGATCATTGGGTGATATTGCCGCTTTTAGTTTTTATCCTGGGAAAAATTTGGGTGCTTACGGTGATGCTGGAGCAATAACTACCAATTCAGCTTCTTTGATGAAAAAGATAAAATCGCTGAGAGAATACGGAGCCAAAAAGAAATATTATTTTGATCAGATTGGATATAATAGCCGGTTAGATGCTCTGCAAGCCAGTATTTTGCGAGTCAAATTGAGACATTTGGATGTTTGGAATAAAAAACGTCAACGAGCTGTAGCCTATTATCAAAAAAATCTACTACAAGATTTACCATTTATAAAAACTTTCACAGAAGATCCCAATGCTAAATCGGTATATCATTTATTTGTTATTCAGGTACCACAAAGAGATGTTTTACAAAAATATTTACTTGAGTATGGTATTCAGACAGGTATTCATTACCCGGTGCCGGTTCATTTACAAAAGTCACTTGATTTCCTCGGATACACTAAAAATTCTTTTCCGATAGCTGAAAAATTAGCTTCAAGTATTTTATCTTTGCCATTATATCCTGAGATTACTAAAGATCAGCAAGACTGGGTGATCGAAAAGATAAGGGATTTTTATTTGCATGATTAAAGTTGGTGTTATTGGATTAGGTTACTGGGGGCCAAATTTTGTTCGTAATTTTATTCGTCATCCGGATTTTGAAGTGAGGTGGGTATGTGATCTTTCAGATCAAGCTCTAAAAAAATCCCAGCAATTATATCCCCATATTCCGCAAACGAGTGAATACGAGGTTGTTTTACAGGATCCTGAAATTGATTTAGTTATGGTGGTAACCCCGCCAGAAACCCATTTTCATATTGCAAAACAGGCCCTTATGCATAATAAACATGTTCTGATTGCTAAACCAATTACCTTGTCATACAAAGACGCACAAGTTTTATTAAAATTAGCCCAAAAAAAAGGTTTACTTTTATATGGTGATTTGACTTATTTATATACAGGCGCTGTTAAATATATACAGCATTTTATTAAAAAAAAGCAGTTGGGAATTCCGCTGTATTATGATTCTACACGGACCAATTTAGGTCTAATTCAAAAAGAGGTTAATGTCATATGGGATCTGGCTCCGCATGATCTAGCTATAATTGATCGATGTTTTGGTATTTCACCAGTTAAAGTATTGGCTACGGCCTCTCATCATGTTAAAGGTTCTAAAAATTTTGAAATGGCGCATATCACTCTGGAATACGATAATGGTTTTATAGCTCATATTCATCTTTCATGGGTATCACCAATTAAACTCAGAACCGTCCTGATTGGGGGGAGTAATAAAATGATTTTCTTTGATGATATTGAACCAGATGAAAAAATCCGGATTTATGATAAAGGAATTGATGTTATCGATGATGAGATTACCTATATGAAACCAATCTATCGAAATGGTGATGTACTGATTCCTAAATTATCCAATGAGGAGGCAATTTATGTTGAGCTTTGTGAAATAGCAAAACAACTTATAAGCAAAAAAATTTCATATGAAAATGCTGAGATTAATATCAGGATTGTGAAGCTTCTTGAAGCTTGTGATATTTCTATCAAAACCGGTAAGAAAGTTTTACTTCGAAGATAATTTTTTAGTAAAAAAGCGTCTTTCGGCTAATAAGCTATTTTTCGATAAATCATAATAGGTGGCTTCCGTTTCATTTTGTGAATAGGGGGTTAGTTTATCAAGTAAAAGTATTACCTCTTTAAAAAGAGTCCAGCCAAAAGCCAGACATCTGTGATAAACATCTTTCACTTCATCCGTTTCAGGATAAATGGAAAATTTTACTTGTCCCCAGATTGGCCCATCGTCAATTCCGGGAGTTATTTCATGAATAGTTACTCCATGGATTGTTTCATTGTTTTTGAGAGCCCAATTGATAGGAGAAACACCGCGATATTTTGGTAGAGGACTATTATGAATATTAATAATTCTTTTACAGCGATTAATGAATGATGGTTTGATTATTTTGTCATAGGTGACAGAGACAGCTAAGTCAATTGCTATAGATTGTGGTAGATCTTGGAAATGGCCGGATTCGACTATATCGACTTGATTTTTTTTAGCCCATTTGATTAAAGAAGAGGTCCAAGTTGGTTCAGGAACAACCGGAACTATCGCTACTAATGTGTATTTTGGGTGTCTTAAAAACCACTGAGCGACTTTAATAGCCAATCTGCCTTTTCCCAAAACAACTACATTCTTTTTCATTATTTTTATTGTAATGAGATTATTTACGAATACAACCCCTGTCTGGCCTTTTGGGAATGGTCGCTATACAATAACGCCACTTTAAGTACTTTACTCATTTATGAAATTTAGTCAAACTGATCGCACCTTTTTGTTGATATTACTACTGTTAGTGGTGTGTCTTTTAGCCAGTTGGTTTAGACATGGAAATTTATTTATCGGAGCTGAAGAAGGAATTATTTTCCAAAGGATTGATTTGGTATATCAGAAAATGGTTTCTAGTGTCTGGCTTGATTTGTATTTGGGCGTACCTTATTTTAGCGATCTATCAAAAAGGCCACTATATGCATTTTTGACCTTACTATTTAATGTTGGCGCGCCGCCCTTTTTTTTGCAGGTAAGTATATTTGGGTTGATTTTGATAGGGGCTGTAACTAGTACCTATCTACTTTTTAGAAAGAACTTTGGTTGGATTCGATTTCCGCGCTTGGTTGCTTTTTCTGGAGCTTTGTTTTATCTGAGCAATCCTTATGTGATTAGTCAAGTCTGGGCAAGAGGACTCTATCCTCAATTTTTTGCCTATCTGTATTACCCGGTTTTTTTACTTTTGATAGCATACTATTTTGATGCTAAAAAGCCCATTTATTTAATCATAAATTTAATTATTTCATTTGTATTTTCTGCAGCTATGGGAAACCCGAGCTATGCAGTATCACTTTGGATACTTGTCAGCGGGTATTGGTTTTATAAAACATTTGAAAGTAATGGTTCATTTTTAAATAAATCTTTGCAAATAGTGATTCTTGGCTTTTTCTTGTTTGGTTGGGTAATAATAAATAGTTGGTGGCTGTTGGTAACAGTTTGGTATGCTCCAGCAGCTTTTTTAGGGAGTGGGAATGTTTTTGAAAATGCTTTATCTTCTTTGAGAGCAGTTAGCAGTCAATATTCGTTTTCATCAGTAATTAGACTATATCATCCGTTGCACTTTGAATCTTCGCTTTATTTTGGTATCTATAAAGCCAGTATATTTCAGTTTCTAAGTTGGATGGGAGTTGTAGTAATACTTTTTAGTCTGAGATTTATTCGTCAAAAAAGTATTCAGTTTTATTTTGTAATGTTTTTGGTTGGTTTAGTTGTTTGTTTGGGATCTAATCAGCCATTTGGAGCTATTTTTGAATGGATATTTGTTCATTTTCCTCCACTACAAGTTTTTCGCAATCCATATGAAAAATTTGGACTAGTTTTTTTGCTGGCATATAGTGGGTTGTTTGGAGTTGGTATCACTGGGATATATATTTTTTTAAAAAAAATCAATAGCAGTTTAGCTTTTTTTTCAGTTGCAGTTTTATTAATTCTTATAACTGGAATATTTAATTGGCCATTATGGTCGAGTGAGGTGATTAGTTGGGGGAATGAAACAATTATTCCTAGTCGATATCGGTTACTTGATGATTGGCAGAAAAAAAACAATCCTACGGGCGGAAGAATTTTTTTTACTCCTTATTTATCTAGCTTTGGTGCTTCATATAAGTGGCCAGGTGCTGATTATCATGGTAATGATCCTCTCTATCAACTGATAGATGCTTCTGTTTTAACTCAGACGGGGACAAATCCTTATTTGATGGCTTTAAAACAGTATATTGGTCGTAAAAATTTAGTAGATTCGTTCCAAAGAATTGATGTGAAATATATTATTGATCGCTCGGATATATATTCTACCAGGCAGGATAAAAAAAGTTTGGATTTTCTTACCGATAGCTTTTTTACCCCAGTACAACCGATGGGATCTATTTGCGAATCTTTGAAATATGAGAATCATCATGTTACATGTTTGGTTCAGTCTTCTTTACAAGACATGTCTGAAGTCCAGAATATTCGTCTAGATTTCAAATCAGATGTGCCTGGATATATAGAGGTATTTTTGGTCGATAAATATAATAACCAGCCTCGATGGAATGGGGAAAAAGAACAACAACTTCGTTATTCTATAGAAGATATTGGTCAAGTAAAAACAATTGATCTGTCGCTTTTTAATCCAACCGAAAATCCAGATACTGATTTTACTTCTATCAGACAAGTTGAAATATACTTTAGACCGCGAATCTTTTCGGATAATATTAATTTTCAAGTTATAAGTCTGGGTGTTGTTAAAGGTGAAAAGCAATTATTAGATTCTTATCATAAAATAGTTTCTTTAGATGGATTAAAAATTTATGGACCGAATCAGTCTGGTTTGATAAATCCAGTGAGAGCTTTTGCCCAGATTGCTTACACTGACTCATATGATCAGTTGTTTGATTCTTTTAAACACTCTTCAGAGACAGCTTATTTATTCAAATCTTCAAAGCTTGATGAATCTTTAACTGAAATACCTTTACAAACGGAGATTCAAACAATAAAAATGAATCAGAATAAATATTTTGTTACTCTTCCCAAAGCTGGTAATTATTTTTTACGTCTAAATCAAAATTTCAATTCTGAATGGAAAGTAAAATATTTAAACTCTTCAAGTCATGTCAGTTTGACCTTTTTTGATCAATTAGCTTTGTTTTTATCATCTGATGTTGATTCTAATAAACACTTTTTAACTGATGGATATGCGAATGGTTGGTTGATAAAAGCTCAAAATCCAATTCAAATAGTTATCGTGTATAAACCACAAATTTTGCTAGATATTTTATGGCCGATTTCATTTGGTTTTTTTGGGTTTCTGATTTGCTTAGTAATCGGATTTTATGTATCTAAAAATAAGACGTTGTAATCCGAAGCCAGGTTTATTAGTATCAATCAATGAAAAAACATGAGCGCACATTTTTAATAAACGATACTTTAACTTCAGTAGTGGTAATTATTGATGATATTAATGTTTCCTTAATTGAAACTGTTAAAAAAATAGACCAAGTAATTCAAAAAAAAACTCATCTTTATGAAATTGTATGTATTGACAATACTGGATATATTCTCGAGCAAGATCCGGTTTTATCTAGAATCCAGAAACAAAATTCAAATGTACGCTCCATAATTTTATCCAAAAAATATTCCAGAGACGTTGCAATCACGGTTGGGGTTGATTCGTGTATTGGGGATTACGTTATTTTTTATGATACAAAGACTGACAGCCCTCAAGTATTACATTTATTTATTGATAATTTGGAAAAAGGATTTGATGTTGTAATTGGCAATCCTAAAAATCAGCAGGCAAGTTTGAGTTTGTTCAGTCGATTATTCTTGTCTATGGTAACTGCATTCTCTCGACAGGGGTATTTTTATCGTTCAAATCATTCACTGGCTTTAAATCGACGGGCTGTTCTCTCAATCACTCGCACTAGAAGAAAAAATCGCAACTTTACCTATTTGAATTCACTGATTGGACTAAAAAGACAGATCATCTCCTATGAAGGATTATCCAATCAGTCTGCTAATGATCCTCGAACAGGTCTTTTTACAATTTTAAAAGTTGTTTTAGATGATGTGATATCCAATTCATTTAAGCCAATCAGATGGATAAGTTTACTGGGTATGCTGGGAAGTACTTTGTTTTTATTGTATATTTTAGGCGTGGTTATCTTAATAATTGTCTTCCAAATGACTTGGATAGCCCCCCAGGGATGGATTAGTTTGGCGACAGTCATGGGAGCATTGTTTTTTTTACTTTTTTCTTTGCTGACTATTATGTCAGAATATTTAATTCGAATTATGGATGAGTCACGCAATGAACCACTTTATTTTATATCTCAGGAAAAGGATGGTTCTCACCGGATTTTTAAAAACCGCCAAAAAAGTCTGCAAAAAAAACTTAATATAATAAAAATATGAAGACAGCTTTGATAGGATATTCTGGATTTGTTGGAAGTAATATTCTTTCTCAACAGTCTTTTACTGATCTTTATAATTCAAAGAATATTTCACAAATAACAGGTAAGAAATACGATCTAATTGTAAGTTGTGCTACTAGTTCATTGTTTTGGAAAGCAAATAAAGAACCAAAAGCAGATTGGTTACAAATAAAAAGTCTTATCAAGCATCTTTCTTTAGTTAAAGCCTCCCAATTTGTTTTAATATCAACTATTTTTGTCTATCCAAATCCATACAATGTTGACGAAGATACTCTCATTGATACAAACTTATTAACCCCTTATGGACTTCATAGATACAAACTTGAACAATTTATTCAAAAAAAATTTAGACAGTCTGTCATTGTAAGATTACCAAATTTGTTTGGTCAAAATCTGAAAAAAAATTTTATTTATGATCTGATTCATCACAACCGTTGGGATTTAACTCATAAAGATAGCTCGATGCAGTGGTACAATCTCGAAAACATTTGGCAAGATATTACTATCGCAATCAATAACCAATTGCCTTTGGTAAATTTTTCAGTAGCTCCTTTGGCTGTTAAAAGAATTGCTAAATACAGTCTAGGTGTCACTTTTCCTACTATCACAGAAAAACCTCCTTTAAACCATCGGATGCTGACTAAATATGATTATTTATATAAAAAGAAGAATGGTTTTTTATACAATGAATACCCGACTTTGCAATCATTGAAAGATTTTATTTTAAAAAACAGATGAAACTAGGTTTTTTTAATATTGCTTGGGATAAATCTCAAGATCGACAAATTGCTAAGTTATTAAAGAAATATGACTTTGAAGGGATAGAAGTGGCTCCGGCTAAAGTCTGGGATATACCAACAAAAGCTACAAAAAACCAGATCAAAGAATATAGAGACTTTTGGCAAGATCATGGTATTTCCATTGTTTCCATGTGTTCACTTTTTTTCCCCAAACAAGAACTTAATTTTTTCAATGGACATTTGGCTCAAAATAAGATGCTTGATTATTATGAAAAAATTACTGATATTGCAGTAGGACTTGGGGCTAAAAAATTGGTCTTTGGTTCTCCTAAAAACAGAGAATATTATCAAAAGGATTTATTATTGGTAGATGAGATAGCAAGAGATTTTTTTTCTAAACTGGCACAGATTGCTGAGCAAAAGCAATTAATACTTTGCATCGAGCCGATCCCCATGCAGTATGGAACTCGTTTTATAAATTCGATATCTGAAGCACTCACACTTGTAGAAGCGGTAAATCACCCAGCATTCAGATTTCATTTGGATACCGGAGCTGCCACTATTAATCAAGAAAATATTGAGCTCATTTTCCATAAGATGATTAAATATCTTGAGCATGTTCATCTAAGTGAAGATTACTTGGGAGAATTAGGTCGTGGAAAAGTAGATCATCCACTTTTTGCGAAATTACTTAATAAATATGGTTATACGGAATGGAAAATAGTTGAGATGCGTTCGGATGGTAAATCTGATACTATTGGACAAATTGAAAGGGTTTTAGCATATGTCAAAAAAACTTACAACTTTATTTAAATTAGCCAAAAAATGGCAATTACCGCTTTATTCAAGTCATATTTTTTCTACCAAAAAAAGTATTTACTGTTTAGGAATCCCTGTTATCAATGAAGGAAGCAGACTAAAAAATGAGTTAAAAAAACTAAGAAAGTATGCTGATAGAGTCGATATTATTATTTTTGATGGAGGTAGTACAGATGGTTCAACTGATCCCGAATTTTTAAAGAAGCAAGGGGTAAGGGCTTTGTTAATTAAACAATCTCCGGGTAAACAAGGGACTCAACTAAGAATGGGATTTGCATTTGCTCTTCAGGAGGGTTATCAAGGAGTGATTACAGTGGATGGTAACAATAAAGACGGAATTGAAGCGATCCCAAAATTTATTGAAATGCTTGAAAAAGGCTATGATTTTATACAAGGTTCGCGGTATGTCAAAGGAGGTAAAGCGATAAATACACCACATATGAGACATATTGGCAATCACTGGATTTTAGCGAATATGTTTTCATTAACTGCTGGATTTCATTTTACTGATGTTACTAATGGTTTTCGAGCATATTCTAAAAAGCTTCTACTTGATTCACAAGTAAATCCTTTTCGAGAAATATTTGTAGGTTATGAGCTGATTTTTTATTTAGGAGTTAGAGCAGCACAACTAAATTACAAAGTAAGTGAAATACCTGTCTTGAGAAAATATCCTTTACATACTGTACCAACGAAAATACGAGGAATATCTAGTTTGTTTAGAGTTTTAAAAGTTGGGATACAAACAGCAATTGGTTATTATAATCCCTGAATTTCTATCTCTTCAATAATGTCATAGATATTATCAATTTTTCCTCCTAAAAGCAGATGGAAATTGGGAATACCATAGTTTTTGTGATAATAGATTGGTCTGCCATCATTATTTTCGGTTATTTTTAAAACGGCTTTAGACTGAAATAAAGACTCTGAAGAGTGGATTTTATTCAAACCTGGTAAATATCTAGAAACATCTTTTGACATAAAAGAGAAAGCTGAATCAGAGATGGTTTTTTTATCAAGATCTTCATCCGTACCATACCAACTAATTCTTGGGGTATATCTGACATGATGAAGCGAATGCATTTTTTTATCAGGAAAAGGAAGCAAGGAAAAAAAAGGCCCATCCATGATAGTAATACCATATTTTTTATAAGGTAAAGGAAGTTTTACTAGGGGCATTTCGGTGTATTCAAATTTAACTGATATTAGTGGTAAATCTGATTGCTGTAGGATGGTATTGATTCCTGCATAAGTACAGTTTAGAACTTTTGTTCCTACAATATTTTTTCCATTCTGAAGAGAGACAGTGATATTTTTATCTGCTGTGGATTTTACTTTCATAACTTGAGAGTTAAACCAAATTTCAATTTGTTTTTTCATAATTTTATGATGTAGGTCATGTCTTAAGATAGCCGCATCAAATTCAAACTCTTCTACTTGAAAAACTTCTTCAATAAGTGCTTGGTTAAACATTTCTTTGATAAATTCAGGTGCTTTTTTTATCGGAGTATTGATCAAATGACAAAATCTCTCAAACTGAATTGCATTTACTTTAGAATTATGTTTTGCAATGGCATAAAAAGACGGAAATTTTTTAACAATCGATGATTTAAACTCTTTACAAAATTTAACGAAATTTTGATGGGAACGAATAGCTGTTATAAATGATCGAGGGTAATGGTATCCGTTGTGAACACGGGCTTGATTGTAATAAGAAGCTTTGGTGAGTAGCTGAGCTTCTTTTTCAATGAGTAACACTTGCGAATACCTTTTTTTCAAATGAAGGGCTAATAAGGAACCATATAATCCACCTCCGATAATAATTACATCATACTTTTTCATGACTTGTGCTCTTAGGGGTTTAGTTTACAATATCCCTACCAATATGGTGAAGTTGTGGTTTTTACATTCAAAAAAGCATATATTTTCATTGATTTTTCTATCTTTGATCGGAATAGTTGTGTTTAGGCCATCATTTTCAATGGGTTTGTATGGGGATGAGTGGCAGATGTTGTGGTTTAGTAAAGCAATTCAACAAGGATCCTATCAAATAGCTTCTGGTGATATTTGGAATTCTTATTTAAATGAGATGGTTGTTTTTAAATGGATAGAATATTTTTTTGGGTATGATGGTAGATTTTACTACCTTTTTTCATTTTTGTGTCGCTTTTTATCTGTCGGAGTCAGTTACTGGTTTTTTTATAAACATACCAAGTCAATATTAGCTGCGGTAACTATTAGTTCATTATTTATGGTATCGCCAATTGGTATTGAGGCAACTGATTGGGCTCGCAATTTTGATTCATATTTAGGTATAGCATTACTATTATTTTTAATTGATCAGTTGATCAAAATATCTTCTTTGACAAAAGTTTTATTTATAACCTTTATTTCTATCATACTTTTTTTAATTAATCCTCTTAGATCACATGGTACCGTTTTAATTATCTTAGGAATTATCTGTACAAGATTTATAACAGAAAGATTTAATAAATACCGTCTAATGACGCTTTGTTTAATTCTTAGTATTTATTTGTTTTTTACTAAAATTGAAGTTTTTGGTGGACTTACAACTTTTGAACCATTTCCATTCACACTTTATTTGAGCTCAATTAAAAATTTGGTTGGTAATATGGGTCGGGTTCTTGTTCCAAGCTTTGGCAATCAACCGCTGTTATTTGGAGGAGTAGCAATTTTATTTCTACTATGGAAATGGGAGCTATTTAATTTGCATTCTACAATCGGAAAAGTCTTGTTTGCGATCTTTGTTTTGAGCTTTTTATACGTTGAGTATCAAATTTTTAATGCAGCTATTTTTGCTAAAAGTGTCTATATTGGGATTTTTTTTCTTGGCTGGATTATCACCAGTATTGTATTTCATATCATTCAACGACAAAATGCAAAATTGGTTGAAATAAACACCTTATTTCTTCTGACAATCGCTTTTTTGATATTTCCTTTTATCAGGCAGCCCCATTTTCAAGCCGCCTCGGATCATCGGTATCTTGTATATTCAGCCTTAGCGGTGGTTTGGATAGTTTTGGGAGTTTTTATGAAAAAAAACTCTTTTATTAGTCAATTTTTTATCTATTTACTACTGTTTACTCTTATATATTATTATTCTTGGCTAACTCATCAATTTCTTTCTGAAAAAAGTGTTTCACACAATTATTTGTACTCGACTTTTTTATGGAATCAGATATATCAGTTAGCTCCAGATGTAGATTCCGATAAAAGATCAAATGTTTTTTTT
Organism: uncultured Gammaproteobacteria bacterium; assembly: GCA_964405065.1. GTDB lineage: Bacteria > Patescibacteriota > Microgenomatia > Daviesbacterales > UBA10151 > CAZWRN01. Next base: position 45,643 of record CAYOMO010000001.1, read on the forward strand.
CTGAAAAATAACTTTACAGATTCAAGTGTTTTTGGAGATAGTGTCAACTTCGGTTTTATGTTCCATTTCGGCCTTTTATTTAATATTTCAAAAGAAAAAAATCTGCCATATTTATTTGTAGAGGATCCTCAGACAATATATTCTTTGCTTAATGATGGTAAACAATCACTGCGCTATTTCCCAACTGAAAGAGTATTCAGGGTTGATGATAGTCTTTTTTTTAAAATTGATAATGGCAAAGTAAAAAAGCTGTCATATCCGGAGGTGATCTATGAAAAATCGGCAGATTAAGAAGATTGATATTATTGCTTTTTCTTCTCATGGGGAGGGATTATCGGGCGGAGATCGGATATGGATTGAATTTGCTAAACAATGGATAAGGAAACATCGAGTGCATATTTTTACTTGGTCAGAAGGTAAAGCGATGTTTGATAGGCAAAAAAATACAAAAAAACACGCCATCTTTTTTCATGTCTTAAGTAATTTTTGGTTTAAAAAAAGAAGCTTTTTTTTCGGTTATGTTGCTCGAATTATTGGTTCAATACTTTGGTCGTTATCTGCCTCAAATACCGATGTAATCTATTCTGCCTCTGAATTTTGGATGGATGTTTTTCCAGCAACGATCTTAAAACTACGAAATCCTTCAACTATGTGGGTTGCTACATGGTTTCAAACGGCTCCTAATCCAATCAGAGGTTATCATGAACGATTTTCTTTTAGGGCACTTTTATATTGGTTATCACAACAACCATCAAAATTATTAATTAGTTTATTAGCAGATCGAGTGTTAGTAAATAATGAAATTGAAAAAAAGCAATTTTTAAAACTTGATCAAAAAGGATTTGTCTTAGTAGTTTTAGGTGCAGTTAATTTAGAGCACATTCAGAAATGGATAAAAAATAATTCTAAATATAATAAAAAATATGATGCTGTTTTTCAGGGTCGTTTTCATCCCCAAAAAGGAGTTGAAGAGTTGGTTAAAATCTGGAAAATGGTTGTTGAAAAAAAGCCTCAAGCCGTTTTAGTAATGATCGGAGATGGTCCATTGATGTTTTCAGTTAAGCAGCTCATTAAAAAGTATCATCTGGGAAAAAATATCAAACTCATGGGGTATGTATTTGACGGAGATGAAAAATATAAGTTATTTAGTCAATCAAAAATGGTGTTGCATCCAGCTCTTTATGATAGTGGTGGGATGGCTTCGTATGAAGCGATGGCTTTTGGACTTCCTGTAATAGGATTTGATTTACCTTCTTACACCAGTTATTATCCGAAAGGAATGATAAAAGTCCCCGTTTCTCATTTTGAATTATATGCTAACAAGATTTTGGAGCTTCTCACAACTTCGTTGTCTCAGAAAATCGGTGCTGAAGCGAAAAAATATGTATTTACCCAGGCTTCATGGAATATGAGAGCAGATATGGTGCTTAAAAAGATATTAGTATGAACACTCTTCTAGTTTTTCTTCATGCTCTCAAACCCAATCTGCCATATCTTTTTTTAGTTTTTACCTATTTTTTCCTGACTTTTTTGGTTGGTTTTATCCAGATTAGATTTTTTATAAAAACAGCCAAACTCTATTTTTTAATTCCAGCGGCAGTTATTGTTGGAATCTTAACAAATATTCTCTTTCTCGCTTTATTTAGTTATTGGCTCAAAGGACCTATTGGTATATTATTGATTAACGGCATCTACGTGATAAGCAGTTTATTCTTAATCGTGAAAAGACCTGCTTTATTGCATATTGATTATCCAAAGCTTTCATTATCAACCTTTATCATTGCAGGTCTCTGGAGTTGTTTTTTGTTATTTCTTTTTTTTACGGCTGGTAATAACACTTATGGAGGTGATGTGATTGCTTATTGGGGATTTGCTACATCTTTTGCCAATGGCAACTATCCACTTCGATCACCTTGGCAACCGGATTTATTAGCGACACATCATCAGGGAGGGTATTTGTATGAGGGGGCTATTTTTGCTTTAACCAACGTCAACATTGGCTTTATTCATTCTTTATTTTCAGTTCTAGTTATCGCGGGGGGATTTTTTTTATTATGGGGGATTATTCGACTTAAAACTCAGTTTAAAATCTGGTCTATTATTCCGGCAATTATTTTTTATATCTCATTTGGAGCTATTTTTGTTCCAATCCCTGAGAGATTAGCTACTTTTATTTCTAATGACACAGTTATTCAAAAAAATGAGGGTTGGCCAATATTTACTGATGTAAAAAATAGACTTGGGGGATCTTCAAATTTAAATGAAATTTTTTACATTAATCATCGAGCTGCAGCTTTCGCCGGTATGTTTTTAATATTTTGTTTACTGACCATGGAATGGAGAATATCAGATAGGTGGAAGTTGGTAGTAATTACTTGTTTGTTAGTTGTTGTTATTTCAATTGATGAAGTTGTGTTACCCTCACTTCTGCTTGGAGGAGGATGGTGGTGGTTGTGGCAATTAAAATTAACATCTAAGAAAAAAAGTTTTTTTATTTCTTCTGTTATTGCAGCTTTGGTGAGTGTTTGTTTGTTTTTTGGAATAGGTAGTGCTTTAAGAGATTCATTACTTACACCCTCGATTGAAGCTCCTCGTTTCCAAGTTGTTTTTGATATTGAATCATTTCTCTTGAGGTTTAAAGAGATGAGTGGTGTATGGCTTTTATGGAAAGAATATTATTTTTACCAACCCAATCTAATAGCTTATTTTGTTGTGGCGTTAGTATTAGTTTTATATCTAAGACAACTAGAATTAAGTATGTATTTTATGGCTAGTTTTGGCTCACTTCTTGGACTTTTATTGATTGAACATACTTACTATCCTGGTAATCAGGGAAGATTTTTACATTTAATATATTTGATTTTAAGTTTAATTATTATTGAAGCTGCACTTTTTTTATTTAAGTTAAATATAAAAGCCAAGTTACTGGGATGTTTGTTAATTTTCTGTTTCAGTATATCTGTGATTACAACCGGGATTTATTTACTATATCAGGCTAAATCAGATAACTATCCAAATCTGAAAGGCACTATGCCAACAATTGCTGCTTTACATTGGTTTCGTCAGTATCACCCAAATGACAGAGTGATTTTTATTGATGGATTTTTAAATAACTCACAAGATAGTTATCTCAATATTAATGCAATTCAATATTTTGGGTTAAAAGTCCCATTGAGTCCGGCTAAAGTAAAAGTTCATACTCCAGATATAGGAGTTGAAGCAACTGATTTGATTACTACTTTAAATCCACAGGATTTCACAGACCTAAATACCTATTATTTATTTATCAAACATGATCAAATGAGTGCTTTACCTCATAAGCGACAAATCGATTTATTAAATACGCAATTCTTTATGCCGATTTATGAAGATTCAGACGGTATTTACTATCATGTTTTGCCTGACTTTATCCGTTATGGTCAATCAATTTCAGCTGGATCTATTCGTAAAATTAGTGATGTAATTCCTCCAAATACTGATGTTTTTTTGGATGATCCCTACAATATAAATTCAGCTTTAAGAGCTGTATTGTGGTTACGACTAAAAGATTCAAACAGTGTTTATACTGAGTGGAGGTCGGGAATATTTAACTATATTGAAACAAAGATGGTTTTTTATGATCCACTGAAAAGAACAGCACCTTATCAATATCTGATAGTTGGACCTAAGATTGATCCTTTGACTAAATGTAATTGTTCAAAAGTTGAAATGGTCTGGCAAATGAATGCAGCGAAAGGATATCGAGTAATAAGATGAAATCTTTTAAAATAAGTGCGGTCATTCCGACATATAATTCAATAAAAACAGTAGAAAGAACCATTAGATCATTGTTAGATCAATCTTTAAAGTTATCTGAAATTATTGTTGTTGATAATGCTTCAACTGATCATTCTTCGACAATTTTAAATAAAAAATTTGGCAGTAAAATTAAATTAATAAAATTGAAAAAAAATACTGGTGTTACAGGCGGTCGAAATGAAGGTATTAAAAATATTTCTCCAAAATCTAATTTTGTCCTGTTTATGGATCATGACATGATTGCTGATTCTCATATGACGGAAGAGATGGTAAAAGGTTTTAAACAATCATCTGAAATAGGCATAATCACCCCAAAAATATATTATCTAAAACCAAAAGATGTTATCTGGTCGGCTGGAACTGGAATGAATTTATGGACTGGCCAAGTACTTTTTAGAGGAGGAAAAGATACTGGCCAGTATGATCAGCCGACTGAAGTACAGGTGGCTCCAGCTGTTTTATTGGTAAAAAAAACTGTTATAGAAAAAATAAAAAGATTTGATCCTATTTATTTTGCCACGTATGAGGACACTGATTTTTGTTTCAAAGCATTATCAGTGGGCTTTAAAACTTTCTATATGCCAAAAGCTGTGGCATTTCATGATCTGCCGTACGACCAAGAAGATGCTCAGAATCGGCTATTAAACAGGCTATATTATGTCGGACGCAATAGGATTATATTTCTGAGAAGATATGGTTATTTTACCTCTGTACCTTTATCTTTCGGTTTTGGACTGTATTATTTATATCTGTCAATCAGACAGTATCGGATTGGTGAATTTGCTCATTACATCAAAGGAACTATTGACGGGATGACAATCAAAGTTTAAATTAAGACAAGTTTAAAGCCTGAAATATGAAATTATCAACTATTCCTTTCAGTTATCACTGGATTTTAAAAAAAGCCATTGGACACCCTTCAACTATTCTTGATTTAGGATGTGGCGATGGTAATTTTTCCTACGATTTATTTAAAGACAGTAATTTTAAATTAACCGGTGTTGAATTGTATCCTGATTCAATAAAACGGGCGAAATTAAAAAAAATATATTCAAAAATAGTCAAAGGCGATATTCTGAATTTGCCAAAAACGCTTAAATCTTCTTATGATGTGGTTTTGGTCTCACAAGCTATTGAACATTTACCTAAAAAAAAGGGACTTAAAGCAGTTCGGGAATGGGAAAAGAAAGGTAAAAAAATTATCATCTCGACACCGGTTGGATTTGTTCCTTTTCATCAGTTAGAACTGTCTGAGCAAGACCAGAATCCTTATCAAAAACATCTTTCAGGATGGGAAGTTAGTGATTTTAAAAAAATGGGATATTCTGTATATGGACAGGGGTGGGGAGCTTTATATAGAAATCCATTTGTAAAAAAATTACCAGGCAGCTTTTTTCCTGTCATTAGTTTGATTTCGTTTCTGGTGTCACCGGTGATCTATTTTTATCCCCAATTTGCTATGTATCAGATAGCTGTTAAGGAGAACCGATGAGACAAATATATCCATTTGTTTCTGTAGTGATTCCAACCTATAATGCAGAGGCTTTTATTAACCAAGCTTTAAAAAGTGTTTTAAAAACAAATTATCCACACTTTGAAATTGTCATTGCTGATGATAGGTCAACAGACAATACGATAAAAGTAATACAACAACATTTTTCAAAAAATCCCAAAATTCATATTTACCGGAATAGGATCAAAAAGTTAGCCGCCGGGACTAGAAATGTTGGGATAACAAAATCACAAGGACCTTTGATTGCCTTACTAGATCATGATATTGAAGTAGATCCTGGGTGGTTGAAAGAGATGGTAATTGTAATGAATAAATATTCTGAATGTGGAGTAGTACAGGGCAAGGTAATGGATATTAAAAACAGACAGATTATTCAGCATGCAGGGGTGAAAATTCATGCATCACTCGGATGGGTGATTCCTGTTGGTTTTGGTCTTAGCGGTAAAAAATTTTTTACTAAAGAAAAACAAGCTTTTGCAAATGCCACGGGGTTACTTTTTAAAAAATCAGTTTGGAAAAAAGTTGGTGGTTTTGACGAGATGTTAGAAATAAATACCGATGATTGGGATTTTAATTGGCGAACCAATTTATATGGTTTTAAGCATTATTTTGCGCCTCGTTCGATCACATATCATTGGTCTAAAACTCAACAAACTCGCGATGCCTGGATTAAAAGAACCAATTGGGAGTTTCACTTTGCCAAAGTACCCTGGATTTTTATCAAAAACTATGATTTTTTGAATATACTGCGTTTTTTGCCAATATATTTACTGGTAAATTCTTTCAGAGGGGTATTTAATCTGATTTTTAGACTCAATCCAGCGCCCTTAGCAGGTTTTTTGTTATCACTTGGATGGACGCTAAAGAATTTTCCGGATTTAATGAAAAAAAGACGTCAAGTCCAATCACATAGGATGATATCTGATAGACAGATGTTAACTTTATTTGAACAAACAAGTGTTTTTGATTACTTTCGAAAACATTGGCTGCAGGCTTTTAGATTTGGTAATAAAATATCAATTGAAAATCCATACTAGATTATGCAAAGATGTGTCATTTGTGAAAATAGCTTTAGCTCTCAAAAAAAAATTGCAGCACGTGATGGGTATTATTATTTGATTTGTCCTGTTTGTTCAGGCGGTAATTTAATGCCACGAAAAAAAGCTTTGAAGGCTTTAAAGAACGCTTATCTGAGTCAGTATTTTGATTGGAAAGAAGCTGTTGGATTGCGGAAATATCTCAATCAGTTACAACTTTTTAAAAGCTATCCTGAATGGATTGAACAAACTGTTGGTAGAAATAAAGGTAAAGTACTTGATATTGGAGCTGGAGTCCCGAATTTTGTTTATACCATGAAAAAAAATGGTTGGGATAGTTATGCTCTTGAGATATCAAAAGAACAGGTAAAACTGATCAAAAAGTATATTGATCCTAAAAAGGTGTGGCAGGGTGATTTTGAAATAAAACGGATTCCTAGGGATACTTTTGATGTTTTAACTTTTTGGCATATGTTGGAACATCTGACATATCCAGCAAAAGCAATCAGAAAATCTTCTCGGGTATTAAAAAATAATGGAATGCTTTTTGCTGAATTTCCAAATTTAAATTCGTCCAATTTGGCTCTTTTTAAGACCGATTATTGTCATTTTGATTTGCCGGGTCATTTAGTCTATTATAATAAAAAATCACTGGAGAATTTATTTACTAAAAATGGTTTTAAAAACATTAAAATATCCTACCCGCTTAAATTAAACGGTTCTTTTAGTCTGAATCTGATGAGATGGGTAAACACTTATATTCGTTTTCCTTTTGTCGGTGTGATAGTTTTTTACATGACTCTTCCTGTATCTATATTATTAACAGTGATTAATTCGTTTTTGGGAAAAACAGATTTGATGAGAATTAGTGCTGTTAAAGCTTAATTTTTCGTTAGAACTATTGTTATAAACATTCCAAAATGATTGTTTAAGGGTGAAAGAATTTTTTCCAGCCATTTAAATCCTTGATAAGTGAAAGTCGGGACTAACTGTCTTTTTTTTAATCCACCAGACAACAGGTACATTATAGGTGTGTGAGAAGATAATACTGTTACTGGTAGGTGGGGATATTTAACTTGATAAATGGCTTGGTCTCTTTTAAAGATTACCCCAGGAAGGGCATTATTGGCATCAGATAGTGGTCCTTTGCCAGTAACTTTCCATTTAGTGATTTTTTCATCAAAATCTTCATAGTGAAAATTTTTGTAAACAAATCTCCCCCAAAAAGAGTTATTTGGTTCAATCATAATGACTTTGCCCCCTTTTTTTAGCACTCTATTAAATTCATTTAGAGCTTTGGTCGGGTTTTTGATGTGATGAAAAGTATTTAATAAGTATATAGCAGAAAGAGTATTTTTTTTAAAAGGCAATTTTTCAGCATTAATTACTCGGTCACACATTGGCAATTTAATAACATCTGACGTAATCACATCGGGGATAAAATCTTTAATAAATCCCGCACCTGACCCTAATTCGAGTCTTTTTCCATGGGGTAGATTTTGCGAATGAGACTGGAAAATAGTATAGAAATCTGAATAGACATTTTTAAATATCTTTTTTTGTTGAATTATTTTTACACTATCAATAGTTGTTTGAGGGAGATCTAAAAGGTTAGCCATTTATTTTCTTTCTAAGCTTTAAGAAAGGTGTTTCTATGAAGCTATAGGAAATATATCCAACAACTCCGGTTAATACAAGTGAAAGTATAGCTTGTGGAAAATCTGTTTTGTAAACCATATGAGTTATAAAATAGATAATTTTATTTACTTCATAGTGCCAAATATAAATAGAATAGGAAAATAAACTTATTAGAGTAAAAGTGACATATATCTTTTTTTCCTGTGTGAGCTTTTTTATCAAGTAGACATTTTGAAAGAAAAAGCTGATGAGAAGAGACATCCATAATCCGATCCAGGTAAATCCAAATGTCTTTAAAACAACTGAATTGTTTAATTCCCCAGTTATGTCTAGAAAATTGAAATATATACTTGAAAAAGTAAGAATGGCGATCGCGATTAAAACCAGTTTCAAACTATTTAGTTTGATAAAAATTTTAGGCTTTTTTATTTTTATGAGAGCGAGTATGACACCGATTAATAAAGGATCGAAATGAAATAATACTGATTTTCTTAGATCTGGATCAAAACTTGGATTTAAAAACCAAACATAGATAAAGCGGATCAAGATGAGAAATCCAACAACTAAAATAAGTGAACTAAGTAAGCGTTTTTTTGTCCATTTAAATTGACACAATCCGTAAATCAACCAAGGTAAGAAGAGGTAAAACCATTCTTCGATGGCCAAACTCCAGGAAACCGCAAAAAAACCATGGGGGTCGGGGAAAAGATTTTGCAAAAAAAATAAATATGACCAGTGAATTTGTAGTTTTTGATAATGAATGGCATCAATAAACTGAAAGACAATAAAGGCACAGTAATACAAAGGAAGTGTCCTAAACCACCGATTAAAATAAAATTTCTTAAAAGATGGTTTGCTTGTTTCTAGATCAAGTTTGAAAACTATTCCGCCAATTAGAAATCCACTTAAAACAAAAAATAATTCGACACCCAAAATTCCAAATATAGAATTGGGTTTGTAAATATTTAAAATTCCCCAATCAAGATGCTCAATAAAGACCATAAGTATGGCTATAGCTCTTAGGATATCTAGACCAAAATTTCTGGTTTTGGAAAGCCCAAACATAAGTTAAAAGTATAATCGATGAATCTACTAAAACAAACAACAAAAGAGTTGTTTTGCGTGTTTTCATATATGTAACTATAGTGTAAAATCCAGGCAATGATCATCCTTGGAATTAATAACTCACATCTTTCAACAGCAGCTCTTTTAGTAAACGGAAAACTTGTGGCTTGTATTTCCGAAGAACGATTGTCTAGGATCAAAAATCAGTCGGGACTTCCTGTAAAAGCGGTTAAAGAGGTCTTAAGAATCGCTAAAATAAAACCTAAGCAAGTAGATTACATTGTTTTTGGTTTTAAAGATCCCCAAATTAATACTGGATATTCAGTTTATCCTACAACTTTACCAACAACTGGTTTTTCATTGACACAATTTATTTGGCAACTCAAGGAAGCTCTTTTAGCGGCTGTCCCTGTAAGTAGATATATATACCAAAGTTTAATTGGCCCCTATTATCAGCTATTTATGAATCGACAATTGGATTTGCAGCTTAGTTTGGATGTTCAAAAAAAGTTGGGAATTGGTTCAGACAAAATTATTAAATGTGATCATCATACAGCTCATGCCGCGGCAGCTTTTTATTCATCGGCTGATCACAGTAATGGCAAAAAATTAATTTTTACTTTGGATGCAATGGGGGATGGTCTCTGTGCTTCGGTTTCACAATCTGAAAATGGGGTTATGACTAGAATAGCTGCGACCAAAGCAGGTAATTCTTTAGGGGACTTATATGCGTATGTCACTTCCTATTTGGGTCTTAAAAGGGGAGAACATGAATTTAAAGTAATGGGTTTAGCTCCGTATGCCTCAGAAAAACATTTTATACCTTTGTATAAAAAGCTGAGAAAAATGATTTGGGTTAATGATGATTTAACATTTTCAACTAGTGTTTATTCGCACGTTTTTTATAAGAAATTAGACAAATTATTTTTACATCAACGATTTGATAATGTCGCTGGGGCGGTTCAAAAAGTGACAGAGGATTTATTGAAAGAATGGATTTCAAAATCGATCAAACAAACAGGTATTAAAGATATTATTTGTGGGGGTGGGGTATTTATGAATGTTAAAGCTAATCAGTTGATTTTGGAAATGCCTATGGTTCAAAGTATGTTTATTGTTCCTAGTTGTGGTGATGAATCAACTGCATTTGGTGCGGCATTTTGGGCTTATCAAAAATATGCTAATTCCGCCAAATACCCGATTCAACCATTACGGGAGTTGTATCTGGGGTCGGTTTTTACCGATAGAGAGATTCAATCAGAGTTGAAAAAAAATAAATATCGAGCTTTGAAAATAAATAGGTATACTGATATCGAAAAAGAAGTGGCAAAGATCTTGTCAGAGGGTGGAATAGTGGCTAGGTTTAAAGGTCGAGCCGAATGGGGAGCCAGATCACTTGGGAACAGATCTATTTTGGCCAATCCATCCCATTTTGGAGTAATAAAAGAGATAAATGATCAGATTAAATCACGAGATTTTTGGATGCCCTTTGCCCCTTCGATTAAATCTGAAAATTTAGAAATATATGTCACAAATCCAAAAAAGATGAAAGTTCCCTATATGATTATTACTTTAAATTCGACATCCAAAGGACAGCAAGAATTAATTGCTGCTATGCACCCTTATGATGGGACCTTAAGACCCCAAGAGGTATACCAAGACTGGAATCCGGATTATTGGCATTTAATAAATGAGTTTGAGAAATTGACAGGTATAGGAGGGGTATTAAATACTTCTTTTAATTTGCATGGTTTTCCAATAGTTCAAACACCAGAAGATGCACTTGATGTCTTACTTAGATCAGGTTTGAAGCATTTAGCTATTGGATCATTTTTAGTATCCAAAAAATGAGATGAAAGCTTTTTCTGACTTCAGATATTTTCTGGTAATTGCTTTAATTAGTTTTTTGACGGTATCTATTTGGTTTAGGCATGGATATCAGCTGGGTACTGCTGAAGGTGGACTCCCATTTAATAATTTACAGCGTCATGCTGAAATTTTTCGTTGGGCTTGGGGGGATGGAGCGATGGGAAATTCAACCAGTTTTTTGGTCGCCTCATATCCGACATATTTTTTCCTATCTCAGTTTGAAAAGATCGGTGTGTCTGGTTTTATTATTGAGGCAACTGTTTTTTGGTTCATTCTAACTACTTCTGGAATTGGTATATTTCTGATTGCCCGAAGAATAGCAATTATTACGGGAGGTTTTTCTTTATTTGCAGTGTTTTTTTATTGGTTATCACCATTCGTATTGGTAAATGTTTGGAACCGGTTTTTATACAATCACATTTTTTTTCTTGCTCTTTTACCACTTTGTTTTTATACCTATTGGAGAGGAATTCAGCAAAAAAAATATTCTTATCTTTTTTTGACCGTTTTGATTACGTTTTTTTATAGTTATGCGCTTACCGCATTGGCTCTAACTACGCTACTTTTTATTGTATTTGGCTTTGTGAGTATTTATTGGATAGTTATTTTCAAAGCCCGTAATTTAAAGTTTATTTTTTTGTATAATTTACTGTTTGGATTCACTTTTGGTTTGGTTCACGCTTGGTGGCTGTCTCAGCTATTATTTATCGGTTCGTCGGCAAATTTTGCGGAGTCGGTTAGTTCATTTTTCTCTACGGAGGGCAATATCAGTGGTTTAACTGAAATAAGTCGGAAGCTGGGATCATTTATTGATCTGACGCGATATATCCATTTCAATTTTTTCTATGATCATTCGGCTCCCTGGTCAGAGGCTTTAAGTTCACAATTGGCTTTTATTTTAAATTCAATCATTTTATTTGTTACCTTCATTGGTATTGTATTGGGTCGGAAAAATAAAGTGATATTGTTTTTTGCTTTATTCTTTTTGTTGTCTTTTTTCTTATCCAAAGGAAATAGTCCACCTTTTGGGGAATTGTATACCTACTTTTTTGTTAAGATTTCTTTCTTGCAAATCTTTCGAAATCCCATCGAAAAAATTGGTTTAATTTCAGTTTTTTGCGGGTCACTAATAACTGCCTATGCTCTTGATGGTTTGCATCAGCGATATATCGCAAATTATACACAGAGATTTGAAGGTCGAAATTATTTACTGATCTTTCCATTACTATTGATTGGCATTTTTTGGGGCTGGCCATTTTTTTCTGGAATTATGTTTTCTGTCTATAAAAATACGGCTGGAGAGGTAGCTTTATATCAAAGTTTAGTCCCTAGCTATTACAAAGAGGCTGATATTATGATGTCTCAGGATGCTAGTATTTCCAGATTTCTGGCGTTGCCTTTGATGGGGGAAGGTATTACCTATGAATGGCCTATTCATTATAGCGGAATTGATATTTATAGTACCCTTTTTCATAAACAAAATATTGCTCTTAATACAACGATTCCTTTTTATAATCAGGTAATTTATCAATTGGTTAGTTATCAATTAAAGCCAGATCTGGTCTACTTTTTGCCATATCTTGCAGTGGATCACATTCTGTTACGACGTGACGTAGCTTTTCAAGAACGTGCTTATCCCGATCCTTCACAAACTGAAGAGAATTTAAAACAACTTGAGAGTAAACAGTTAGTTAAAAAAGAGGTCGATTTTGGAGAGTTGTCGCTTTATCAGGTAGAGAAGTCTCTAAATTGGGGGAAATTTTATACTACCAACCAAATTGTTTTTACGAATGGAGTAGATTTTGCCAAAATGACAGATGGTGTTTCTGAACACAAAAGGGTATATATCAATCCTTTAATGTTTAAATCATTGCCAATTGACCCGATGGAAATACAGCTTTTTCCGGATAAGATAACATCGTACAATTGGTTGAAACCATATCAATCTTATAACGATCAAAATTTATACGATAAATTAGTATATGTGAAGCATTCGCCCGATGATGTGATTTACCCATTTGTTAGATCCAAAGAATTATTAACATCACTATTATATGCTGACTATCCAAAATGGGTTTTATTTAATATTAATTTATTAGGTAAACGAGCAGTTGAAATTTGTCGATATGATACAAATGCAGTTCAACCATCTAAAGAAAATAAGTTGGTCGAAAATTATCAAGCGGAGTTTCAGAATTTACAGGACCATATTCAACGGATTTCAAATGAGAATCGAGCATTAAAGAGTGAAATATTTCAGTCTGTTATTACTCAGGCATTACTTTTGGATCGTTGTCAAAAAATAAATATAAATTTTTTCTTAGATTTTTTTGCTGAAGTCGGTATTATTTCGCCTTTTTCCAAACAGATCAGTTATGAAAATTTAACTGATGTCTCGTATCAGGTGCCTCAGTCAGGAAGTTATCTGGTAAAGAATGATTTTGGCCAAGATTCAGATCAAATTCCAATTATTTTGACCCAGGGGAATTATAAAAAGCAGTTTTTAGAGGATGATACTTACACTAAACAAGTTGTGGCAGAATTTTCTGATTTTACGATTGATTCTAAATGGGTAGATTCTGAGCCGATAGAAATTGAGGATTATAATGCGCTGTATTCAGTAAAAGTTGATTATCAGATTCAGTCAGGTGATTTTATGGCAATTTATGCCAAGCAAGATAACGATCCAAAATCTCAACCACGTTATTTAAATGAGTTACCAGCTCAGAATACTCAGTTTTCCATTGAGTTTTCTCCTTCATTGGGGGCAAAATATTTTCAGATTGGGATAACTGGTGATAAAAATGAATATTGTAAAGATAAATGCTCTGCACATCAAAATTCGCTTAAACTTTATGTGAAAAAGTTGGAGATTATAAAAAAAACATTTCAGTTGCCACATTTTGTTTTAAAGCAGAAAAAACCGATTCAGGAATCGTTGATAAGTTGGAGTAAGAAATCGCCAGTTGAATATGAGATAACAGTTAACAAAACTGATTCTCAGCCTGAGATTTTGGTATTTTCTGAATTGTTTGGTCAAGGATGGGAAATTCAAGGACAATCTTTCCAGCATATTTTAGTAAATGGATTTGCAAATGGTTGGATTTTAGATAAAGCAGGAACTTTTAAAACAACAGTCTATTATTTACCTCAAAGAAATCTTGATTTGGGTTATCAAATATCATTTGGAGCTTTATTCGCAACGATAAGTATTCTTTGGGGAGTAAAAAAATATGAAAAACATCGTTAAATATTTCAGACAAAATAAAATAAAAAAAATAATGGTCATTTTGTTTTTATTGATTCTTGGTATTAATTATATTTATGGTTACAGATATTCAATCCCTTTAATTGACAATTTGGTTTATAAAAACAGTTACTATCCTTTGGTTTTTTTATGGATCGGATTGGTCTGGTGTTGGAAATTATCAGAAAAATTTTTGTTTAAAATCGGTTTTATATTATTTTTTTTCTCCAGTTTTTATCAATTGATTGATAAACGAATTGTTGCTGAAATATTAATGAGTTACTGTCTATTAGTTTTTTTAACTGCTACGATATTATCAATTAAAAAGAGTATTTCAAATGAATAGAATAGTCCTGTTGTTTGCTTTAATATTTGTTTTGCATTTATTTGCAGCTATTTTTTTGGTCTTAACCAACCATCATGGTTGGCTTTATCCGATTTTTAGAAATATTTTTTACGGAACTATTTTAATCACTTTAATCGATATTTTTTATTTATTTACAACTTCTAAAAAATGAAAATCTTTGTGATTGTTTTATTACTATTTTGGATAGGACTTCTACCATTTTGGAAAGCCGCTCATGACTTGCCCTACTCTTCGCAATCTTTTGTTGCAAGTCAATTACAGCTACCAACTGCTTGGAATGCAGTTGGTGGTGTTTTTGGTCAAAACCAGTTGGCAACTTTATGGTCCTGGCCAAATAATACTGTCTATTCACTAGGAGCTTCGATAGGTATTAGTTTTAATTGGTTAATCCCTTTACTGGGCATATTACCGGTTTTAATAATTGGTTTTTGGGGGATGTATTTTTTTTCCGGCATTTTTATGGCTAGTCGAGATGCTCGGTTGATAGCGGCGCTTTTTTTTCTGACAAATTCCTATATTTTGCTAGTTATCGACGGTGGGCAACTTTTATGGGGTTTGGCTTATGGAATTATTCCCTGGTGTTTAGTTACATTCTATCGTTACATCAACCAAAAGCGGCATGTTGGCTGGTTTTTATTCTGCTTTATTCTGCTTAGTTTTGCTGATCTCAGAGCGATTTATCTTTTAGGAATTATTTTAGTGATCTATTTATTAATAGAGATTTTAAGAAAACCACAAATTGGTTATTTGGTGTTTTTTATTAGGGTATTACTGGCTGGTTTATTAGCTGTTTTATGTTTAGTCCTATTGCATGCTTACTGGTTATTACCACTTTTGATGTCGCAATCTTCAGTATTGCCTTCAAATTTATCAATTTCTTCGGAGGCAGATTTTTTATCTTTTATTAGTTTGAGTCATGCTTTTGTTTTACAACAGCCACACTGGTATTTAAATATCTTTGGTCAACTGCAACCTATTAGATTGGAGTTTATCTGGATACCTCTGCTGATTATTCCAATTTTTATAAATAAAAGATGGTTGAATGTTCAGTTGCTGGTAATTCTGTTGGTTGGAGTATTTTTGGCGAAGGGAAATCAACCGCCTTTGGGGAGTTTATATGCACATTTACTAAATTACATTCCGGGATTTTTTTTATTTCGAGATTCAAGTAAATTTTTTATTCTTATTGCTTTGGTTTATGCTGTTTCAGTTGGATTGTTGGTTCAGCAATTGGAAGATGCGAGGGGGCGTTTTAAAAAGTATTCCCGTTTGTTAGTCGGAGTTGTAGTAGCGCTTGTCGTTTTGATGGTTTGGCCTACTTTTACTGGTCAAATGACAGGTTTGCTTGGTTTTTCTAAGCAAGTAGCTGAATATCAGCAGCTCGAGCAAATTTTAAAAACTGACTCATCAGAAGGTCGGGTATTGTGGATTTCTTCTAAACCACCGCTAGGGTATATGGATCAGTCAAATGTAGCCATAAATGCCGTTGATTTGATAGGTCTTCGACCTTTTAGTACTGGAATCAGGGGGACTTATGAAACACTCAACTTTTTGCGAGAAGCTTCTTATTCTGGACAGTTGTTACAAATTTCTGGAATAAAAAAGCTGGTTTATGCTTTTCCGGATCCCAATAAAAAATACAAAGTAGATGAACAAGATTATTATGATCTGTTCTTGCAGCAATTGCAGGGTAGAGACTGGGTTTCTCCTACTGAGAACAGTCAGGTTTTAAATCTTCAAAAACCACAGCCTTTATTTCATATTCCACAAAATTATTATTTGGTAGTTGGTTCTGATGCTCTATATGGTGAGTCCACTCTATCTGCCCAGCAGAATCTTGTCAACAATGGATTAATTTTTGTAGAAGAAGAAATCTCTCCTGATCTCAATACAAATCTATTGAAACATCCAGTACTTTTATATAAAAAAGAACTTCTTGATGTAGCTATGCAGCTAGTTGATCCAAAGTACTTTTATTTTCCAAGCCAAATACTGAATTCATCTCCAAACCAAACTGGCTGGTGGAAAAGAGATACCGGTGACTTTTTATCATTTCATGATTTTTTAAAACAGAAATATCAGATCGAGAATACTGATTTTGACTTGAGAGGAGGATGGGCAGTATCTGAAGGTCAAAACTCTCTAACAATTTCGAAAAAAGGAACACCAAATGATATTGTTCTAATCAGGCTGTTAGAAAGTAGTAGAAGTGGTGAATTGAGTGTTGAAGCAGACAATCAGAGTATTAAAAAGCTAAATACTAGTCAGGGGAAAGATCAAGTTCAGTGGCGAATTGTCGGATCAGCCGAAAAAGATTTTTCCCAGCTGACTTTAAAAACTACTGGTGATATACATTTGGTGAATGCTATTGCGATAGTCCCTAAGGCCATATTTAATCAAAGGTTACACCAGGTTGAAAGCATACCAAAATTCTATACTAAGCTTGGAGAAAATGATGCTAATGACTCTCAAGCAAAAGTTGTTTTTGAAAAATTAAATGATGATCAGTATCAGCTTGAAGTCACGAATCTAAGCAAACCTTCTCTGATCGTTTTTAATCAAAGATATGATCCGAAATGGACAATAAATGGTCAGCCAGCAATTCCAGTTTATTCAATTTTTAATGGATTTTTTATTGATAAAAATGGTACATATTTAGTCGAATATAGCCCACATCGATACCTCTTTTTAGGCGGAATGATTAGTACTGGGAGTTTACTGCTTTTAATAGGCAGTGTAGTGTATAGATATTATGCAGATACGAGAAAAAATTAACCAGCTTGTTTTACTCATTCAAACTAAAACTTTTAGACAAAGTCTTTTGACGGTATCAACTGTTGGAATAAATGGTATTTTGGGAGCTATCTTTTTTATCTGTATTGCGCGAATGTTAGGGCCCTCTGAGTATGGGGTTTTTGCTTTAGCAATTGCTTCATTAACACTGATAGCTGACATTGCTGATTTTGGTACCAATACCGGTATTGTTAGATTTGTGCCAGGTTTAATTAAACATCAACCTGCAGATGCTTATCGGATGCTGAAGCTGAGTTTGGAGATAAAAGCAGTGGTTTGGTGTTTGGTGTTGCTGGTGGGATTTTTCCTGATTCCATTTATTGTTATCACTATTTTTGGGAAAGTTGAGCTAATTTTTCCACTTCAGTTGAGTTTAATTGGAGTGGGCGGAGCAATGTTTTATACTTATACCCAGTCAGTACTCCAGGCTTTTGAAAAATATCGTTTATGGAGTTTTTTAAATCTTTTTACCAATGGTTTACGGCTTTTCATTACATTGGTTTTGAGTGTTCTAGTTGGTTTGAATGTATTTAGCGGTTTGCTGCTTTATATCAGTATTCCTTTTATTGGATTTTTAATTGGTTGTAGTTTGTTGCCAATTCGTCAGATTGTATCAGCCCAGAAAGAGACAAATTTATTCAAAGATTTTCGTTCTTACAACAGTTATATTGCCATCTTTACTTTAATTGCGGCTTTTTCGAACAGAATTGATATGTATCTTGCCGCCAAGTTACTAAACCCTGATGAGGTTGGTATCTACGGTGCTGCTGTGCAGCTGAATTCATTTATTCCACAAATAATGGGCGGGCTAGGAGTGGTAGTAGCTCCAAAGTTTGCTTCTTTTACCACGCAACATCAAATGATTGG
>CAYOMO010000002.1:0-33791 GCA_964405065.1 uncultured Gammaproteobacteria bacterium
ACCAACTCAGAAATACTCTAAATTTAAACAAATAATTGATAAGCTAGATGCTGAAACAGACTATGTAGTAGATGAAAAACTCAAAACTTCCCACCTGACTGATCAGGGAATTATTAAAGTTGAAAAGCTTTTGGGAGTAGATAATTTATTTGAAAAAGATTACTCAGCATTGCATCATCTGGAAGAGGCTCTCAAAGCTAGAGCATTATTTCAGCTTGATCGGGATTATGTGGTGCGTGATGGAGAAGTAATTATCGTCGATGAATTTACCGGTCGTTTGATGCCAGGTAGACGCTATTCTGGTGGATTGCATCAGGCAATAGAGGCTAAAGAGGGAGTGCGAATTCAGCAAGAATCTCAAACTTTGGCTACAGTTTCGTTTCAAAATTATTTCAGAATGTATGAAAAGTTGGCTGGAATGACTGGTACAGCTGCCACTGAAGCAGAGGAGTTTCATAAAATCTACAAACTTGATGTGGTGATAATTCCTACCAATCGGACAATGCAGCGAAAAGATCATGCTGACGCTATTTATAAAACTCAGGTGGCTAAATACAATGCCGTAGCTGAAGAAATTGCTAAAATCCATGAGACAGGACAACCTGTTTTAGTGGGTACAACCTCGATTGAGAAAAATGAATTTTTATCTTCTTTACTAAAAAAGAAAAAGATCTCACATGCTTTACTCAATGCTAAAAATCATGAAAAAGAGGCTGAGATTATTGCTGATGCGGGTCTTAAAGGAGCAGTTACTGTGGCTACCAATTTGGCTGGTCGAGGTGTGGATATTAAGCTGGGTAAAAAAGCTGATGAGTTGGGTGGTCTATATGTAATTGGTACTGAAAGGCACGAATCTCGTCGGATTGATAATCAGTTGCGAGGTCGTTCAGGACGTCAAGGTGATCCAGGTGGTACCAAATTTTTTGTTTCTTTAGAAGACGATCTAATGCGAATTTTTGGTGGTGATCAGGTAGCCAAAGTGATGAATTTTTTGAAGATGCCAGAGGACCAGCCAATTGAGCATGGTTTGGTATCCAAAGCTATTGAATCTGCCCAAAAGAAAGTTGAAGGACACAATTTTGATATCCGTAAACATACAGTTGAATACGATGATGTAATGAATCAACAGCGGCAGATAATTTATGGTGTCCGCGACCAAGTACTACATATTGCCGCGGGTAAATCATTCACTCGGCCGGGTATCGTAGATGAAGCTGCTCAGTCAGAGGCTAAAAGTCTTAAAGAGTTAATTTTAGAAAAGGTTGATCAGCAGATTGTCTCTATAGTCAGTATGCATTCCCAGGAAGGTACTGAATATGAAAAGATCGCTGAAGAATTTGGGACTATTGTGCCTTTTGATGAAAGTAGCCGAAAAAATTTGGTGGAGCAAATCAAGCAGATTGGTAATGTTGATCAGATTGATGAGTTTTTAATCAAGTTGGCTCGTGATCTATATGAAGAAAAAGAAAAAGTTGTCGGAAGTGAAATCATGCGTCAAATGGAGGTTTTTGTTTATCTCAATACTATCGATACTTTTTGGTTACAGCATCTGGTAAATATGGATGACTTGCGTTCAGGTATCAATCTACGCGGATATGCTCAGAGAGATCCACTAGTTGAATACAAAAGGGAAGGATTTGATATGTTTGAGCGAATGATGGTCGAGATCGATGGTGAAATTACTCGACGAATCTACAAATTTAATGTTGATCACCACCATCATCAATCTCCGCAACCGGTCGTAGATCTGTCAAAAATATCAGAGGTTCATGAAGAGGCTTTGGATGAGCAAAATTTGTTGGAGGACGTTGGTCAACTGATGGACCATACTCCAGGTGAAGGAACAACAGTTAAAGTAGAAGGGTCTAGCAATGATGAATCCTACAATCAGCAACCATTAAGACAAGAACCAGCTGCAGCTACAAAAGTTACTGTTGAAAAAGGTGGTCAGGTAGTTTCAGAACAAGTTTATGGTGCCCAGGGTCAGCTAGCTAAACAACATGGTAAGATTGGTCGCAATGATCCTTGCTGGTGTGGTTCAGGTAAAAAATATAAAAAATGTCACTACCCGAATTAAGGCTTGAAGTGACATTTTTTGCGATAACTTCATTGCTACAATGATCGTTGTCTTGTAGCATTCTGTTATATTAAAAAATGCCATTATCCTAATTAATTTTTTATTAGTCCTTGCAGGGATGCAATTACGAGCCAGCAGATACTAATTAGCAGAAAAATAATTCCGCATCCAAAAACCATGTTGCCGATTAGCCAGTCATATTCTAAAAGATTCATCTGTGTGAGTAGCCAATTCCAGTCGTGAATACCATTCATTCCAAGAAACATGGGTAGTCGCATGGCTTGTGAATCTTTGATATAGACTGCAACATTAATAATATTGTTGCCAATCCAAAATAGACTAAAAATAGTCGCTAGTTTTTGATGGGTGAGGATGAAATAGCCGAGTGCAAAACAGGGCACAAATATCTGAAAAAAAGATCCGCCTAAAATATAGACAAACTGTGGAAACAGCATAAAAAGCAGATGGCCGGTTTCATGAATGATAATATTGGCAAAGTCGAGCATTATCCAATGTTCGGGAGTAAAGATGAGTTGATAGCTCCAATACAGCATAGCCAAAAGATACAGTAGTTTTCCAATTTTATACATATATTTATCATAGCATGGTGCAGTTTACCGATTGATTATATAGACCCATAGTAGTATAATTTTTACTATGCGTCTTCGTATTGATAGTCCAGAGCAATTTTTGGCATTGTTGCCAACACCACATACTCAAGTTGGAGAATGGCTTGGTATGGCTTTTGAGTTGGGTGGTGGTGTGGCGATTAATGATCGAAATCCAGATAAACCTCCTCATGGAGTACTTTCTTTAAATGTTCCCAAAGACCTAAGCTATGCTTCTTGGATAGGAGAGCGTTTTTTGGGAAAAGTCGCTCCTTATAAAGATGTTAAGAGTGCGCAAATTCGTTGGGGATCTCAAAGGGCGTTGGTACTGGCTCTGTTGATGATTCCATTTGCACCGTCCAGACGGGCTGATTTAACCACATTATTAAATAAAATTAATCCTGATTGTGGATTTTTTCCAGAGCCTTTGCCATATGAAGAAATAGTTAAAAGACCTGCCGCACTAGCTAGTATTGTTGAAAATAAAATTTCTTTAGATTCAGTTGTACATCGAAATACAGGGTTTAGTTCGAGTAAACTTGATCTTTTAACATGTCTTAATGCAGAATATGGTGGAGATATTCGTAAAGTAGCTGAAGCAGGAACTAAATTTAGGATAAATCAATCTGAAATCACGTGCAGAGATGATTTGTGGCGATGGCAGTTGTCTGGACAAGAAGACATTCGTCGATTCTTAGAAGTGGCAAAAAAAGGTGCATTTTTTAAAACCGAACAGATTGAAAGGACACTTGCCGGCTTGGTAGCTTAAACAGGTTTCCACTGCGATTTTGCTAAATCCACGATATTACCCTTAAATTGAACCCCTTCTTTTTCTAATTTTACTTGTTTACTATTTACTCCACCAAAAGCATAGCCGGTTAGTTTACCATTTGATGCCACCACCCGGTGGCAGGGGATTGTTTCGGGAGTTTTATTGGTGCTCATGCACATGCCAACTGCTCTTGCTGCTCCTGGTGAACTAGCCATTTTGGCCAGTTGGCCATAGGTGGCTACTTTACCTTTGGGAATTTGTTTGGCCAGCTCATAAATTTTGGTTTTAAATGCACTGTGGATCATACTTAGAGTATACCAAGGTACCTGGAGCCTTTCTTTTGAGTATTTATATTTTTAATTCCTTTGGGATTGCAGTAGGCAATGATTTCCGCAATAAATGAGTCTCCGTACTGGACCAATTTCTGATCACCAACTCCTTTGATTTGGGCAAACTGTTGTTTAGTTTGAGGATAGAATGTTGCCATATCTCTTAAAGAGGCATCAGAGAAGATAATGTAGGGAGGTAAGTTTTGTTTTTCAGCCAGGTCTTTTCGGAGAGCACGGAGAAGATTGAAAAGCTGGGTATCAAAAGGAGTAAATCCAGTGGTTGTGGTTGGATATGATGATTTAGGAGGTTGAACAAGAGTGACTGGCTTTGTCAGATGAACCTGCAGCAGATTTTTTAAGAGCTGGTGGCTTTTGTTGTTTAATCGTAATACCGGATATTGGCCTTCTGTTTGTTCAATTAAATCTTCCTGAATAAGTTCAAGAATGAAATTTTGGATCTGATGAGTATTGTAATCACGAATTATTCCGTAGGTCGATAATTTTTGATGATCATTTTGTAAAATTTGTTTGGTGTTTCGGCCATTTAAAATATCGGAAATGTATTTAGCTCCAAATCGTTGGCCAACTCTATACACACAACTAAGTATCTTTTGCGCAATTTCTGTAGCATCAAAAGTTTCCTTAGGAAATAAGCAGTTGTCACAGTTTTGGCAATTTTTCTTTTCCAAAGTTTCCCCAAAATAATCCAGTAATTTTGCTCGGCGACATTGATGACTTTGAGCGTATCGGAGCATAGAGGTGAGTTGAATGTGAGCGATATGTTTTTCATCCGGATCTGTTTTTTGATCAATGAAAAATTTAATTTTTTCTCTGTCACTCGGATTAAACAGCAGTATACACTCACTTTCTAAACCATCTCTACCAGCTCGACCAGTCTCCTGGTAATACCTTTCAATATTGGAAGGGAGATCAGCATGAATGACAAATCTGACGTTTGGTTTATCAATACCCATCCCAAAAGCAACAGTAGCAACCATCACAACTCCCTCATCTTTAATAAATTTTTCTTGATGGGATTTTCTGACTTCATCATCCAGTCCAGCATGATAAGAAAGAGCCTTAATAGCGTGGTCTTGTAAATCTTTGGTGAGTGTCTCGACGTTTTTGCGTGAATGGCAATAAATGATACCAGACTGATCCGGGTGATCTTTGATATATTCCAGGGTTTGAGAGACTGCGTCAAATTTATCAATTATTTTATAGCTCAGATTGGGTCTATTGAAACTAGCCTGATATTTATTGGCATTTTCCAGACCAAGTTGTTTGATAATATCCTGGCTGACTCTTTCGGTGGCAGTGGCTGTTAAAGCGATGATAGACACATGCGGGAAAAGTTTTTTTAATCTAGACAGTTTACGATATTCTGGTCTAAAATCGTGCCCCCATTCGGAGATACAATGTGCTTCATCGATCGCAAATAAACTAATTGGTAATGACTGCATAAAATCTAAAAACTCACTTTGCATCAATCTTTCTGGTGCAACATACAATAATTTAGTTTTGTTTTGAATTAAGTCGGATTTGACCTGATCTTTCTCTTGGTTAGTAAGAGAACTATTGAAAAAAGCATCTGTAGCCCCGTTTTGTATCAACCCGTCCACCTGGTCTTTCATCAAAGCTATTAAGGGTGATACTACAATGGTTATCCCATCTTGTATTAGAGCGGGAAGTTGATAACAAAGAGATTTACCACCTCCGGTTGGAATTAAAACAAAAACATCTTTTTTATTTAAAACATCTGTAACAATTGATTTTTGTAAAGGACGGAATTCATCATAGCCGTAGTATTGTTTAAGAGTAGAATAAAGCTTTTTATCCATCGGATAATTAATCTAACAAAACCCGAAACTTTTTTCCAGTGGGCAAATATTTAAAAGTGAATTTTTAAATATGTGTTATATCTCAATAGGTAATAAGCTGTTGCAAAAGGCATTCTTTTAGCTACACTTAGTTTATGGTTGAGTTGTTTGAGAAGTATTACTTATTAGTATTAATATTCATATTAGCTGTACTGATCAGATTTCTTTATTTTCCTTTTAATATTTACTTTGGATACGACCAGGCACGGGATGCTTTTGTTGTTCAGGAGCTGTTACAGGGTAATTTGCGATTGGTTGGGCCAACGACATTGATTGATGGTCTGTTTCATGGCCCGCTTTATTATTATATTTTTGCTCCTTTTCATTTTTTGTCATCTGGCAACCCTGAGGTGATAAATGCATTTCTAAGAATATTAAATGCGACTGGGATAATTTGGGTATTTTTAATTGGTTATCTCTTGTTTGGTAAAAAAACTGGTTTATTGGCTGCATTTTTATATGCAGTATCTTTTGAACAAACCCAATTTGCTATTTATCAAAATCATCCATCTCTGTCTGTGCAGGCGGTGCTTATTTATTATTTGGGACTTGTTTGGTTGCTATTTAAAAAAGATTGGCGAGGATTACCTTTATCTTGTTTAGGGCTTGGGCTTTCAATTCAGTTTGAATTTCCGTTGATCTATCTGGTAGTTGGTTTTTTTATCATGCTGATGACTGTGGGTTGGTGGGGGAAACAATTACCAGCCCTCTCATGGCGGCAATGGTTTCTGTCAGGCGGAGTTTTTCTAGTTGTTGTAGCTAGTTTTATCCTAGCTGAATTTAAATTTCATTTTCAGGGAATTAAAACGCTAGTGAATAATATTCTGATTCCAAGCGGATCGTCCCAACCAGACGTTTTCTACAATATGGAGCTGATTTTTGGCCGTTTTATTGGGGATTCCATTTTTTTCTTCTTTGCGCCATTTGTCGGTTTGGTAATTTTCTTCATCGCTGTCTGGTATCTATGGAAAAAATATGAGATGAAAAAAATAGTTTTTTTATTGATGTGGTTTGGTTTTGGTCTGATCCCTTATTTGAAAAATACAGCTTCTATTCCACTTTATTACTATTCTGGAGCTGCATCAGTGGCGGCCATTATTTTTGTTAGTTTTTTACTGGTTAATTTGGCCCACAGATGGTTGGTGTTGAGTGTGGTTTTAACAGGGTTTATGGTCGTATCAAATGTTTATCAGATTCAGGCATACAACCCTTTGGGTACACTACCTTCAATCAATGTTCAATCTGGAATGTTGTGGTCAGATCAGAAAAAAATAGTAGATTTTATTTATCAGGATGCATCTGGACAGCCTGTATCGGTGAATGCATTGTCAGTGCCACTTAATGTGAATATGGTGTGGAGCTATGTATTTGAGCGGTATGGTGAGCCAAAATATGGTTATTTACCTATATGGGGTGGAGATGCTGCTTTGGGATATGCCGGACATTTGAAAATAGAGACTGCTCGTTCAAGATTGCCAGTTAGGCAATATCTGATTATCGAGCCGACCAGAGGAATTGAACAGTACCTGGTAGATGATTTTATAAATCAGGAAAATCTTTTTACAAATGTAGTTGATGAAAAAGAGTTTGGTTTGATCAAAGTTCAGATAAGAGAGAGATATTAATATAAATAAGGAATAAAAATAATTAGACCAACAATGACGGCGGTGATAGAGGATACTAATACCGCTGCAGCGGCCACATCTTTGGCTTTTTTAGCTGATGGGTGTACTTGATCAGTAAAAGAATTTACTACCTCTTCAATAGCTGTATTAGTGAGTTCAACCATGACCACAATTCCAATGGTTAAGGTCAGGATTAGCCAATCAGTTTGAGAGATATTGAAATAACTGCCGGCAAAAATGACAACAGAGCCCACCAGGCAGTGAATTAAAAAATTGGGCTGATCTTGAGCAGCTGTTTTTAGTCCAGCGAAAGCATATTTAAATGAGTTAAGACGAGATTTAAGCATAACTAGTATTTAGTATATGGTATATGGTATATAGTTTGGAAGGAGACAAATTATGGCATATTTTTTAGCTAAAACGGAGCCAAGTGTCTATTCCATAGATGAGCTGGAAAAGGTGGGTGAAGATTATTGGGATGGGGTCAATAATCCTTTGGCCAATAGATTTTTGAGAGAGATGAAGGTTGAGGATACAGTGTTGATATATCACAGTGGAACTGGAGATCCAGCTATAGTTGGTGTAGCCAAAGTAAGTCGTGTGGCAGAACCTGACAAGAATAACCCTAAATCCTGGGTACCATGGTTTAAGTTTGTTAAAAAATTGGAAATGCCAGTTACATTGCATGAAATCAAAGATTCGCATCTGTTTGATGACTGGTATTTGGTCAAACAAGGGCGACTTTCAACTATGCCAGTGCCAGAAAAATTTATTATTTGGCTTCAGAAAAAAGGTATAAAAGTAACGTAATTAATTACGTAATTAAAATTTGAGAAAGTTTATTCAGTAATTTCAATTTCCCGTTTATTTTCAGTTAAGTGCTTGAATCTGATAGCCAAAGCATTTTTTGGCAGTTGATCGCCTAGTTTTTCCGCCCATTCGATCAAGATGATGTCTTGTGTCTGGTTAAATAAATCAGTTAAGCCAAGTTCATCTACATTGATTTCTTCTAGACGATATAAATCCAAATGATACAAAGTTCTATTTCTATCTGGTAGTTCGTGTTGGCGGATTAAAGTAAATGTAGGGGAGGCTATTTTTTCGTGAATTCCGAGTGCTCTGGCAAAGCCTTGAGTGAAGGTGGTTTTTCCACTTCCAAGATCTCCGATCAACGCCACCACTCCTCCGTGGGTGGTAAATCGCGCTGCCACAGAGGCGGCGAATTCTTGGGTGTCTGCAGTTGATTCGGAGAAAATAACCATTTTTTAATATTCCAGTCTGGTTTGTATTTTACTATGAATGCCGAAGCTATGCCAATCAAAAAAAGAATTCCAGAGCTGAAATAAAACCAACCAGGATTGATTTTAGAGGGTGAATTGCTGGGAGGTCTGGTAGCGATATCACCGGCAACCGTCGCAATACCAGCGATTGATGCTATATTAGGCACGATGTCAAGTGCTGATGCTGAAGCTTCGGTTGCTGAAGGTGTGGATTCATCTAAAATAACAGGTTGTATCTGGCTCTTATAAAGTAATGATTCGGTTGTAGCCTCTTTGATTGAAGGGCTTGGAACGGGTGAGATAGTAGGTGATGGTGAAGGAGAAGGATTAATGATCTCATTAATATACACCGTTTGGCTATCACTCCAGGTGGGACCTGAGCCTAAAGCGGTATATCGAGCCAGTTTAAAGTGATATTCGCCAGATGAGGAAAATCCGCTATCTTGGGTGTCAGGGATACAT
This sequence comes from uncultured Gammaproteobacteria bacterium, assembly GCA_964405065.1. Lineage (GTDB taxonomy): Bacteria > Patescibacteriota > Microgenomatia > Daviesbacterales > UBA10151 > CAZWRN01. The sequence goes on from CAYOMO010000002.1 coordinate 9,034, forward strand.
TCGATCTTACCTTGCCATTTGCCTTGGGAATCAGTTTGAATTTTGTATTGGCTGGAGTAAGTTTGGCTATTTTTGATCCAATTATCAGCGTATTTGGTTTGTCCAAAGTAATTGGAGCTGCCATCTTCATAAAAAGCCCCTTTTAGATAAAAAATAGTTTGGGGGTATTGAGGTAGATAAAGACTAACCAAAAACTGGAAACTTTCATTTGAGTTGATTGTAGAGGGGAGGGTACCTATAGTGAAATAAGGGCTAGCGGTTGGAGTCGGTGTTGGAGAGATACTAGGAGAAAAAGTGATTGGAAGTGGAGTTGGTGTTGGTAGCGCGGTGATAATGGGACTTGGTTCAATACTGGGACTGGGAGAGAGGGTTGGAATTATATTGGAATAGATGAATTGGTAGGTTGGGCTCCAGGCGCTTTCTACTCCATTTAGATCTTTAGCCAATATTCGCCAATACCAGATACCTTCCGCTAATTGAGGAGAATAAAAAGTATTTGCAGTAGTTATGTCTTTGGTGGGATTTTGAAAATCTGGTTGATCATCTACTTGAATTCGGTATGGAGAGGTTGTTTTTACTGCATAGTTAGGAACTAGCCATTCCAGCTTGGTACTGGAAACAGTTTGTTCATTTTGAGGTGTTACCTGAAGAGGGGCTGGATAGGCTGCATAAACGTGAGCAATCTGAATAGAGAGTAAAAGGGCAGTAAAGGTGGTAATTATTAAAAACCAACGCTTCACCGTATCGGAATAATATGGGTTTATGGTTGAGGTGTCAAGCAGTAATTTGGGTAATATTTGGGAATTAGTTAGAAGGTAGGAAAGGTACTAAAAGTACCACATCCCTCTTTTGATACTCTACGGAATATGCCAGTAGAGAGTTACTATACCATTATGATGATCGATATAGACGCCTTTACCAGTAGTACCGGTCAGATAACAAGCTTTTGAGTCTTGAGTAGCATAGGCATCACCATCGTCTGCGGCATAAATAGAAGCACCATAATAATCTGGTATATCAAGACCTGAATGAGTGCCTAAGAAATAAACTTGACCAAAACGTGTAGATATATTGCCTTGTCGGCAGACTCCGCTATTGCTACAGTCTTCGCCGTTATAACTGGCTGTTGGTTTGGCTATTTTACCAGAATCAATGTAGGGTTTGGGATCAACTTTGTTTTCTTTGCCAATAATGATTCCATTCTCGACTCTGGCCGGAGTCATTACTTCTAAATGTAAATGTGGTCCAGTGGAACATCCGGAGTTTCCAACCGAGGCAATTCTTTCACCTCTTTTGACAGGACCTAGTTTGGTACCCCCACTTGATAAAGCTCTCGAGATAGATTCTGTATCAGCGCGCAGTTTAACTAGCAGTTGTTGGAACTTTGTTTCATCATTTTGGGTGGCTCTAAGCAGTTCATCTTTGGCTTTTTTTTGATCAGCTAGTTGTGTTTGATATTTTTCAAGATCTTTTTTTAATTTTTCTTGTTCTGCTTGTCGGGTAGCTTTATCATTTTTTTGATCATTGTAACTAGTTTTAGTGGCTTGTAATTCATAAAGGACTTTCTTGTCGTTGGCTTGAATTACTTGTAAATATTTCAGCTTTTGGATCAAATCTCCAAGACCTTCAGATGAGAAGATTAGTTCTAGTGGACTGGTGCTACCATGTTTATAAGTTTGGACTATTCGGTTGAGTAATACTTCTGACAATGAATCAACATTTTGGGATAGACGGCCAATTCTGCCTTCTAATTCATCTATTTCTTTGTTTAATTTGGTGATTTGGAATTCTGTTTCATCAATTTTTAGTAATGTGATTTTGACTTGGTTATCAATAACTTGAATCTGGGTTTTTAAGGTTTTTTCTTGTTTTTGGGCATCTTCCAGCTGTGATTGCACTTTTTTAATTTCTTCTTGTTTTTCTTTAAGTTGTTTCTCGAGGTCAGAAGATGATTGAGCATAGGTAGATGGTGGGTTGTAATTGATAGGTTGTAGTAAGAAAACAAATCCGAATACAACTATAAATAAGAAGCAGAGCTTGATACTTCGTATTAAACTATCTACCATAAGCTTTTGAAGGAATGGTTTATTCATAAATGGGTTAAAGATGTAAGTAGCGTCTGATAGCTCCGTAAGATCCAACAAATCCGATTACTACAGCTATAAGTTGTCCGATCAGTAGTAGTTCAAGCATTACAATGGGAGATATTGGTAGTAAACTGACATCTTTGATTGCTTCCTGAATCCAAGGTGTGGCATACCACAAGATCAGATAAGACATTACCCAGGCGACAAAAGCTCCAAAAGAGCTATAAAAAATACCTTCCAAAATGAATGGCGCTCTAATAAACCAACTTGTGGCACCGAGAAGTTTCATTATTTCAATCTCGCGTCTTTTTATGCGGATCTTAAAGCCAATAATCATCAAAATAATTAGAAGTGAAAACAAGCTAAGGAAACTGATTACAATTATTCCAGTTGTTCTGACTGTATTAGAAAATTTGGAGATAGCGTCGATCACATCGACTGGAATAATGACATTATCTTTGCCAATTACTGGTTCTTGGGCGAGCATATCGGCAACTAAAGCTAGATCCTGGGGGTTGTTGGTAGAAACTTCAAGTGAAGGGGGAAGCATACTAGAGGTCACAAGCTCAAGAGATTTAGGATCGGCTTTATTTAAATCTTTATAATTTTGAAATGCCTCTTCTTTGGTAATGTATTTTACAGAGGCTACTTTTCCGGTCTGTTCAAGATTTTTTTTAATAGCCATTACATCTTGTTCGGTAGCACCATCTTCAAAAAATCCGATAACCTGAGGTTTGGATTCAAACTCTTTAATCAGTTTGTGAGAGCCCATTGCAAGCAAAATAAAGATCAGCATGGTTAGAAATGTTAAAAACATCACCATAATAGCTGCCATAGCTTGGTATGGAGTTCTTCTAATATTTCGTTTAACAAAGCTTAGTAGTCTCATACTTTAAATGTCTAATGTCTAATGATTGGGAATTTGACATTTGGCATTGGTATTATTTGACATTTTTTAATGTAATTCATATTTTCCTTCTTGAATATCTTTAACTATTTTGCCTTCTTTAACTAAAACAACCCGTCTTTTTAATGAATTGACGATCTCATGATTGTGAGTTGCCATTACTACTGTGGTGCCCCAAGAGTTGATCTCATTAAGCAGTTGCATTACTCCCCAGGAAGTTTGCGGATCAAGATCTCCGGTTGGTTCATCGGCAAGTAGTACTTCAGGTTTACCAATGATGGCTCGAGCGATAGCTGTTCTCTGAGCTTCTCCGCCCGATAGCTGACTTGGAAATAGGTTGCGGCGACCCCAGATCTCAAATAGTTTCAATATTCGCTCAACCTCTTTGTGTATTTCGTCCTCTTCATAGTTGCGGACTTCTAAAGCCAGAGCTACATTTTCAAAAACAGTTCGATCTTCTAAAAGTTTAAAATCCTGAAAAACAAATCCAACTTTACGGCGATAGTAGGGAATATCAGAAGATTTTAATCTGGTCACATCTGTTTCTCCTACCGTGATCTTTCCTGAAGTAGGGGTATTTTCTCTGGTGAGTAAGCGGAGTAAGGTGGATTTACCAGCACCGGAGGGACCGACTAAAAAGACAAATTCCCCCGACTGAATCTCAAGATTGACATCATCAATAGCGGTGATGGAGTTTGAAAATTTTTTTGTGACAGAATCAAATCTAATTATCATTTTTTTGGGAGTATAGTGGGAGCGGACAGCGTGGAGATATTTGCAATTTACTAAACGCCAGACGCTACGCTATACGCTAATCTGAACTTGCGAAAATCAAGCTCGATTTAATTAATTTCTTCTACTTTACCAACATCCATTAACCATCCTTCTTTGATCGCTTTTTGTGTTTCACCATATACTTTAACTTTTTTCTCTTCAAACTGAGATAAATCAACTACCGATGAGGTCAAAGCTACCGGAACTGCCCCATCACGAACAAGTAAATGAGTCCCTTCCGAATAAGTACCCGGTTTGGCTTCTGGTTTTTTGGTGATTTTGCCTTCAGCAAAATCTTTAAATGTTTGAGTATCTTCATGAGCTGAATCAGCTTGTTGAGCCTGACCAGTTATGATTTCGGCGGGAGAACCAGATTGGGTGGCAGCCAGAGCATAACCAGTGCCAATACCTGCTACAAGAGCCACTCCTAAAATAATACTCATTATTTTAAGTGAAGAGTTGTGAGACATTTTATGTGTGAAATGATCGCGATTGTTTTCGTCCATGGATTTTATTGTAGCATACTCTGGCTAGTAGGTTTCAAGTACTAATTGGGTATAGGTTGGGGGTTGTAGAAGCCAGTATGGTTTTGGCTCACTGGATATATGTAAACCACGTCATTCCCGCCAAAGCGGGAATCTATACAATCCCCTTCAACCAGATTCGTTAAGTTTTAATTGCTCTTTTAACTTAAAATTCTGACTTCAGCTTCAATAAATTCATCTAAATTGCCATCTAAAACACCTTCAGCATTGGATGTTTCGACTTGGGTTCGTAAATCTTTGACCATTTTATAAGGATGGAGGACATAAGAACGGATTTGGGTCCCCCAAGAAGCCTGGGTGTTGGATCCACGAAGCTCTTTAGCTAAAGCTTTTTGTTCCTCCTGTTGTTTTTGCCAAAGTTTACCAAGTAGTAACTTCATGGCATTTTCCCGATTTTGCAGTTGGGAACGCTCGGTTTGGCAGGTAACGACGATTCCTGTAGGAATGTGTTTTAATCTGACTGCGGTTGAAACTTTATTAACATTTTGTCCTCCAGCTCCGGCACTACGAAAAGAATCAAATTCAATATCGTTTTCATTGAGCTCAACTTCGGCATTGTCTTCGATCACAGGCAATACTTCAACCAGAGCAAAAGAGGTTTGTCTTAAAGCGTCAGCATTAAATGGAGACTGACGGACTAGCCGATGGGTACCGGCTTCACCTTTGAGCAAACCAAAAGCAAAAGGAGCGTGAACAATCATAGACATCGTTTTAATGCCGGCTTCTTCGCCAGCTGATTCATCGGAAATCTCAAAAGACCAGCCTTTTTTCTCAAAATAGCGCTGATACATCCTTGATAACATCTGTGCCCAATCCATAGCCTCTGTTCCGCCCGCTCCCGAATGGACTGCAATGATAGCTTCAGATTCATCATGCGGATGAGATAAAAAGAGTTTAAGTTCGAAATCAGCCAGAATTTTTTCAATATGGCGTGTTTCAGCTTTGAGATCTTCTTCCATGACAGGGTCGTTAGATAGTTCTAGAGCATCTGAAATTCTCATTTCCAGTTCATCCATAGTTTGGATAGTCTTTTGTTTTTCCGATAATTGTCTAGTGATAGACTGGGCTATTTTTTGATCATCCCAAAAGCTCGGTTTCATAGTTTGGGCTTCGAGCGCTAAAGATTCTTGTTGGAGCTTGTCACGATCGAGTTGAGCTTTGATTTTATTTAAACGGTCTTTTTGATCTTTGAGTTTTTGTTGGATGTCATCCATGAGGGAATTATACACGAATTATGAAATACGAATTATGAATTATGAAATATGAATTATGAAATATGAATTATGAAAAAGGTTATTCGTAGCGGAGAGCGGTAATAGGATCGAGACGGGAGGCTCGGATAGCGGGAGTGACTCCAAAGATGACTCCTACTAGCATTGAGAAACCAAAAGATAACGCCACTGACCAAAGTGTGACTGTTGTGGTAAAGAAATAACTGATAGCCATGGATATGGCAATTCCTAAAATAATACCTAAAATCCCACCCAAACCAGATAGTGTGAGTGCTTCAATTAAAAATTGGTTGCGAATATCTTTGTCTTTAGCGCCCAAAGCTTTGCGCAAACCAATTTCACGAGTTCGCTCGGTGACTGATACCAGCATTATGTTCATGACTCCGATACCTCCTACTAATAGGGAGATGGCAGCAATTCCACCAAGAGCTAGTGTTAACACACCGGTTATTTGATTGATAGTTGAAAGAGCCTGTTCTTGAGTTTGGACGGTAAAATCTTCATCCGTCAGCCTTTTTAGCAATACTTTTTTGACTTCAGCTGAGACTTTGGGAATATCTTCAGGGGTTGGGGCAGAGATATAGATGGCGTTTGGCTGGTTGATGCCAAATTGCCGGCGAACAGCATCAAGCGGGACTATCGCGGCATTATCCTGATCTTGTCCAAAAGTGGCTCCTTTTGGTGCAAAAGTGCCAATAACTTCATATGTCAGATTTCCAATGGTAATTTTTTTCCCTAAAGGGCTGCCTCCATCAAACAAATTGTTAACGACTGTATTTCCGATTACAGCGACTCTTTTTCCTGAGTTGGCTTCTGATTCGGTGATAAATCGTCCTGAAGCTATTTTAGTACCAGTCACAATTTTTAAATAATTGCCTTCGGCGCCTGTGACAGTCATATTTTTGCTTTGTTTGCTGCCATTTTTACTGGTCGCAGCTTTTGTGACTACAGCGGCCACTTCACTACCTGAAGCGATATTTCGTTCCAAGGTGGTGACATCATTGAATTGCAGCCGGTTGACCGGTGCACCGCCTGGACCGCGTCCCCCGTTTAAAGTGCCGGGCACTACGAAAATTAAATTTGAACCAAAGCCGGAAATTTGTCCGGTAATATAGCTTTGAAGACCGTTGACCAGAGCGATCAATACAATTACTGAAAGTACTCCAATTACAATTCCTAAAATAGTTAAAAAAGAACGGAGTCTATTGCGCAATATTGCACTGATTGCTAGTCTGATTGTTTCTAAAAAATTCATTTGGTATCTCGACCTTTCTCTGAGGTAATTTCGCCATCTTTGACACGAATAATTTTTTTGGCATGGGCGGCGGTGACTGAGTCATGAGTGATTAATATAATTGTTTTCCCTTCATTATGCAGTTTTTCCAGCATCGCCATCGCTTCAGCTCCGCTTTTACTATCAAGGTTGCCGGTTGGTTCATCCGCCAAAATAATATCCGGATTGGTCACTATAGCTCGGGCTATAGCGACTCTTTGTTGTTGTCCGCCTGAGAGTTGGTTCGGTTTGGAGCCATATTTGTCTGACAGACCGACAGCGTCTAAAGCCTTTTTGGCTCTAGAGATCCGCTCATTTTGAGGAATTCCAGCGTAAATAAGGGGAAGTGAGACATTATCAACAGCGGAAGTTCGCGCTAAGAGATTGAAACTCTGAAACACAAACCCAATTTTTTTATTTCGTAACTCTGCCAGATGATTGTTACTGAGCTGGGCAACATTGTGGCCATCCAGTTCATATTCCCCAGAGGTGGGTCGGTCAAGTAGTCCAAGGAGATTCATTAGGGTAGATTTTCCGGATCCAGATGGTCCGACTATGGCTACAAATTCCCCTTTATCTATAGAAAGGTTGATATCCTTGAGTGCTTGGAAAGTGAGATCTTCGTCCAACTGGTAGATTTTATTGATATTTTTTAAATGAATTAGCATACATGGTTATTTTTTCTGTAAAGATTGAATGAATTTTGTAATTGGATTATTTGAAGGGGGAATGATAGAAGCTGGATTGGTCACAATTTGCTGATTTTCACTGAGTCCGGAAGTGATCTCAATATTTTCTGCTGAGCTAAGTCCTGTTTCCACTTTGACTTTTTGATAGGTATCACCTGTTTTGACATAAACCATATTATCTTCAATCAGAGCTTCCTGAGGAATTATTAAGACATTGATTAATTCTTTGGTAATAATATCGGTTTGGCCATTTAGACCGTTAACAAAGGTTAAATTGGGAGAGTTGAGATTGATTTGAACGATGACTACAGTGGCTCCTGAATCGGTGGTTTTGGTGGTAGGAATGATCTTTTCTGCAACCCCTTTGAATATCTGATCAGGATAGGCATCAAGAGTCACCTCTGCCATCATATTGGGTTTAATCTGTCCGATATCTGTTTCATCTACTTCGGCATCAAAATAAATGGCTGATTCATCAACGATTTGAGCAATGGTATCAGCTCCGGTAACTGTTTGGCCGGCAAGTGGGGAAGCTTGGGTGACAATTCCTGCAATCGGGGAAACTATGATGGCATCTTCAAAAGCTCGTTCAGCTTTTTTCATCGAATCATAAGCGTTGTCACGATCTACTTGCGCTAAGACTCGGTCTTCTTTTTGCTCAAATGTTTCATCGTCATCATTGCCTTTGGCTTCATCCTCAGCTCTTTTAGCGGTGGCATCTTTAGCGGTGTAGGTATTTCTGGCTTGCTGTAAGGTAATAGATAGCTCTTTGGTATCAAGTCCAGCAATTACCTGACCTTTTTTGACTCGATCGCCCTCTTTAACATTGATATAAGCGAGTTTGCCTCCTTGAAGAAATTTCAAAGTAGCTGAATTGGCGCCGGTCAGAGTGCCTGATCCGGAAATAGTAGATCGGATATCGGCTTTTTTTACTTCAATTATTTGAGGTTGTTCTTTAGGTGTTTCTGGTTTAAAACCCCAATACAAAGCTACAGGTAGTAAAAGAATAAGCGGAATCCAAATTTTTTTGGGAAGTTTCCAGAAGCGGAGTAATTTTAAGAATTTCATGGCGAATTTATATTACCTTATATTAGTTAATTGTTAAATTGTTAGATTTTTTTGATACAATCGCATTGATGAATATCCTATCTATTAATACATCAGAAGCCAATAAAATAGCTGTGATATTACGCACAAATAGCCAGGAGTATCGACAAGAGAGCCAGCAAAAATTTGGATCTCAGGCTTTGATTGGGTTGATTGAAAAGGTAATACAGGATGCTGAAATTGAGCTGAAAGATCTGACTGAGGTAGAAGTATCTACCGGTCCGGGTTCTTATACCGGTTTGCGAGTTGGGGTAGCTGTGGCAAATAGTTTGGCTTTTGCATTACAAATTCCTGTCAATGGAAAAAAAATGGAAACTGAATTGAAATATTCAGCTTGATATAGTGGCAGTGATATACTGATTTAATGAAGCTTCATCGTTGGGTTTTGCCCCACCCCGATACGCATGATCGAGCCCATTTACTTTCCTTTAAAGCGTTTGCTGTTTATATTTTGCTATTTTTACTGGTTGAGTTTGTTATAAGAGCTACCCCTTTAGGCCAAACAGCCGTTTTAGGCATTAGTACTTTGTCTGTGTCTGATCTGATTACCCATACCAATCAAGAGCGAGCTAAAGTCGGTCTTCCGCCTTTGCAGGAAGATTCCCGGCTAAATGCAGCTGCCGCAGCGAAAGCCCAAAATATGTTTGAGGAAAATTATTGGGCACATTATTCACCATCGGGTAAGGATCCTTGGGGATTTATTCAGGGAGCTGGATACAAGTTTTCCTATGCAGGGGAGAATTTAGCTCGTAATTTTGAAACTTCACCGGAAGTAGTTGATGCCTGGATGGCTTCGCCTACTCATAAAGCCAATATCATAAATACTCATTACACTCAGGTGGGTATGGCTGTGGCTGAAGGAACAATAAATGGTCAGAAAACAGTTTTAGTAGTTCAGGAATTTGGACGTCCTTCACAGGATATGTTGGCGGCACTATCTGAACAAAAAAATTCTCCCCCAGCCCCGTTACCGTCTGTAGGTTCAGTTGCTAGTACAAACAACCCTCAGCTTACTCAGGTATTAGTGGCTGGTAGTGAATCTGGTCCGGTTCAATTTAGTTTAGGCCCTTTAAGTATCTCTCGAACCGTAGGGCTCACTATTATTGGTCTTTTGGTGGTGTTGATAGCTTTGGATTTGTATATATTACGGCGACGAATGGTTCATCGTCTGGCTAGTCGCCATTTGCCTCATTTGGCCCTCTTGTCTGTGGCAGGGAGTGTTTTATGGAATAGTGGGGCTGGTCAGATTACTCAACAAGCAGTGATGTTTGTCATGGGGAATTAATATGAAAAAACATTTTATATCTCAGCAAGTGATTAATATCCTATTTCTATCTATATGTGCTAGCTTTGTGGTTTTATCTTTTTTACATCCGCATAACAATTTTTATCAGCTCAAATTGGTAGCTGTGACTTTGGTTTTATATTTTAGCTTGTCATATCTGCATCATTTTATGGACAAGAGTTTGACATTACGCACCTATTTTGAGTATATTTTGGTAGGAAGCTTAGCATTCCTAATTATATTAGGAGTACTAGGATAAGAATTTTCAATTTTCAAAGCTCAATTTCCAATCAATATTTAATGAATTAATTTTCATTGAACATTTTTAAATTGTGATTTCATTCGAAAATTGAAAATTGATAATTGAAAATTATGAAAGGCATTATCCTTGCAGGTGGGTCTGGCACTCGACTATATCCAATAACTAAAGCTATCAGTAAACAGCTGATGCCTATTTATGATAAACCGATGATTTATTATCCGTTGTCGACTTTGATGTTGGCAGGGATCAAAGAAATTTTGATTATTTCAACTCCGGTCGATATGCCACGATTTCAGCAGCTTTTGGGGGATGGTTCTCAGTTGGGGTGTCAGTTTGAATATAAAATCCAGGATTCTCCCCGAGGTTTAGCCGATGCTTTTATTGTTGGCGAGGATTTTATCGGTAAGGATAAAGTGGCGATGATTTTAGGTGACAATATTTTTTATGGTTCTGAAATGGGGGATCAGTTGGCTCAATTTTTGCACGTTGATGGAGGAATTGGTTTCGCGGCTAGAGTAACAGATCCGGAGCGGTATGGAGTTTATGAATTTGATGATCAGATGAATGTCTTATCCATCGAAGAGAAACCAGAGCATCCCAAAACCAATTATGCCAATGCTGGGCTTTATTTTTTTGATAATCAGGTGGTTGAGATTGCCAAAAATGTCGAACCTAGCCCTCGAGGAGAGATAGAGATCACTTCGGTTTTGGATGAATATCGGAAAATGGGTAAATTAAAGGTGAGTTTACTCGATCGGGGAACAGCCTGGCTTGACACAGGGACATTTGCTAGTATGATGCAAGCATCTCAGTTTGTTCAAGTGATAGAGGAAAGGCAAGGGATGAAGATTGGTTGTATTGAAGAGATTGCCTACCGAAAGAAATTTATCAATACAGAACAGCTGCATAAGTTGGCCGAAGGACTACTTAAAAGCGGGTATGGTAAATACCTGATGGCTTTAGATTAATCATGAAATTACTCGTTACCGGCGGAGCTGGTTTTATTGGTTCAAATTTTGTCAGATATTGGCTCAAAGAACATCCTGAAGATCAGGTGGTAAATATGGATGCTCTGACCTATGCTGGTCATTTGGAATCCCTCAAAGATATTGCTGACAATCCAAATTATCGCTTTATTAAAGGTGATATTACCAATCAAAATGATGTAGCTGAAGCGATGAATGGTATCGATGTGGTGGTCCATTTTGCAGCTGAGTCTCATGTTGATCGATCTATCTTGGATCCGATGGCTTTTGTTAAAACCAATGTTTTAGGAACAGGTGTATTACTTCAGCAAGCTGTTAAAAATAAGGTTTCTAGGTTTCACCATGTTTCAACTGACGAAGTTTTTGGCTCACTCACTCATGAAGACCCGCCTTTTGATGAAAATACCAAATACGATCCGCGAACTCCTTACTCAGCTTCTAAAGCCGGATCAGATCATTTAGTTAGAGCGTATTCCGAAACTTATGGCCTCCCGATAACAATTACTAACTGTGCCAACAACTTTGGCCCATATCATGACCCGGAAAAGCTAATACCCCGCTTTATTACCAACCTTTTAACTGATCAGAAAGTGCCTCTAATGGGTAAAGGTGAAAATATTCGGGAGTGGTTGTATGTGGAAGATCATGCCAGGGCGATAGATCTGGTGTTGCAAAAAGGTACGGAAGGAGAGACTTATTGTGTGTCTGGTGAATCCCGGACCAATCTGGAAGTAACAAAAATGATTTTGGAAATGCTTGGTAAGGATGAATCAATGATCGAATATGTTCCTGATCGTTTGGGTCATGATTTTCGTTATGCGATAGATTCATCAAAGCTGCGAGCTTTAGGATGGGAGCCCAAACATAACTTTGAAGAATGGATGAAGCTCACCGTCGACTGGTTTAAAGACAATGACTGGTGGTGGAGACCGTTGAAAGAAGGACGACCCAATATTGATCCGTCTGCTCAGCGGGCGAGTTTGGAAGAAAAACATGATTAAAACAACTGATATCCCGGGAATTCTTATTATTGAAGGTGGTCAAACATTTGGTGATGACCGTGGTTTTTTCCGTGAACCATGGCGACGCAACGAGTTTGAAGAGGCTTTAGGAAAATCCTGGGTGCATGTCCAGGAAAATCATGCTTTTTCCAAAAAGGGTGTTTTGCGCGGGATTCATATCGCTCCCTGGGATAAGATGATATATGTGCCATATGGTCGGGCTTTTATTGCGTTGGTAGATCTGCGAAAAGACTCACCGACTTTTGGTAAGCATATCTCTTTGGAGATTGGTGATAACAACCGAGTGAAAGTTTTTATGCCAGCCGGGATCGGTAATTCGTATTTGATATTGTCAGAGGAAGCTGTCTATGAATATCAGGTTAATGAATATTATCAAGCAGGAGCTGAAAAAGGTGTCATGTGGAATGATCCGGAAATAGGTATTGAATGGCCGGTGGAAGACCCTATTTTGTCTGAAAAAGATCAAAAAAATCCAACTCTAAAGGAGTATAAAGCATCTCTCTAAATGAAAATTCTGGTACTTGGAGGAAGTGGTTTAGTTGGTTCGCGGTTTATTGAGCTGACAAAAGACCAGTTTGAAGTGGATTCCCCCTCTCACAATGATTTGGATTTACTCAATGAACAAGAGATTGCTAGTTACTTAGCTAGCTCTGGTGCTGAAGTAATTCTTAATTTGGTGGCTATAACAAATGTTGATAACTGCCAGGATGAGGAAGGGGATAAAGCCGGTAATGTCTACAAACTCAATTCTCTGGTTCCTCAAACACTAGCTCAAGAAGCTAAAAAGAATGGAAAACATTTGGTTCATGTTTCAACTGATTACGTCTTTGATGGCGAAAAAACTGAGTCTCCGTATACTGAAGAAGATCAGACAAATCCGATCAATTGGTACGGCAAAACTAAACAATTGGCTGAGGAATTTGTTTTGGGTGTTGATCCCAACTTTTCCATCGTTCGTCCTGAAATGCCGTATTCTGCTGTATTTGAAAAGCGAAAAGATTTTGCTCGGTTTTTTCTCGATTCTTTAAAAGAGGGGAAAGAGATTAAATCAATCAAAGATCAGCAGATTACCCCAGTTTATGTAGATTTTGCTGTTCGGGCTTTTGCCAAGATTATTGAAGAAAAAGCTGGTGGTATTTGGCAGATTGCTTCAACCGACACCATAACTCCTTTTGAATTTGCCAAAGAAGTTGCCAGACAAGCAAACTTGGATAGTTTCAAGATCATGCCAGTGACATTTGATGAATTTAATGCCGGAAGAAAAGCATCCAGACCTCATCACAGCTGGATGTCAGTCAAAAAGTTTGAACAAAGATTTGGAGTGGATATCCTAAAGACAAATAAAGTTGGAATTCAAGAATTTCTTAAGCAAATAAGATGATATATATGTGATATATATTACTTACATACTACATTACTCGATGAGCATAATATTCAATATTTAGGAATATCCGGCTATGATTCCTAACATTAATAAAAAGGTTAGATTGAGTGCTAAACGTATATACTGAATATTTCTTATTTCAGCAAGAACTATAATAATTATACAAGCGGGCATTAGAATATTTGCTTGATACGCAATATCTCGATCACATCTATAAAAACATATAATATAGCTAAGTAACCAAAGAACTCCAGTTGATAGAAGGGAAATTGTCAATATTAAAGCTTTTAATCCGGGAGCAAATGTTTTTTTCCATTTGGATAAGAGGAAATAAAGGAATAAATAAAATAAAATTAGTGGGATTTGGGAAATGAAGACCCAACGAATTAAGAATGCGATGTTTATAACAAAGATTGAAATATTTAATACTGTTAATGCTTTGTCAGATATAAAAATATTAGGCTTTTTTGAAAATAGTTCTGGTTTTGATTTGTCTAAGATTGACTGGACGTAATTACTATCAAAAGGCATTATTATTTGAAGCGTTCGAGGTCGGCGTCTACCATGATTTTGACTAGTTCTTCAAATGAGGTTTTTGGTTCCCAGCCTAGGACTTCTTTGGCTTTGGAAGCATCGCCGTTTAGTTCTTTAATTTCTGTTGGACGCATTAGTTTTTCGTTTGAGATGACATGATCTTCCCAATTTAAACCAACTTGGGCAAAGGCTATTTCGCAGAACTCTTTCACAGAATGACCTGAATTTGTCCCAATCACAAAATCTTGAGGTTTGTCTTGCTGAAGCATCAGCCACATAGCTTCGACGTATTCTTTGGCATATCCCCAGTCTCTTTTGGCATCCAGCATTCCCAGGTGAAGTTTGCCATCGGCATCAACAAGTGGTTCACCAAGTTCATTGAGTGGGGGATTTTTCACTCCATTTTTAATACAGGCAACTCCGGCGGAGATCTTTCTGGTGACAAAATGCATCGAACGGCGGGGGGATTCATGATTGAATAAAAATCCGCCGCAGGTAAACATATCGTATGATTCACGATAACAACGCATCATCATATGGGCATACGCTTTGGCTATTCCGTAGGGATTATTTGCATCAAGCGGGGTTTCTTCTGTGGCGGAGGATTGTTCGATATTGCCAAATACTTCTCTGGATGTTGCCTGGTAAATTTTGGCATGGGGTGCAAACTGCCTGGCTGCTTCCATCACCCTGACGATCCCCAAACCAGTTACTTCACCAGTGTAGTAAGGGTGTGACCAGGAATCAGCTGGGACTGACTGAGCGGCAATATTGTAAATCTCATCAGGTTGATGCTTTTTAATTACTTCTTCCAAAGAGGTAGAGTCAGTTAAATCAGCGGCTTCAATAGTAATTTTCCCCAAAAGATGAGAAATATTTGGATGATAGTAGTTGGTAGTTCTGCGGAGAGTTCCGACAACTTTGTAATCTTTGGTGAGTAAAAGATCGGCTAAATACGAGCCATCTTGAGAAGTAACGCCAATGATTAACGCTGTCTTTGACATGTCTAAATTACCTTAAGGTATTCTTGGGTAATAATCAAGATACAAGAAACAAGTATCCCATTTTTGCTTTTTAACTCAATTTGTACTTGTAATTTGTTTCTTGGTTTTTAATCCTTGTTGCGCCAGTAGTCAAAAGTATCCTTTAAAGTTTGTTCTAGTGAAATTTTTGGTTGCCAGTCAAATTGCTTGGTGATTTTGTCGTGGTTTCCTACTGATATTGGATTGTCAGAGGGACGCATTTTTTCTGGATCTTGAGTGATTTGGATGGAAGTTTTTGAAATTTTTAGTAGTTTTTCCAATAAATTTTTCATTTTGATTCCGGTTCCGGAACAGAGATTAAAAACTTCTCCGGGAGAGGTATCAGCTTCCAATAGCAATTTATAGCCTCTGACAATATCTCTGACATCTGAAATATCCCGAGTACTCTCTAAATTGCCCACAGATAGGTGGGCATCTTTTTTACCGTTTTCAATATCTACAATTTGGGAGATCATATCTGGGACAAAAAAACCGGGTCCTTGTAAGGGGCCGGTGTGATTGAATGGTCTGACTACTATGGCATTGAGTTGATGGCTGATAGCAAGTTGGGTGGTCAGTTTGTCAGCAGCCAGTTTGCTTGTGCCGTAGTAATTGAGTGGATTTAGAGTATCTGTTTCAACAATATTTTCAGGATGATCCGTCTTTCCATAAACTTCAGCTGATGAGATATAGAGTACTTTAGGATTATAATTGTCCGTTTGTTGTTTGATAATTGCCTGATATAAATTGTTGGTACCCAGCAGATTGATCTTAAATACCTGTTCAGCATCTTTAAAATGAGTTGGGGCTATAGCAGCTAAATGTATGATGTATTCTGGTTGGTGTTTTTCGATAATCTCTTCTAAAAAATGACTATCCAAAATATTGCCGCTATAAAACTTTTTATTTTCTGTATCAGTTAGGTCACCGCCATGAGTAAGTCCGATAATAAAATAATCTGATAATAATTCCTGTAAATGCTGACCGACGAAGCCATTACTGCCAGTAATAAGCACTTTTTTCATATCTTGAGTTTAGCTCAAATAGAGATAAGCAACAAGTACAGAAGCAAAAAGTATTAATAAATAAATTTTTTTGCTTTTGGCTTATCTCTTATTACTAAACAATAGATTGTAAACTCAGGGGTTTTCAAATACACTACTAACATGCCAAAAAAAGTTGTGGTTGTTTTGCCGACCTTTAATGAAAAAGAAAATCTTGAAAGTTTTACCAAAGAGGTATTAGCAGTTGAGAGTCAGATGCCTGGATGGAAAATTGAGCTTGTTATTGCTGATAGTGCGTCTCCAGATGGTACTGGTAAAATAGCCGAAAAGTTGGCAAAAGACAATTCCCGTATTCACTACATTAATGTTGAAAGAGGGTTGGGTGTAGGTCTAATTAAAGGACATAAATATTCAGCTGAGCATCTACATCCGGATGTCATGGCACAGCTTGATGCGGATGGACAAGTAGAGGTGGCTGTTTTGCCTAAACTGGTTCAGGCGATCGAAGATGGTTATGATTTAGCTCTTGGATCTAGATTTGTAAAAGGGGGGAAAAATGATTTGTCACTTTCTCGTCGGATTTTTAGTATTGGTGCTTCCTGGGTAGTTAGGGTTTTAATGGGTCCTTTTGATATAAAAGAGGTTACAAACTCTGCCAGAGCTTTTACACCCGATTTGTTTAAACGAATAAATCTCAACCGGATGCCCTGGCGGGAAGAAACATTTATTGTTCAGCCAGCATTTTTAAATGAAGCTATTATGGCAGGAGCTAAGTATAAAGAGGTGCCCTTGGTATTTAAAAATCGGGCAGAAGGATATTCAAAAAATAAAACCATTAATTATACCTATGATGTTATTACTTATTCGATAGATGCCAGGTTACACAAACTTGGATTGCCGATACCTTTCTATCATCTGAGCCGACGAGCCAAAACTTTTTTGAAATTTGGTTTGGTGGGAGCGACTGGTACTATTATTGATTTTCTTTTTTATAAGATATTTATTAATTATTACGGCTTGCCACCGGCTACAGCGAAGGCATTATCCACTTCAATAGCGATTGTCAATAATTTTGTTCTCAATGATATCTGGACATTTCGGGGAAGAAAAAACTCTGACAATTATTTTCGCAAATTTGGGACATTTGTCGCGGTAAGTTCAATTGGTTTAGGTATTGCGGTATTAATCGTTAAAGTATTGCATGAGATTTTTGGTGATGGTTTTGTTTGGATTGGGGAAAGGCATATTGCTTATAACAATTTTTATTTCTTTGCGACAATTCCACCAGTTATGTTATGGAACTTTTTGGTCAATCACTATGTCACCTGGAGACACAAAAAAGATTAGTTTAGATGTGTAATTGGAAGTTCTTCACTGTATTTACCCTGGTAACCCTTATATGTAATTTAGTTTGGATTTTAATAGCTTCGATACTGGGAATGATTTTACTTACAGCAATTTTTGGCTTTGGTTCTGCGCAACCTTTTTATTATCTTTTACTAGGTTTTATTGGATTTTTGGTATTTGTCCCAACTGTGGTTGCAGGTTTTATTGCGTATTTATACTTCCGTGGGTCCAAATCTAAAGGACTGATTTATGCTGGATATTATCTTTTTTTAACTTTCGCCCAAGGATGGATTGCTTCAATCTTTTTAAATATAAATTAATCAAATAGTTCAACGTTTGGATACGGAGCGGTGTTACTTAGTAAAAAATTTTGAGCATAGAGATAAATTGCTAGAACCACAATTCCCATTACTATTTTAAATTCTTTGGTTGTTAAGACTTTTTCAAAAGCTATTAAAACAAAGGGAAAAATTGGAGCCACATATCGTGAAATATCGCGATGAGTGACAAAGATGGTGGCGACTAAATAAGTTAATACAAAAAAAGCTAATGGATAGAGTTTTTGTTTAAATAAATACATGACCGCTAAAAATCCTAGGATAAATACATACACAATATCTTCTAGCCAGATTTCACCAACCCAAAAGGAGTCTTTATTGAAAACCTGAAAGGGAGGGAAGACTAAATGGATATTATCTCCGGTTTTAAAGTAGGAGAAAAAGTCGCCATAAGCGATCTGATACCAGCCGAAAACCAGACCTAAGGCAACTGGAATTAATAGTAGTGGATGATATCGATAGAAAGCTTGAGCAATCCCTTTGAAAATATTTTGTTTAGACTGGTAGAGCTTCCACAATATATAAAGACCAATCGCTATAGCTAGTAATGCTCCTGGAGGGCGGGTGATTTGGGCTCCAAAACCCATCAGTCCGGTCAAGTATATGAATTTCCATTTATGAGTGGCTTCGTATTTCATCAAAAAATACAAAGCCGATATTATAAAAAATCCAAACATAGTTTCCGAAGAACCGACTGAATGGATGATCAGCCATCTGGCTGGTAAGATCAGAAACAGTAGTGTTAGCCAAAGGGGGTGTTTGCTAAGTTCGAAATCTTTGACTAACAAATAAAACATCCAGGCTGAGAGGATGGTAAAAAGTAATGCAACAAAAATCATGGATTTCAAAAAACCAAGAAGTGGAGCAAATACGAGAATTGCCAGTGAATAACCAGGAAAATGAGCAGCATAATATAGAGCCGGTAGGGGTTGAGGAATATTTTTGATCTGTTCTGGAAAGTAAAGAGTTTTGGCGATAGTGATGTACTCCATCCCGTCATAATTTCGATAGATTGTGTTAAACCCTTCGGAAAAATTGAGTCCATATATATCAAGCCGCAGTATATGAGGTAGCCAGACGAAAAATGTCAGTAAAAGAGTGATGGATGTGATGATGGACAGATCTTTAAATGTTTTTGACATATATATAGTGACTATCTCTGCATTTAATGCTAGCATAAAGGGTAAACAATTTCTAATTGCTCTAATTTCTAATGTCTAAAAATGTCTAAATTTAGCCATTATTCATTAAAAGTTTTTTGTATTTAGAAATTAGTAATTAGAAATTTTCTTATGATTAAGTCACTTTCTGTATTTTTTCCGGCATACAATGAAGAGAAAAATATTCAGTCCACCATAGAGGATGCAGTGGCTGTTTTAAATACGTTACCACTTGAATGGGAGATTTTAGTTATAAATGATGGTTCTAAAGACAGTACCGCTCAAGAAGTCGAGGAGCTGATTAAAAAATATCCCCGGGTAAGATTAATCAATCATCAAGGTAATAAAGGGTATGGTGGTGCCTTGAAAACTGGTTTTGCAGAAGCTAAGTATCCTTGGGTAGTATTTGCTGATTCAGATGGACAGTTTAAATTTGAGGAAGTTAAAAAAATGCTAGAAAAAACTGATGAAGCAGATGTAATTTTGGGTTATCGGTTAAATAGGGCTGATCCTTTTCAGAGGAGGATATTTACTTGGGGATGGAAGATGTTGGCGATGGTGATTTTAGGATTGAATGTCAGGGATTATTCATGTGGTTTTAAAATGCTCAAAAAGAGTGTTTTTGAATCGATACTACCAATTAATTCGGAAGAAAAAGTCACTCAGATAGAAATGCTAATTAAAGCCAAAAGGAAAGGATACCGCTTTGCCGAAGTTGGAGTGCATCATTATCGTCGAATTCATGGTGTACCTACTGGAGCCAATTTAGCGGTGGTTATTAAAAGTTTTGTTGATATGATGAAGTTGTGGCATGAGCTTAATTTTGGTAAATAACAAACACAGATCTTGTCATGCTGAACTAGTTTTGGGATGACAGAATAATGAAAATTATTATGGAGTGGATCAAAAAAAATCGAACTGAATTTATTATCTTCATTTTAGTTATCCTGATTACTTTAGGTTTGCGACTGTATCGTATTGATGCTTACATGACGTTTTTAGGGGATGAAGGCCGTGATGCTTTAATGATCAAGCGAATACTAACAACAGGTGATATTCCACTGTTAGGGCCGCCAACTTCAGTCGGAAATATGTATTTAGGGCCTTTGTATTACTACATGATGGCTATTTCAATGGCTGTATTTTGGCTAAATCCATTGGCTGCGGCTGTGATGGTAGCTTTTATTGGTACAGCTACTGTAGGACTGATCTATTATCTGGCTCGTAACTGGTTTGGCAAAACTTCAGCTTTAATAGCAGCTTTTTTATATGCAATTTCACCGGTTAATATTATTTATTCTCGATCATCCTGGAATCCAAATCCAGCCCCTTTTTTCGCTCTTTTATCAATAGCTGGACTGTATTGGGCTCGGAAAAAAAATAATTTTCTTTATTTTATTATTACAGGTGCTGCTTTGGCTTTTGCGGTCCAGATGCATTATCTGGCACTTATTTTACTGCCAGTAGCTGGGATTTTATGGCTGTATGAACTATTTTTGCGAATAAAAAAGCAAATTAATTATCGTTATTTTTGGACGGGAACAGTGGGGGCAATTACCGCTTTTGGAGTATTAATGTCACCTCTTATTATTTTTGATTTAAATCCCAATCATCCATGGATGAATACTCGGGCGATTTTGACGTTTTTTAGCGACAGACAGACTACAGTAAATCTTAATTTTTTAAATACATTAGGAAGGATACCTACACTATATTTTGATACTTTGGTAGGTCGATATATCGGGGGGCATATCGAAATATTAAGTTGGGTTGTGGGAGTGCTTATTTTATTCCCAGTTGGTTTTTTTGGGTATCGTTTGTTAAAAAAACAGTTTGATTGGCCGCTTTTTGTACTTAGTGTTTGGATTTTAGTCGGTGTAGCCGGTTTATCTTTATATAAGCAAAATATATATGATCACTATTTAGGATTTATTAATCCAGTGGTGTATCTTTTGCTTGGGGCTTGCTGGTATCTGGCCTCCAAACTGCCAAAAAAGTTTATGGCGGTGATTGGTGGACTTTGGATATTAACTTTTGGTCTGGTGATAGCCAATTTTTCGATTAGTCCTTTGCGAATGCCACCGAACAATCAATTTACCAGAACTGAAAAAATTGCAGATTTTATTATTCAAGAAGCTGAGGGTAAACCTTTTAACTTTGCTCTGATTGCGGAACACAATTATGATGCAGCCTATCAGTTTATTTTAGATGCTAAAGGTCACAAACCACTGCAGGTGCCTTTTGATATTACTGATCAACTTTTTGTGGTTTGTGAAGATACGGTTTGTCAGCCAGTTGGAAATCCAAAATACGAAATTGCGGCTTTTGGTTGGACCAAAGTAGAAAGTGAGCAGAATTTTGAAGGAGTGAAAGTATTCAAATTGGTACACAATCAACCAGCTGATCAAAGCCAGTAAGGCATATCTTTTTACTTGCTCGATCTGAGATAATACTATTTTATGAGTAAACCTCTTTTTTCAATTATTATTCCTTCATACAATGAGGAAGACAATCTGCGAAACGGTGTTTTGCAAGATGTAGATACTTATTTATCAAAACAGGATTATCAAGTCGAAGTTATTATTGTTGATGATGGATCAAAAGACCAGTCGATTCAATTGATAGAAGATTTTATTGAAAATAAAAAAAATTATCGCCTGATTCGTAATAACCATGGGGGTAAAGCTATCGCAGTAATGACTGGTATGATTGAAAGTAGGGGAGAAATTGCTCTTTTTACTGATATGGATCAAGCAACCCCTTTACGAGAGATAGAAAAACTAATGCCCAAATTTGAAGCGGGATATGATATCGTTTTTGGCTCTCGTAAAGGCAGAAAAGGAGCACCAGCTATCCGCAAACTGATGGCCTGGGGATTTTCAGTCTTAAGAACTATCTTGTTGGGATTACCTTTTAAAGATACCCAATGCGGTTTTAAAGCTTTCAATCGCGAATCTATTGATAAAGTATTCAAACCACTTTTGGTGAGGTGGCAAAAACATTTAAATAAAAAAGGCGCTGCTGTAAATGCTGGATTTGATGTAGAAACTCTTTTTTTGGCTAAAAAAATAGGTTTTAAAATTGCTGAGGTACCTGTTGAGTGGCATTATGTAGGTACTGAGCGAGTCCAGGCGATTCGAGATTCATTGGATGCTTTACAGGATATGGTAAAGATCCGCATTAATGACTTTGCAGGTTCTTATCAGGAATTTAAAGGCTAAAGCATGAAAAAATTAGTTCACCAGTGGTTTTGGCCAGATGTGTTGATTGTATTTTTACTCTGTTTTTTACTACCATTTTTCTTTTTTAATCTTGGTTTATCTAGTTTGGTTTCCTGGGATGAAGCCTGGTATGCGGAGATAGCTCGAAATATTATCAAATCAGGGGATATATTCAATTTGACTTGGAATCAGATGGCTTATTATGATCACCCGCCTGTTGGGTTTTGGTTAATTGCGATAGGAGAAATTTTGTTTGGCTACAGTGAATTTGGTGTCAGATTTGCTTCGGCAGCGATCGGATTTTTATCAGTTGTTGCCATGTATTTTTTAGGGAAAATCATGTTCAACCGAGTTGTGGGATTTGCTAGTGCGGTTGGTTTGGCTTCGTCTTTTTGGTTTCTGTTTAGATCTCGCTCCGGTAATTTAGATGTTTTTTTAACATTCTTTTTCATTCTTACTTTTTTAACAGCTTGGAAAGCTCGTTATAACCCCAAATGGATGATCTGGTTTGGTTTGTCATTGGTTTTGGTGATCCTGACTAAAACAGGCATTCCATTTACGATAATGCCAGCTTTAATGTTGGTTTTTTGGGGAAGAAGATATAGTTGGAGAGATGGCATAGCAGCTGGAAGTTTGTTGTTTTTTATTGGAGGAATATGGTTGATATCGCAGTTTTTAACCAATAGGAGTTTTTTTGATAGATATTTAATGATTGGATTGCCTGGAGTAGGAGGGCAAACTTCTTATTTGGATAATTTTTTACTTGCGAAAGCCTATGTGCATGATGGTATTGGTAGGTGGTTTTGGCCAGGTGTTTTTGGCATTGTACTTTCAGTTTGTTTTGGTATTTACACTATCTTCAAAAGAAAAGCCGATCGAAAATGGTTTATTTTTCCTCTTTTTGTAGTTAGTTTTTTTGGTCCTTTTATATTATCTGCAAAAGGTCATATTTGGCATTTGATTCCACTACATCCTTTTTTGATATTGGGCTTTTTCTCGGCTAGTTATGCCGTGGGAAAAGAGCTGGTTGAATGGATAGGCAGGCGTTTTGTAAAGCGGGTTAAACCATCTCTCTATTTAAATACTGTGATGGCTTTTGGTATTGTGGTATTTGGGCTCTATATAGCCTTGTTTCAGTTGCGTTCAGCTTGGATTCAGTTTATAGACCAGACAAAATATGTTTCGGATGAACAAATCTTATCTGAAGAAGCTGGACGACAAGATGCCGCTTTTTTCCTAGATGACGACTTTGGCCCTACGGCTGTTTGGTATTCTGGTGGTAAGAGGGTAAGTCAACTTCGGGGGGATGATGTAAAAAGGCTGTTTAATAAACAGGCACAGTTTGGTAGTGTAAATAAGTTCACTTTAATTACCAAACAGTACCGACTAGATGAGCAGGGTATAGCAAAGGATCAATATCAGATATTAAAATCAGATAGGGATAAGATATTAGTGATTAGTGATTAGTGATTAGTGATATATGTCAAAAGTTACAAGTTATCTACAAAAAAATTACATTAGTTTTCTTTTACTTGGATTACTAATATTTGTTTATTTTATACTTCGGCTACCAAACCTAACTCTTTTGCCGGTGTTTGCAGATGAAGCGATTTATATTCGGTGGGCACAGGTGATGAAATCTGAGCCAACTTTGCGATTTTTGCCTATTTCAGATGGTAAAACACCACTTTTTATGTGGATCATGATGCCTTTATTTAAAATTTTTGAAGATCCTTTGTATGCTGGCAGAATATTATCGGTAGGAGCTGGGCTTGGTACATTACTTGGACTTTTTCTCTTGAGTCAGACATTTCTTTCCAAAAGAGTAGCTCTTTGGACTGCCTTTTTATATGTAATTACGCCTTTTTTCGTTTTTTTTGATCGGATGGCTTTGGTTGATTCAATGTTAGCCGCCTTTTCAGTCTGGTCGATTTATATAGCATTTTTACTAATTCGTTTTCCTCGTTTTGATTTGGCGATGATTTTAGGTTATTTTTTAGGAGGAGCTTTGCTTACCAAAACTCCGGCCTTTTTTACTATTTTAACTGTTCCATTTACAGCGCTTATTAGCAACTTAAAATCATCAAACAGACAAGGTCGAATTTTAAGATTGGCTTTTTTGTGGTTAATTGCTTTAGGTATTGCGGTGGCAATTTACAATATTTTGCGATTGGGTCCTAGTTTTTCCAGTTTGAATGCTCGAAACCAGGATTATGTTTTGTCGCCACTGGATATTGTTTTTAGGCCTTGGGATCCATTTTTACCTCATTTAGGAGATCTTTTAGATTGGTTTCCTACTTTATTGGGGTATGGTTTTTTAATTGTGCTAGGTTGCGGTATAGTTTGGGCTTTTTTGAAAAAGAATCTTTTTTTAATAGCCATTATTCTGATTAGTTTCGTACCTCTCATTATTGAAATGGCTTTGCTTAGGACTTTTACTGCTAGATATATTTTATTTCCGATCACTTATTTTACTATTTTAGGAGCGTTTGGTATTGATCAGTTGTTGCTTAAAATTTCCAAGAAAATTTCTGTCACTTTGGCAACTATTGCAATTGGTTTGTTATTGGTAATAGGTC
>CAYOMO010000003.1:0-23194 GCA_964405065.1 uncultured Gammaproteobacteria bacterium
TCGATTACGAAACAGTTTGATGCTTTATTTAATAGATAAGGATAGTTTAAAATGCGGTTAATTAGAGTGAATAAAGCCAGTCCAAAATCCAGGATTAATAAAAAAGGCAGTCTCATAGAGTCTAAAAATTTTACCCAATTAGAGGTCTCTTTGTACAGTCCATTCATAATTTGTAATCATAATTCATAGATTGTAATCTAAGGTGCACCGGTGGCCGGGCCAAAGCGAGTTGCGCCTTCATTAAAGAGAGATTTGATTTGAGTATGGGTTAAGCCGTAGTTATAAATCCTGACATCATCAATCTGTCCGTTGAAACTAGAATCGGCATCATAGGTTGGACCATCAGTCCCTATTCGAATCGGCAAACTGTTATTATTGAAAGCTGAATTATAAAATGAGTCACTGCCAGCGGGTATTCCATCAACATAAATTGTGGCAGTAGACCCTGCTCTTGTAACTGCCACATGATGCCAATTTGTGCCTGTAATTTTTATGTTAGAGAATAGAGCTCCCTCTGCATCTGAATAAAAGGAAAGATAATCAGCTCGTCCCTCTCCACAAACTGCATCTGTGCATACATAAAAATCATAGTCCCAAGTATCAATACCATTTGTTTTGGAGACAATACCTCCGAAGTCACCATCTGCAGACTTCTTGATCCAGGCTGAGAGTGTTATATTTTGAGTAATGCCAAAAATAGAGTTATAAGGAACATTAATATAGTCATCAGTCCCATCAAAATCCATTGAATAATTTCTTTTACCCGTTGCTCCGTCAAACCAGGCTCCGGAAGTCTGGCAGGTGCCGACAGCAGTATTACTACCAGATGCTCCAATAGTCAGCGTGCCGCTATTTCCATTACCAGATGCATCATTGATGGTCGTGCCCTGGCATTCATCCATCTTCCAGTAGCCAATAGGTAAACCTTTATTGTAACTCCAGGCGATTTGGGCAGGGGTACGGGCATAATTGAAAACTCTTCCCGTATCAATGTATCCATCAAATGTGCGAGAAGAGCTGGAATCATTCCCAAATAAAAGATTTGCTGCAGCATCTGAAGTTCGCGATCCCGTTCCATTCGTTTGTGTGGAATAACCGGTTTCTTTTCCATTAATGTAGAGATGGACATTTGTTGCTGTTAAAGAGCCTGTCCACGTTACAGCAATATGATTCCATTGATTGAGAGTAATGGAACTACCTGAAGAAATTACGCTTAAATCAACTGTATCGGTGTCAACATCAAACCGAAGTGAGTTACTAGGGGAATTAGTCATCATTACAATCCATCCTGGATTTCCAGCTGTTGTCATTTTTTGAATAATCCTTCCAAAAGTCCCTTCTCCGGTTGATTTAGGATAAATCCAGGCTTCAGCAGTTAGTGCTGAAAGATCATCAAAGGCAGTTGCCGACCCCATGTTAATTACAGTATTTGCAGCATCAAAACTGTACGCTTTATTTATTTTGCCGTTCACATACCTCCCGGTTCCCGCAGTAATAGTACCTGTATTTCCATTCCCAGATGTATCATTGGCAGTTGTTCCTGACCCTTCATCAAACTTCCATTCACCAACTGGTCCAGTACATGCGGCAGATGAGGAATCCGGGGGACAGTATTCATTGGCGGCAGACTGAGGTTGTTTGTCTGAGCTTGCACCCATAGATCCTAAAACTTCAGAGGAGGAGCGGTTCATGGCTAATTTGACTTGATCAGCGGTGAGAACGCCAGCGTAGATATTTACTTCATCAATAGTGCCGGTAAAGAAATTTTGTCCAGCTACAGTGGATGGTCTTGCGCCGATATAAGTTCCTCTTGATCCAACCCCAATAGCGCCTGATGAAGCACATGTTCCCACCAGAATGCCATTTTTATAAATATTGGTCGTAGTGGATCCATCATAGGTCACTACTAAATGATTCCAATTAGAATCTAAAGTGTTATTCACTGTGCATGCACCGGTAACGGACGGTCCGGTGAATCTGAGTGATTTTGTTCCGCTCGTATCTATGTAGTCAAGTAAATAACCGTTCGTATTATCAAATGATCCAAGCACAGTGGCCCGCCCGTTAGTCGCCAAGGTGCCGGTAAATTTAACCCAGGCAGAAAGTGAAATAGATGAAGTTAGTTGTAAGGCGGCAGGAGTGCCGGTAGTTATGACATCGTCTGAGCCATCGAAGAGGATGCCTTTGCCAAATTTTCCTGCGTTGGTCCAACCTGAGGTTGAGGTGGCAGGGGAGGCCATGCTGGTTAAAGTACCGGTAATACCAGTACCGCCATTGCCGTTGTTTCTAGCTGTAGTGCCATAGCCTTCATCAAAGCGCATATTTAGAATTGGTGTGCCGACAGGGGAGCCTGGGGCAGGGTGGCCAGCGTTCATGTCTTCTATGATTTGCGCTTGGGTCCGGGCGTAATTATAAATTCTTGCATCATCAATTTGCCCATTGAAGTCATTGTCTATATAAGAAGCGTTCACATTACCTGCACCAATGGAAATATCACTATTATTGGCGAGAGAACCAGTGGTAGTATCGTTTGTCGAGCTAGCGAGTACCCCATCAATATAGAAATATGCAGTATCAGAAAAAACATCTCGAACTAAAGCTGCATGGTGCCACTTTCCATCATTTTTAGTGCCAGTGATTGTGAAACTTACTGTAGTCGTACCATCATAAAATGCAGCAGTGAGACGCTCTGAAGAATCTAAGCTGATTTGAAAAGGATAACCACCCGCTCCATTATTGCGTTTAGTTAGTATAGTAGCTGCAGTTGAGAAATCAGTAGTAGTTTTAAACCAGGCTTCGGTTGTAAATGAATCAGTCGTTGCACCAAGATCAGTATATGTCCCCTCAGGAATACGTACCACATCATCTGTCCCATCAAACGTCAGCCCCTTTCCATATTTACCATTTGTAGAAGAAGTATTACCAGTAAAAGCTGAGCTAGTATACCCATTTCCAGAGGAGTCAGCAATAGTAGTCCCAGATCCTTCATCCATCTTCCAATACCCCACAGGACCTGGAGCCCAGTTATAGAGTTGGGAGACTTCGTTTGCGGAGAGGGCACGTTTGTATACTCGGGTTTCATCGATAAGTCCGTCATAGTAATTATTAATCGAACCGCCAACCATAAAAGTTTGTGTATCATCATAGGGAGTTCCTGACATCGCTTGTGAGCCAATAAGTATTCCATCCTTATACAAATTACTGGTAGTTCCGTCGTAGACCCAGGTAATGTGATACCAGGTGCCAGTGACAAGTGGAGTTGTAACCTGATGTGTCGTTCTGGTAGCTGTTGTCCCATCTGTGGTTATATATGATTGAAGACTTGAATTATTTGAGGTATCTCCCCGAATATTAACACCAGCAGATATATTTCCAGCTCCGTCCTGACTGTGACTCCCTTTACCCATGAGCCGTATAGTACAACTGCTGCAGCCAGCTAGGCTTTCTGGTTTTATCCATGTACTCATTGTAAGAGTAGATCCCAGTTGGAGCGAGGCATTATCTGCAACAGTAAAGTATTGGCTGTTATTGGCTTCAATATCTGCACCATATGCGAATTTACCTGCGCTGTAAACAATAGTGGCATTGTTTGTTAAGGTGTTTGCATTTCCTGAAGAATCAGATGCATTCCCTGATGATTCATCCATCTTCCAATATCCAACGAGCCCATTAGAGAGTGATCCCGGGCTGTTTTGAATATTTTTGCCTAAACTAGTTGATAGCCCTTCCAGATTTGAGCTTGAGTTGTATAAAGCTTTGATCTGATTGGCTGTTAAGGCTTGGTTATAGATTTTAAATTCATCCATCCGGCCGCCTAAATTGGCTGATGTGGTAGTCCCACTGCAACTGGATGCATCCGTAGCACCAATCATCAGCCGGCAGCTGCCAAAATTGAGTGCAGCACCTGAGTCACTGCCAGCTGTAGGATCCTGAGATCCATTAATATATATTTTGATATTGCTTCCGCTACTACCAGATCTGACAACAGCGATATGAGTCCAGGTATTGGTAGACACTGCATTTGTTGATGTCACACGCAAAGTCCCATCCGTATAGGTCGCGACTTTAGTAGTGGTAATATTAATCGATAATTCATTGGTAGCACTGCCATTGCTGGAGTTAAAGAGGGTCTCAGTGTCGTTATTTTTTAGATTTACCCAGCCTGAGTAGGTAAAATCACCAGTTGGTAAATTTGGGCTGGCAACTGTCACAAAGCTGCCTGATGCATTGGGTTTATCGATACATTTTCCGGCTAAACATTGATCTTCTGTAATCCATGTAATTCCACCAGTAATTGAACCGTCTTTGTTGTTTGAAGTACTATCTTGGGTAGTAGAACCCTGGGCGTCATCAAATTTCCAATAGGCTATGGGTGCAGTGCCTTTTTCTTCAGAAGCATAGGAGACCCCATCAACCACCACATCCGCGCCCTGAAAATCACCCTCAAGGTAGCCATTTACTGCCGAAGGATTGCCATAATACATATAGACAGTCATCGTGCCATTTAAAATAGTATTTAAATTGACATAAAAATCAGTTCCGGCATTGTCACACTGATCAGCACCTGTATTGTAGTAATAATCCAGAATATTGCCGTTTATATCAGTAAATCTGATGTCGCCACAATCAGTCTGAAATTTTTCTGGAGCTTCTGTTGTATCTATATTAAAATGGACAAAACGATCGGTAAAATCTGAGCTGTTGGTGACAGTAATAGCTTTGCGATAGGCCCAGTTGTCATTAAACCAAGCCGCATCAGCCCGGCTGGTACCAAACGGATTAAATAAATAAATCAAACCAGTTCCAAAAAATACAATAGATATAATTAAGTAACTTACTAGAGTACGTTTAGTAAACTTGATAAAACCACTTTGGAATTTTCGTAATTTATAATTCATAATTCGTAATTTCATATTATTTTTGTCCTACTATCAAATAGCTAAACTTAATATCTTGTGAATATGGAGATCCTAGTTTGACTACAAATCCGGCATTCTCGACTTTGTCTGCAACTGCCAGAGCTGGAGCGCCTGTTGTTTCCGAAGTCAGAATAATAATTGAATCACCCTCTACTAACTCATTCAAGACTGGCATTTCGGTTTGCCCAGCTGCCAATACAACAGTTCCGGCACTTGAGTCAGCTTTGACTGAGATTTGTTCTGTAACGATCTCTTTGGCAGCAATTGCACCATCTTTGGTGATTGTCACCAGACCATTAAAGAAATCAACCGCTTCAGCCAGAGCAGAAGTCTGGAAATAAAGAACTGGCAAGGCATTTACTTTATTGCCTTCTGTGACTGAAAAAGTACCGTCAACGCTCAGATCGCCGGCAATATTGGTTTTACCTAGGAATGTGTCACCCAGAGACTTCAAACTGTTTTGGAATACCCCTTCATAAGCTGTTAGCTGACCTGAGACTGTAGCTTGTGAGTTGACAGTCAAGGTGTCCAAAGTGGCCGAGTCTGAAGCAAACATAATAGTAGGAGGTGTCAAATCCAGCGGATCAGTTGATTGGCTGATTAGCTGATCAGAGGGGGAAGCTTCGGATGGGGTTGAGTTACCTGTGATAGAGGCAAATAGCTCTTCAATCTGAGATGACAGATTGGCGATAGTTGCTGAAGTAGAGGCTACTGAATCTTGCAAGGAAGATGTTTGTGTCAGAGCCTGTTCACCCAATACTTTAGCATCAGCCAGTGCAGCTGCTGTAGAAGCTTCTTTGGATTGTAAGTCAGCAATGCGCGATTCCTGATCATTGGCAGCCTGAGCCAGTAGATTTAGAGTGTCAGAGACACTTGCGCGATTTTGCTGATCTACTGGAAGAGATGCTAGTACTCCGACCCGGTTGATCTCTGAGGCATTTAGGCTATAATCTGTGGCTTTAACAATACCTGTAGCATTGATGTCACCTGAAACTACAATCTGTGATGCTGTGACTGTATTGGCTTGGCCGTTTGGATTAATACTTAACAGGGCATTTTCCACTTTATTGTTTAGTTGTTGGATTGATTTGACGATCAATGGTGTGACTTTTCCGTAGTCAACCTGCCAATAGCGGTCAGAAGTGATAGGAGGAGTGACAGCTTCAGGATAGATTTGATACAGATCCTGAGCGATAAAACCAGTATGGTCGCTATTTGAAGGATCATTGATAAATCGATAATCACTCACATTGATATTGAGCAGATCAGAAAGTCCGTATTTTGTGTCGACAATATCTTTTTTCAGTCGTCTATCTGATGTTGTGTTGAAAGCTGTGGTATTACCACCAGAAAAAGTAATAGAACCGACAGCAGTATTATCATTCCTTCTAAAATCAATAAAAGTACCCGAAGTATCATTTCCTCCACGAAGGTTTAAAACAGTTGCACTGGTAGTGTTATTAGTATTAACGAAGCTGCCTAGATAATCGGCTACTGACCCTTGAACCTGCAAAGTATAGTTGGCTGGTGTAGTACCCACACCAACCCTGCCAATAAATGCATTGTCTCCACCAGCCGAATAAATACTGTAATTGGTATCTGCCCCAGTCTGGCTAGCGATATAAATTCCATATTTATCTGTCGTACCGGTTGTTGTAGAGGTTCCATTTGCCACATAAACTCCGTACTGATGACCATTACCATTGGTAGTCAAAGCCATACTGCTGGTCGTGTAGATACCATACAGTTCAGTCTGAGCTCCACTGGTATCTCCAGCTGCTGTAAAGGACGGATTGGCATAAAAACCATACATCTGAGCTGTCCCACCAGTATTGGTGCCACTTCCAGCTGGAGCACCATAGGCACCAATAGCTTGTTTGATACCTGAACTGATAGCACCGCTTGTGATTGGAGTAAAGCGACCTCCATATATAAAGTCGGCTGTGGTAGATGAAGTGCCGATATCGGTTTGCAGACCGTAAATAGTTTTAGCAGCATTACCTGTTGCTCTGATATAGGCGTTGTACAAAATCACAGCATTGGCGGTATTGGTGGATTCATTTCCGGTTACATTGAGCCCGTATCCGGTCACTGCCGAGCCTGAAAAAGTCGGAGTTAAATTCATAGCGCTTCCGGTAGTTACATTGGTGGCGATACTGACCAGATTACCTGTTATTCCTGAGGATGGGCCAACTATCGACAAAGCTGATCCGCTGGTGATAGCGCTAGCAGTAATAAGCAAAGAGCTACCGCCTGAAGCATGAGTAGCGGAATCAGCAATTGATAAAGTATTTCCAGTATGTGAAGCATCACTACTGGTCAGGGTCATCAGGTTTCCAGAATTGGTTAGTGTACCTGTAGTGCGGGTAGCAGCTCTGGTTATAGAGACAGTATCTCCAGAGTAAGTAATTGTGGCACTGCCATTGGTATTGGTTGTCTGTGAGTCACTAATGGTAAGCAATGCTCCAGAGACGGTATTTGTGATAGCTGTGCTGATAGTGATGGCTCTTGATAGATCAAGTACATTACCACTATGAGTTAAAGAGTTTGTTGTATAAGTGCTTGAATAAGCCAAATTGGCGATATCTCCGGTAAATGCTGCCGAAGTACCACCGGTTTTGCTAAGTGATAAAAGTTTGCCCGATGTTAAACCACCTGCTGCGGTCGAAGAAATATCAAGAGCTGTACCCTGTGTTAATGAATTGGCAGCAATAGACATTGCACTACCTGTTGTTGCTCCGCTAATCACTTGAACAGCGGTTCCAGTATGAGCGGCCGAAGCATTAAACCGAACTAGACCATTAGTCAAAGCACCAGTAGTAGATGAACTCACCAACAACCCATTTCCCTGACCATTTAAAGCATTGGCAGTGACAGATAAAGCACTTGCACCTGTACCGGTGGTAGCGGTTGTAGAAATAGCTACTGTGGCGCCTGTTTGTCCAGTGGTGACACCTGTCTGAGCCACATTTAGGAGTGTTCCACTTGTCAGTGAAGATGAACTTGAGGTAATGCTGGCAGCTGTACCTGTTGTCAGTGCATTGGCGGTCAGAGTTAGTCCTCTGCCATTTGTAGTAGTCACAGTATTCGCATTGATACTAAGTACTGCTCCAGCTGTAGTATTGGCTCCTGTCAGGGCCAATACATTGGCTGCGCCAGTAGTACTTGATCCAGTTATACTTACAACATTTCCAGTGTATCCTGTTGTGACCCCTGACTGAACTACACTGAGTAAGCTTGAGGTTGTTTGACCAGTTGATGAAGAAGAGATAGACATACCTGTTCCAGTGGTTAATGCTGAGAAAGAAGCGTTAATACCGGTTCCGGTTGTCAAAGTAGTATTGGTCAAATCAACTGCAGTGGATGTGGTGTTATTGGTTGATAAGACGATTGTGCCTTGGTTGTAGGTTCCTAAAGTCAGATTTGAAGAACCAAAAGTTTCCCCAGCCACTACCGCTAAAGGAGCTTGGGATTTGATATAAGACGCAGTAGGATTGGTAAAGTTCAGATCATACGCCACTGTCACATCTCCAGCTGCAGTGAAATTGGAAGGTAAAGAAGTAGTCATCGCGCTTTCCGATATGGAGAAAATACTAGTTCCAGAGTCTAGGATATTAAATAAATTACCCGTAGTAGATCCATTTGATCCAATATTCAAAGCAAACAGATCACCTGTGGCTGTGGTTGAAGAACCAGGAGACCAATCTAGATTTAGTAATGATCCGGTGCCTGTGGTTCCTGTCAAAGCAGTGGAAGTGGTACGAATATCAGCCAGAGTGCCTGAAGTCAGGGTATTTCCGGTAGTAGCGATCTGAACTAGCTTACCTTGAGTTATTGAATCAGATGTGAAGTATGAACCAGTACCGGTAGTTAAAGATGTAGCATCAAATACAAATGCTGAGCTGGTAGTGGTGCCGCTAACTACCTGAGAGGTAAATGTCTGACTGCCTGTGCCTGAATTGAAAGCTAAAGCAGTAGCGCCGGTAGAGTTACCAATGGTGATTGTTTTAGCATTAGCGCCTGTCCCGATATTAATTGCACCGGTAGTAGCCGAATCTATACCCAAAGCACCGGAGGAGTTGGCGATGGTATGAGCAGCGCCGCCGATATTGGCGATGTTACCGGAAGAATTGATCTGGAAGGCGTCACTTGAACCAACAGTGAAGAGAGCGGCAGGGGATGTGTCACCAATACCGACATTACCGCCGCCCAGGATAGTCATAAAATCTCCGGCTGAATCTCCAAACTGGATCAATTCATCCGAAGAACCAAGATCACTTGATGATTTGATATCAAAAGCTGAATCAACACCCTGTCCCAAAGGCAAAGCAGATGTTATATCAACTCGGTATCCGTTGTAAGTGGCGTTATAAGCCCCGACTCCGAATGTCTGCATATCGGAGGAGTTTATCGAAACCAACGATCTGGTGGTACCGCCAGTGTCTTTCATCTGGAAGGCGGTATTATTGTCCAGTAAAACTGAGTCACCAGAGTTGGCTGGAGAGAGAGTAGTCCCAGTTCTTGACCAATAGCCAATCGTTCCTGAGCTTGGAGCAGTAGAAGTCAAATTCTTTGAGCCATCAGTGTAAACTGCTGAAGAAGCTGTTAACCCCTGAATATTGACGTTACCCGATCCAACATAGATTGCATAGTTGGTCGAAGCTCCCGAAACACCAGCAATATTAATGCCATAATTTGTCGTTCCAGCTCCAGAGATGGCGCCAATATTGAGGCCGTAATTTGTGGTAGCAGTGGAAGAGTTGGCGCCTAAAGTGATGCCAGATGAAGATGTCCCAGCCCCGGAGATTGCCCCTGTATTGATTGATGCTGAAGTTGCTGAAGATGCCCCTGTGATAGCTCCCAAATTTAACTGATAATTGGTGCCTGATGCAGCTGAAGTGATAGCACCTGTTTGAACACCATAATTTGTAATTGCCCCACTCGCTTGTGAGAATACTCCGATATTGACATTGGTTGTCCCGGTATTGGCAACCGAGGAGTAAAGTCCATAGGCAGTGTGGGTGGCATTTGAGTTGGCTCCGCTTCGGTCTAGGTAAAGTAAATATGAAGATCCTGAAGCACCACCAGCTGTTGAACTAGAAGAGATATCAACTGCTCGACCAGTCGACAGTAAGTTGGCATCGACATCCAATCCATACGCTGTTGCGACATTTGAAGGGATATAGACTGAGCCTTCATTATAAGGAGAGATAGTCAAATTGGATGAGCCAAATGGATCGCCTGGCTGAATAGTCAATTCAGCGTAGGACTTGATATAAGAGGCAGTAGGATTGGTAAAGCTCAAATCATAGGCGATTGACACATCGCCTGGTGAAGTGAAGTTGGCAGGAAGTGAGGTCGTAACTTGATTTTCTGAGATCGAGAAGATTGATGACCCACTGTCCAAAATATTAAATAAGTTTCCAGTAGTAGATCCATTTGATCCAATATTCAAAGCAAACAGATCACCTGTGGCTGTGGTAGAGGAGCCAGGAGACCAATCCAGATTTAGTAATGATCCAGTGCCTGTGGTCCCTGTCAAAGCAGTCGAGGTTGTGCGGATATCCCCCAGTGTTCCAGAGGTCAAAGTATTAGCAGCTCCGGTGGAAAGCTGGAAAAGTTTACCAGTAGTAAGTGAAGTTGAGTTGATATAGGCTCCGGTTCCAGATGTAAGTGAATTGGCATTGAATACAAAAGCACTGGAAGTAGTTGAGGTTGTAGCCACAGATGAGGCAAAAGTCTGTGAACCTGTTCCAGAAGTGAAATTCAAAGCTGTAGCGCCAGTTGAATTGCCGGTGGTAATAGTTCTAGCAGCTGCACCAGTGCCGATGTTGATATTTTGAGCTACGGCATCATTACCAATAGAGATTGCTCCACCTGAAGAGTTGATTTGTAATGCTCCAGTAGCATCAATATCCAAAGTCGTAGCGGAGATAGTCCCTGCATCACCCCCATCACCTAGGTCAAACTGGCCGTTGGCGTCAAATGTGCCATTGGCTGTTAGAGTCCCATCTACAGTGACATTGTCAGAAGCATTGGTGGTAGATAGGGTAGAGCCGCTTCTAGACCAAAAACCAACCGAACCAGAACCAGATATAGATCCTGAACATGATAAATCTCCAGCACTACCATTGTCAGTGATCGTACAGAGTGAGTTACCGGCAGAGTCTAGTATAGTAATAGTTCCGCCATTAGCCACAGCGACCCGAGTTGAGGTGTCATTGAAAAGTAGGTTGGTATCCCAGCCTGAGCCGATCTGCGCTCCAACTTCAGTGCCAGCCCCGGCAGTTATGTCAGAAATATTCAATCCATAAAGTGTTCCGGCTCCCACGCCAGAAGCCGCGACATTGATGCCGTAAGCAGTTCCAGCTGTAGTGATTGAAGATGGCGTGGTGATATTGGTGCCATAGGCTGTTAGTGTGCCTGAAGTTTGAGTTAAAGCCGGGATAGTGACATCTACACCGGTAAAGGTAGTGGCGGTACCACCATTTTCATTAATTGCTCCACCTGAAATAGCTAAACCTTTATATGTCTGAGTTCCGGAGGTGTTGGTAGCGCTTGGTAGAGTGATTTGATAGCCGGTAACTGACTGGTTGGTGGCTGTAACATTGGTTGACAGATCGGTCCTTATACCAATGACTGAACCAGTCAGAGTCTCAGCAGCTCCATAGGCCATATTTAAAATACCACTGGTAGCAGACTGGTTTTTTGCATTGATATATTGCAATGACTGGCTGGTGACATTTGTACCGACCAGAGTCAGCGCAGTTGTATCACTAAGAGGTGTTAAAGTAAGTGTTTGAGATGATGTTCCGGCTGTTGAAACATTACCATCTTTATCAACCCAAAAATACTTGCTTGCACCAGTTGAGTCAGTGACTTGGAAGATATCATCTGTTGGTGAAGCGGTTGAAGTTTGACGTACTGCCAGGCCAGTAGTAGATTGCCCAGTCGGTGAAATAATTTGATCCGTTGTCGGGTCATCTATTAAACAGTTGGAACAGGATGCTCCGGAGACCGTTGTCCAAGTCGGTACGCCTCCAACCACTGTCAGTACTTCATCTTCATTGCCGATATTTCTTTTAGCCAGGGTAGTAGTGCTATCTGCGTATAAAAGATCCCCTACAGCATATGAAGACTGGCCTGTACCTCCTCCAACCGCAGTTGTCACACCTGATCCATTGATGACTGTGGTAGATCCAACCCGTAGTACGGCATCCCAGCCAGTTCCGATATTAAGAGCATATTCTGTGCCTGATCCACCAGTGATTGATGATATTCCTAAACCTGAAAGTGAGCCTGCTCCGACTCCAGTTGCTGAAATATAAGAACCATAGGCCGTGCCTCCAGTAGTAATAGTTGCGGGAGTTGTGATCTTGGTACCATAAGCATTTAAAGTACCAGCTGTCTGTGTCAAAGCCGGCATATGAAAGTCTCCAGCAATATATTCCAAAGTTCCACCAGCTCCATTTTGATTTATTCCAGCTCCTGAACCAAAATTGACCAGCAAGCCAGTCAATGTTTTAGTGCCGGTTGTGTGAGTATCTGTCACTGTTGGGATTTTGAAATTAACTCCGGTTAGGTTTTGATTGGTGGCATCAACATTGCCGGAGTTAAGATCAACATACAATCCGGTCAGATCACCAGTTAATGTTTTAGCTGAGCCATAAGCTAAATTAAAGATAGTTCCAGAAGTTTGTGACGCGTTGATATCTACAGTTTTACCGGATGTAGCAGTAGAAGTAAGGTAAAGAGCGGTTCCAGATGTCAAAGAAGAGGCGTTAAAGACATAGCTTGAAGAGGTTGTTGCACCAGTGATATTAGCTGAAGTAAAAGTTTGCGATCCAGTAGTGGTGGTTACTCCAAAAGTAGATCCGGTAGATAAAGCGATGGCACCGGCGGAGGAATTTCCAATTGAGATCGCACCAGTTGAGGTGCCGGTATTGATATTGGTGTTGAAGTTGGAGGAAGCGTTTAGTGAGGTAGTTGCACCTGTGATTGTCAGTCCGGTCGAACCAGTTATAAGTCCAGTTGCTGTAAATGCATCATCTGTTTTTAGAGTATCAGCGGCGCTTCTGTAAAGGTTAGTGTCTCTGGATGATCCAAAAGCTATACCAGCTGAGGCTGTAGTAGCATCAGCTCCTCCTGCTATCCATAAAGTTTGAGTATCAGCGGCATCGATCCTGAGTCCGTAATCTGAACTTCCGGCTGTTTGATCATCGATAAATAAACCGTAATTAGTTGTAATAGCTCCGCCAGCGGTGGTGGCTGTAGCGATTTGGACACCGTAGGCTGTAGCCAAAGATTGAGTAGTATTACCGTTGGAGGTTTTAAAATACCCTGAAGTTAAGCTACCTGTAACACCAGCAGTTGCAGATGAATGCAGCTCTGCGTTTGCATATGCTGCGTAGCCAGTAACGCCATAACTTGAACTTGGCGCCACTGCGCCATAAATGTTTAGATGACTAAACGAAGAGGTTCCTGAATAGGCTTCGGAGATGCCCAAAACCTGTGTCGAGCTAACAGCGATGTTATTAAAGCCTCCTCCGATGCCGACATGGCCGTCAAATCTGGAAGCTCCGCTATCAACCAGCAAGGATAATGGTGCGGTGATAGTTTGATTTGAACCGGTTGTCGGAGCATTGGCGATATATAAAGTTGCAGCATTTGTGGTAGTTACATTGGAATTGGTGGCGGCCAGAGTTGTCTGTCCAAAAGCGTTGGCGGCAAAAGTAGTCGCCGTCCCGGAGGCGGAGGTAGCACTATCGGTAAAAGTAGAGCCGGTATAGTTTAGCCAGGCACCAGTTGAGGATGGAGTTCCGGTGATAGAGCCTTCAATATCGAGCAGAGAGTCAGGAGTAGTATCTCCTATTCCAACCCGGCCTGAGGCAAAGATAGCGGAGTAGTTATTGGTGGCTCCTGAGGATGAAAAGTATCCGGCAATATTAGTTGATGTTGTACCTGTATTAGTAACTTGGGATCTAATGCCATAAGCTGTATGAGAGGCATTAGAATTGGTACCGGATCTTGAGAGATCTAAAAGATAAGAATTGCCGGAGCCTGTTCCGGCTGTACTGGTCGAGGAGAGGTTGAATAATGTTCCGCTGGTTAGTGCATTGGCTGTGGCCGAAAATGCTGTTTCATTATCAGCTGTTCCCCAATTCCAGGTAGTAGTATAGTCAGCCATCGCCAGTGTCTGGTTGCCATTTGGATCATCGATTGTATTCCATCTGACCGTTAGGGATCCGGGATCTGTCCAAGTGGGGGCTCCACCGCCATTTGAAGTCAGTACGTAGCCTAGTGAACCAGCAGCTGTCTGACCTACTGCACCTGAACCATTGGTATACAAAACTCCGCCGTTTGTTGTTAGCGCCGATAAAGTGAAGGCTCCAGCTAAAGTAGTTGTATCCAGAGCCGAACCAATATTGATCGCATCAGCGACGGTATTGTTGGTGCCGATATTGATAGTGTTACCAGCTGTTCCGGTACCTAAATTGATCGTTTTAGCGTTGTTACCGGTTCCTAAATTAACATCTCCGGTTGTCCCAGAGTCAATTGTGATAGCTGCGGTTGTTGTTGAGCTAATACTGCCTGCTCCAGCAAATGTCAAAGCTGTTGAACTAACCGCGATTGTGTCGATTGAAGTGATACCAGTTAAAGCGCTTGCCAGGGTTACAGAGAAGTGATCAGTGTCCACACCGGTAGTAGCTATATTGGAATCACCATTGATAGTAAGGGTATCACCAGATGAGATACTTTGATTTGGTCCGCTATCGCCAGCTAGAGTAAAACTGGTTGATCCGGAAAAACAAGAACCCCAAGTTGGTGCACCCGCGCCATTACTCAGTAAACATTCTCCAGTCGAGACGGTGGTAACTGTGTCAAGCAACCCCGCACCTGTTGTGAAAACAACTCCATTGGCATCCAGGTCGGATAAAGTCAAATTGGCAAATTCTGGTGAAGAAGTTGTAGCGATCGATTGGGGTAGTGAAAGAGTGATGTCGCCAGTAGAAGCTGAAGCAATAATTTGATCAGCTGTACCGGTTATAGTACTAACACCACTAACAGAACCACCGCCGCCAGTGGCAGATAAAGTGATAGATCCTCCAAGCGAGACGGTTCCGCCACCAGAAAGTCCAGATCCAGCATTGATTGTTATAGAAGTATTCGCAAGATCACTGTTTGTTATAGTTCCGTCCTTTATCTGTGTATCAGTAATGCTGCTGTCTGCGATCGAAACCGCACCTGCCGTAACTGTGAAAAATGTCGATGAAAAAGAGGCGATACCTTTTGTAGTGTTGGTTGCATCATTCAGGGTGACTGTACTAGATATAGTCGGGCTTTGCGGGTCACCAGTAATTGATATATTATTTCCGGCGACTAAACTGTAGATTACATTTGGAGCAGTGATATTTTCAGTGAAAACTCCTTCACCTTCGACAGCAAGATTGCCAACGATATTGGTATCCAGACTTAGCTGTAAAAATTTGCCTTCTTTAGCGATGGAAGAGGCCGCCAATACCTCTGGTTTTGAAGTACTTAAAGCAACTTCTTGTGAAGGGCGTAGCTCTTTAGGCGTACTTTGATACAAAGCTGATAGGAACTTCACTGGAGCTAAATCTTTTATAAAAGCCAGCTTATGAGAAGTTGCAGCCATAGCAGCTGTGGAGAGAAGGACAACTAATACGGCAGCTAGCGTGTAAATCCTAAATTTACTAAAGTTTTTTACAGGCTCAGTAACTATATTTCGTGAAAAATACTTTTTCACAGGCTCAGAAGGAGCTAAAGAAACTGGTTGGTTTGATGGGATCTTTACAATCTCTGGATTCAGATTGGCAAACTGATAAAAAGAGTGTTCAGCAGTTTTGACTTCTGGAATAAGTGGAGTCTGTGAAGTGAAAGCGGGGATGATTCTTTTGGTGGTGACATTTTCTTTTGGGGACTCCGGAGTACTTTTAGTTTTAGCTGCTTTGCTTAAGGTTTTAAGATCATACAGCCGGTAACCAGAGGTGGTTCGAATAGAACTAATTTTTCCTTTAGCTTCCCAACGACGCAGAGTGTCTTTGGAGACTTTGAGTGCTTTGGCCGCTTTTTGGATAGTGACTAAATTTGGGTTCTCTGAATACAGCTCTTGAATTGATTTTTCTGTATCAGTAAGGGGCAGTTTTTTGTTCATTGTTGATTCTGATTAGCCTCAAAAATGCATAAGGATTTTGCATATTCTTTATATTAATATTGCATAATCTTACTCTCCATTATGCATATACTTTGCCCCTTCTTGTCAATACATTATATTAATATATTTATTACCTTTTTCTGCCTCAAAACCTTATGCAACCAGATGGAGTACGAGCAAGCTTTCAATGTGTAAAGCGTTTTAGAGCCCTTTCACAGCCCCGGAAAACGGATAAGATCTGATGAGTTTGATAGATCGGAAAAGAGTTAAAGATCTGATCTATCTGATCTAAAAAGTGAACTACCAAAAGCAATCTGATCTCATCAGATCTATCCGATTTCATCTGTCACTTGACGCTAATCGGTTACCGCTATACGCTAAGAGAATGAAAATTGGATTTGATGCTTCCAGAGCCTTTCATGGAGAGGCAACTGGTACTGAAAACTATTCACAACAGCTTTTACACGAGATGTTATCGATTGATACAGAGAATGAATATTATGTATATACTCGGATACCTCGTGAAAAAATAAAATACAAGTTTTCACAGAACGCAAAAGTTGTTTTTATCAATCAACCGTATTTGTGGACACAGTGGGGACTCGCGAAACAAACTTTCAAAGACCCATTAGATGTTTTATTTGTTCCGTCTCACACTTTACCTTTGATCCGGAAACCAGGATTAAAGACAGTTATGACTGTCCACGATCTGGGGGCAGAATATTTACCAGCTTCACATCAGTTGAAGCAACAGCTTTATCTAAAATTTATCACCAGATATCAGCTTCAGACAGCTTCACATCTGATAGCGGTGTCTAAGTCTACTAAAAACGATCTGTTAAAAAAAACCGGAGTAAAAGAAGCCAATATTAGTGTCATTTATGAGGGGGTGAATCTGTCAGATGATCTGCCATCCGAAGTTGTGATACATAAAACCTTACGCAAATTCGAGCTTAGTAGGCACAAATATTTTCTGTATGTTGGAACCATTCAACCCCGCAAAAATCTGATCCGTTTGATCGAGGCTTTCTCGCTTTTTTTGATCGAGAATAAAGCCGGAGAAAATGATATGAAGCTAGTAATAGCTGGTAAACCAGGCTGGGATTACCAAGATATCATCAGCCTCCCCAAGCAGCTAGGCATAGCTGATAAAGTTGTTTTTACTGGTAGAGTAGATGATTCTCAGCTAAAATCGCTTTATATCTCTGCATTAGCACTGACATATCCCTCCCTTTTTGAAGGGTTCGGCCTGCCGATTTTAGAGGCTTATTTCTTTGGATTACCAGTCATCACTTCTAACACCTCATCTATGCCCGAAGTTGCCGGAAAAGGGGCTATTTTAGTCAATCCAGAGGAAGTAAATGGTATTATGAGAGCAATGCAAGAACTCTACTTAGATAGCGATAAACGTCATGAGCTGGTTAGACATGGGAAAGAGCAACTGAAGAAATTTAGCTGGTCGGAAGCTGCCAGGCAGACTATCAAAGTTCTTGAAACGACGGCGGGGAGGGTGCAATGAAGCTAAAATTAGCTGAAGTGGGGATAGACAAGGTCACACTGGCACAAGGTGTGGAGGCTATTCAAGATTGGATTCTAAAAAACAGACAGGCTTATGTAGTAACCCCAAATGTCGAGATGGTGATGCTGGCTCAAAATGATCCAGCTTTTTTAAAAGTCTTGAATGATGCTGATCTAGCTATACCGGATTCAGCTCGAATTGGCTGGGGGCTAGCGATTCAGCAAGAAAAGAATTTCATAAAACGAGTTTTAAAATGGCCTTTTTTCCTCTTCCCTACTTTGTTACCCGACAACACATTTCCTACTACCACCGGAACAGATATCATGGAAAAATTGGTAAGTCTTAGTTCTGAAAAAGGCTTTAAAATAGGCCTTTTGGGTGGAGAGAAAAACGTAGCAGTCGTATTATCCGAGCGCTTAAAAGAAAGGTTTTTAGGTGTTAAAATCGAATTTGTTCAAGAAAATTTATCTGTCGATCAGGATGGCAATCATACTTTTTTTGAAATGCAAAATCTAATCGGCTACCAGCAAAATAACACCATCTCTGAGGCCCGAGAAGCCGACTTTTACGACAATTTAAACAGCCGAAAGCTAGATCTGCTGTTTGTGGCATTTGGGCATGTTAAACAGGAAAAATGGATGGCTAAAAACTTGCCAAAGACTAATGTGAAGGTTATGCTGGGAGTAGGTGGGGCCTTTGATTACCTGTCAGGCCAGACGCCTCGTGCGCCCAGATGGCTGCGTCAGCTCGGATTTGAATGGTTGTATAGGGTGATTCTACAGCCCTGGAGGCTATTTAGGTTTATAAATTTAGTAAAATTTACATTTCTTGTTCTTTTCAATAAATAAATCATCCTCAAATCAACGTTTTTGCCTATACACCAACCTATTTTACGCATATTAGCAAAACATATAACCTGATTGCTAAAGCATACTTTGTATCAGTAGAAAATACTTTAGGCCTTTCTAATACACCATTAATTTTAGAATTATCGGAAGCTAAATAGATTCAAAGGATCACAGATGCTCTTAGTCTAGCCACAAATACCCTTAAATAGACCATTTTAAACCTTGGACAGCCTTGTATTGGCCTGGTTAAGGACTCGATAGGCATACACCGCATTTAAATAAAGACAGTTTACAAAATCCAGCTACTATAAGACTTATTTCAAGCTATAAGATATTATATGTCAAAATTGCCTTTTTTCACCAAAATATACATTTTTGAAGCTAATCATCTATGCATTGCTTATACAGAAACTGGGTATTAGTTGGCCAGTTTTGCGTCTTTTTTTGTCATTTTAAGAAAAATAATCAAAAGCTCGAAAATGACCAAATAAATTATAGGACTTAATAAAAAAAAGTTTCAAAAAAGTCGTTTTTGGGGATTAATCAAAAGACAACCTTTGGTGGATAACTGCGGATAACTTTAGCCTATATACATTTTTATTTAAAAATGCCTATAAGCTCGAAATAGAACCTATAGAAAAATTAAAAAAAGACGCCCAAAAAGTAGCTAAAATGACCTGATTAATAAAAAGATGACAATGGATAAGAAGCTAAAAATATTATTACTTAACAGCTTTAAGGAGTGCTTTTTTTTAGCCAGTCTTTTGGGTAATTCCTAGAAGCCAAAGAACAGCTTCTTTTTTAATTCGACTGAAAGGAGAATCAAGAAAGAAAACGTCTAAACAGTCTTCTGAGTTATACCAAGAAGCCATAGGACAGCTTCTTTTTTATAAGCGAAGCTTCAATAAAAGAAGCTCTTAGGTGACTTTTTGGGTAATTCCTAGAAGCCAAAGGACAGCTTCTTTTTTATAACGCCTATCACCTCTAGAGTTGATTCGGATAGCTGGCAACTTGCCTCT
Organism: uncultured Gammaproteobacteria bacterium; assembly: GCA_964405065.1. GTDB lineage: Bacteria > Patescibacteriota > Microgenomatia > Daviesbacterales > UBA10151 > CAZWRN01. The sequence continues at coordinate 19,482 of CAYOMO010000003.1, forward strand.
TTTGCCCCATCTTTTGATAGTAAGAGGGGAGACTCGCAGCACTTCTGCCACTTCTTTAACTGTTAATAGATCAGGGAGGTTCTCAAGGGATACTTTATCTGCCATATGCATATCTTTTATATCACAGGGGTACAAATACAGTCAAGGACGAGACATGACTACAGGATAAAATTTACACTAATATTACCAAATCAGGAATATTTAGCCATAAAAACAGCCGGGGTTAGCGGTTCAATATCAACAAAGTTCAAAAAATCTTTATCATAGGTCAGTACATATTTTATATTGTTTTCTATACAGGTAGCTAAATGCAGTAAGTCCCGACTAGAAGGTTTATGATAAATCTCAGCTTGATTAAGATATATCTGGATGGTTGAAGGATAAACAGGATATAGTTGGTCAACAATCTTTATAACTCTTTCAGCAATAGCTAAACCATTGTCCAGCTCTTTAACATTTTTAGAGTAATTAATAATTTCTTGAATAGTCTCAACGGAAGTGGCCATGACTATTCCCTTGTTTTGGCATTCTGAAACAATGGATTTACATTCAGAATAAAAAGGGGAAGTGGCATCGGATAAGTAGAGAAAAAAGTTGGTGTCCAGATAAATAATCATGGTAGTTTAATATCGTGCGTGGTGTTTAAAATCGACTTCATTTCCTCAATAGGCATAGTTTTTAGTCCAACCTTTCCTAATTCTTCAACCAGCTGCAACTTATCGGCCTTGGGTTTGGGGTCAGTTTTGACAATTTGAAATTTTTCTCCCGTATCAGTATTTTCAATAAAGACTTCCTGGCCAGCGGCCACTTGTTTTAGTAGTTGGTAGAAATTTTTCCTGGCATCAGAAGCATTTAATAATTTGGGTGAAAACATAAGAGAATCTTATCATACGTACGTTACGTACGTCAATATTAACGTACTTAACGTACGTTATACAGAACTATCTATAGTTTGGATTTGCAAGGCGAGGCCTTGCAAGGCTGATAAAATACCGGCCTTTAAAAATGCCCAAAAAACGGCTTTTTATCTTTTAACCTGAATGGTTGGGTGCATTTTAATAATCAAAAGAGCATGAAAAAGCCCCTTCTTAAAAAGGGGCTTTTTCTGTTTAAAACCAAGTAATCTATGATTACTTCAAATCAACTGTCGCACCTGCGGCTGTTAATTTAGTTTTTGCATCATTAGCTGTTTCTTTGTTTACTCCTTCAAGTACTGGTTTTGGAGCAGCTTCGACTAAGTCTTTAGCTTCTTTCAAACCGAGTGTAGGAACTAGTTCTCGAACAGCTTTAATAACGCCGATCTTGTTTGCACCTGCATTGGACAAGATAACGTCAAAAGATGTTTGTTCTTCAGCTGGTTCACCAGCGGCTGCACCTGCAACAGGTCCAGCTGCTACTGCCATAGGAGCTGCTGCGCTCACGCCGAATTTGTCTTCAAGAGCGTGAACTAAATCAGCGAGTTCCAGAACTGAAAGTTTTTCGATTTTTTCAATAATCTCAGAAAGATTACCAGAAACCTCTTTTGTTGGTTTAGCTTCTTTAGGAGCCTCTTCAACACTAGCTGTTTCTTCTACTTTTGTTTCTTCGTCTGCCATAGTTTCTATGAGTCATCAATTTCACTCGTCAGTCATCAGACTGATCTTTTGGTAAAGAGCTAACAGATCAGTGACCTGATAGCTGATAAACGAAACTGAGGACTCTCTTTACTCACCACCTTTCTGTTTTCGGATTGCTTCGAGTGCATAGACCAGATTTCTTAAATTACCCTGCATGACATTGACTAGTCCATACAGAGGTGCTGCGATTGTGCCAACGACCTGAGCCCGCAGTTCATCTTTAGAGGGGAGCTCAGACAGCTGTTTGACTTTGGCTTCAGAAAGGAATTCACCTTCCATGACACCGCCTTTGATCTGACCAACGTTGTTGTCTTTGATCGCTTTAGTCAGTACTTTAATTGGAGAAATTTCGTCTCCAAAAGCGAATAAAGTGGCTATTGGACCAACCAAAACGGCATCGTCAAAAGATTGATTACTGTTTTTTAGAGCAATTTTTAACAGATTGTTTTTAGTCACTGTAAATTCAGCTGACTGGGCTGCTAGTTCAGAACGGATAGCGGATAGTTGAGACATTGTCAGTCCCTGGTAATCGGCAAATACCAAAGATTTAGCTTTTGACAGCTTGTCTGTGATATCTGATACCATATTTTGTTTTTGTACTTTTGTTTTTGGCATAAAATAATTCTCCGGGACAAAAAAAATCCCCGCTTAAGCGAGGAGTAATAAAATTATGAAATTTGAATTAAGAATTACGAAAAGTTTCATAATTCATAATTGTTAATTTATAATTCAACAATCTGCCTCGGTAGGACTTACTTTTGCGCCTACTATCTTGAGCTGAGAATTATTATACCCGTATCTGGCCTCAAAGTCAACGAGGGGGGTATTTATTGTATTTCTTGGGTAAACTGCGTATTCTTAAATAAGATGAGAAATCAGCTTTCAGCTTTCAGCTTTCAGTCGTCAGTCAGAACAAGAAAATATTTGAGTAAAGGGTCTGCATTTTTTCTTGTACTTATTGCTTGTCTCGTATTGCGTATATCTCCTGTTCATGCTCAGCTGGAGATTGCTGATACCTATGATATTGCTGATACGGAAGTACAATCAGGCGATTTGGTCTCACTTACATCTGAGGGGATTAAAAGATCTGTAGCTGACTATGATAATAAAATTTTTGGTGTGATTACGACCGATCCTTTGGCTGTCTATAAAAGAGTTGACGGTACCGGTAGTGTCATCAGCCGCAATGGTATTGTCACTGTAAATGTGACATCCGCCAATGGAGGGATTAAAACCGGAGACTACGTCACCAGTTCGACAATCGCCGGTAAAGGGCAGAAAGCGCTTGCCTCCGGATATGTGATTGGAGTGGCGCTGAAAGATTTTAATGAAGGTGAGGGGACATCGATCGATTTTAAACAATTTGAAAACGCGGAATCCCGTAAAGTGAGCTTGGGACAAATACCGGTTGCTGTCAGGATCGAATATGCTGAAATATCAACTTCCCGCAATGCCAACGCCTTATTATCCCGTTTAAATGCGGCTTTATTTTCCAATGTTCAGGATCCGGAAAAGTTTGTCAATGTTATTCGGTATGTGGCCTCTGGGTTGGTTATTATATTTAGTATTTTGGTGGGATTGTTTATCTTAGCCCGAGTCGTGCCAAAAGGGGTGGAGGGGATTGGACGAAACCCGCTGGCAAGACATTCAATCATTTTATACACCGGCGTTAATATTGTGATTGTAGTTGTGATAATTATTTTAGGTATCGGAGCTTCATTATTATTAACTCGTTTGTAAATTTTTTTTTGGCACAACACGCTATACCATAGGTCATCAGCTACCAGCTACCAACTACCAATTAGTTCCGCTATACTTAGATTAATGCCTAACCTGCTGCTGATTTCGGCGATCTCAATAGTCAATATTTTGTTGGTCATCTACATCGCTTGGGACCGCTATTCTCAGTATAAAAAAACAATTAAAGAACCGAAACTCACAACCGAGTCTTTAGCCCAAATTATCGAACAGTCACTAGAGCGGCTGACAAGTCAAAAATTAGGCGAGGAGAGCGCTTTTTTTACAGATAAGTTGGAAAAAGACTATCAGCAAAATCTGACAAGTGCACTTTCAGAAGTTCAAAAAGAAGAGTCCAAA
>CAYOMO010000003.1:23204-33240 GCA_964405065.1 uncultured Gammaproteobacteria bacterium
AGCAATTTGCAACTTTGGAAGCAGGTTTTAAAGATTATCTGACCTCTTTGGAGACAACAGTCAAATCCCATATCGATCTAACCAATCAAAAAGTATCGGTGGCTGAGCAAAATTATGAAAAATTTCTCCAAAATCTGACTGCGGTCAGTCAAAAAACTCAAATTCAAAGTATCGAAGGGGCTAAAGTCAAAGTAGATAAGTTGTTTGAAGATTTTGAGGTAAAATTGGCCGATTTTCTTTTACAAAGTGAGCAAAAAATGATGTTGGCTGTTGATTTAGAGCTTCGAAGCGCCAGGCAGCTGATAGATACTTACAAAGTGCAGCAGATGAATGTGATTGATGAAAATATTATGGCTATGTTGGAAAAAACCTTGAGTTTAGTATTGGCAAAAAATTTGGATCTGAAAGATCAGATGGATTTAGTTTATGAATCTTTAGAAAAAGCCAAAGCGGAGAAGTTTGTAGTCTAAAAGTAATTATGAATTACAAATTAAGAATTATGAAAAAACTTTTCTAAATTCATAATTCATCATTCATAATTTCAATCATATGGAAGAAAAAATTTTAGATAAAATACTGATTACAACTTATACCATGGGTAGTTTGAAGCGTCGGCTAAAAGCACTCAAAAGCCGTCTTTCAGAACAGTTTTACGGTGGAGACACCAATATCGAGATGGTTCATGAAGAATCCAATTGGCTAAATACCTATGGAGTCCAGTTTTTATCTGATTTTCAAAAAGAGACTTTTTATCAAACAATGGGGAAAATAGAAGAACTGGTCCATAAAATGACCCCATTTACGATCTATTTGTCTTTTGATCCGGGTGAAGAAGAGGTAACACAAATAGGCAATAAAGTCCGAGAAATCTTTACTCACAAACTAATAATTGATATAAAAATAGATCCAGAACTAATTGGTGGGAGCGCCTTTATATGGAATGGTGTATACAAAGATTACTCAATAAGGAACACCTTAAAAATGGATCGAGAAAAGCTACTCCAAAGCTTTAAAAGCTTTTTAGCAGCAAAGAAGTAAAAACCAAGAAACAATAATCAAGTTTTCCAATTTGTTTATATCTTGAAAATTATTTCTTGTATCTTAATTAATTATGGAAAATCAAGAAGTAGGGTATGCATTATCTTCGAATGACTTTTTAGTCTATTTGGATGGGATGCCGACCATCAAAATCAATGATGTTGTTGTATCTGAAACCGGTATCCGGGGGTGGGTCAATGCAATTTATGCCGACAGAGTGGAGATTTTGCTGCTTGATAGAGGTACAGTGATTCCAGGGCAGCTGTTTAGAAGAACCAATCAAAGCCTGTCTGTTTTGTTGGGAAACTATTTGATCGGCCGAGTGATAAATCCGCTTGGAATACCGATCGATGGGAAAAGAATGAGTCTGGATACGACAGGAAACAATAGGTACGAACTAGACCGTGAAGCGCCAAATATTCCAATGCGCAAATTTATTACCGATCAGTTTGTGACTGGTATGACTGTAGTAGATACCCTTATTCCTCTGGCAAAAGGACAGCGTCAACTGATAGTAGGCGATGCTCATTCAGGTAAAAGTACTTTTTTAATTGATCTGATAGTCAACCAGATCGACAATCCAAATACGATCTGTATCTATGCTTGTATTGGCAAGCCAGTAGCCCAGGTCAGATCAATCATGAATGTCCTGGAAAGTACTGGGGCTCTCAAATCAACGGTCGTAATAGCAACTTCAGCCTCTGATCTACCACCACTTATTTATATTGCTCCCCAAACGGCTTTTAGTATTGCCGAATATTTTCAAAAAAATGGTAAAGATGTGTTACTTATTTTAGATGATATGGGTGTTCATGCCAAAATATATCGAGAGATCTCTTTGAGTAGTAATCGTTCGCCGGGGCGAGAGTCATATCCGGGTGATATTTTTTATCAACATTCACATCTAGTAGAAAGAGGTGGTAATTTTAAAATTGAAAACGGCGGTGGGTCAATCACCGTCTTGCCTGTCCTAGAATTAAGCTCAAGTGATATTTCCGGCTATATCTCGACCAATTTGGTCGGTATGACAGATGGCCATCTGATGTTTAAATCGTCAATGAGAAATCAAGGTCAGACTCCGGCGATTGATATTCCAATATCGGTCTCCCGTGTTGGAAGACAGACTCAAAACAGAGTCCAAAATGTCTTATCACAAGCGATCAGAGCCCTGCTGGCTGAGGCTGAAGAGCTAGAGACAGTCAGCTATTTTAGCGGTGAACTGCCAAAAGAAACTGCTCAAAAACTAAAACGTAAACAGATTATTCAGGAACTGATTAGGCAGGATTCCTTAACACTGGTATTACCGCAAATCCAGGTTTTTTTACTTGGTCTGGTTTTTACCAATTTTTATATTGACCAAGATCTGCAGTTTACAGCCCGCAACAAGCAGACATTAATCGAACTGGCCAAAAAAGATGTCAACTTTAGTAAATATACCGATCAGTTAATGGGACTTAAGACGCTGGAAGATCTGACAAAATCGCTTGAACAAGTTTTGCCTCAATTAAAACAAATATGTAAATAAATGGGTTTGGTAAATAGTATCTGGTTGATAGAAAAAAATATTTTAAAACCATAAAACATAAAACAAATGAATATACAAGAAATCAAACAGCAAGTTGAAGAAGGGGAGTCGTTACAGTTGATAACGCGGGTTTTTACCGAGATCTCATCGGCAAAGTTAAAAAGGATCCGGCACGGTATCGAACAAAATCGGGCATTTTTTTATGATTTAACCAATATTTATTCTTTAATAAATATGTTGGCTGTTAAACAAGGAATCAGAAGAAAACCTAAAAATCCTCGAACAGCTGTCATCTTGCTGACATCTAATTTTCGTTTTTATGGACAGGTGACCAATCCATTAATGGAATATTTTTTAAAGAAAACGGAAAAAAAAGATGTCGATAGATACATAGTTGGAAAAACAGCTCATGCTTATCTAGAAAGTCGACACTACAATATTCCCTTTAAAAAATTAGTTTTTAGTTCGGATATTCCAACTATGGCGGAGATTCAAAATCTGACTAATCAGGTGAAAGATTATGCTAGAGTTTATATGTACTATTCACAGATGAAAAGTGTATTAATTCAAAATCCGGTGGATAAGGATATCACGCAGTCGATAGATCCGCTACTTTATGACAATCAGGATGAACATATGAAAAAAATATTAAATGAATTTGACTACATTCTGGAACCTGATCTGTCAATTATGATACAGTTTTTTGATACCCAGATTAAAGGATTGTTGCTAGAGCACACTTTTTTAGAGTCTGAGTTGGCGAGGACAGCTTCCAGGCTGATTAGTATGGACACGGCTCAAAATGAGGCTAAAAAATATCTATCAAATATGAAAGACGCACTAAAAATCCAGAGAAAAAATATCACCAACGCCAGAATCATTGAAACTGTCTCTGTTTTAAATCTATTAAGGAGTACTCATCATCGTGGCTAATCCAGTAATTTCACCACCTCCGGCTAAAAAGCTGCTTTCTGGGGTAGTTATCAGTATTAATATGGCTATTGCCGAAATTGAATTAAATTCTGAAGTTTCACCATCGCTTTACGAAATATTAACATCACCGGCCGATCCAAGTGTCGTATTGGAAGTTTATTCTCAGACCAAAGGCAAAATTTCTTGTTCAATTTTATCAGACCCTAAAAAACTCTACCGGGGAATGCAAATAGTTGGTACCGGCCAGCCACTTAGTATTCCCATTGGTAACAATGTCTTAAGTCGGGCGATAAATCTGTTTGGTTTACCAATTGATGGTAAAAAACCTTTGACAGGAGTAATGAAATCGCCGATATATGCACCCAGTCCATCACTAAATATCGTCAAGCCTTCAGTTGAAATACTCGAAACAGGGATTAAAGCCATCGATTTTATGACTCCAATCGCCAGAGGCGGGAAGGTCGGTTTTATCGGCGGAGCTGGTGTAGGTAAAACCATCCTGATCACTGAACTACTGCACAATGTGACTTTGAAACACAACGGAGTCTCCGTATTTGCTGGTGTGGGTGAGCGTATTCGTGAAGGACAAGAGCTGATAGATCGTTTGGAACAATCCAAAGTATTGTCACAAACTGCAATTGTTTTAGGGAATATGAACGAACATGCCGGTGTTCGTTTTAGAGTTGCCATGGCAGCCAGCCGAATAGCTGAATATTTTAGAGATGTCGAGAAAAAAGATGTACTTTTTTTTATTGATAATATGTACCGATTTGTTCAGGCGGGTAATGAAGTCGCAACACTGCTTGGTTCGCTGCCTTCAGAGTTGGGCTACCAGGCTACTTTGCAGTCAGAGCTTTCCGGTTTGGAGGATCGGCTGGTTTCGACTGAGAATGGTTCAATTACATCAGTTCAAACAATTTATGTCCCGGCCGATGATATCTCCGATCCTGGCGTCACAACTATTATGTCTTTTATGGATACAGTGCTGGTATTATCCCGCCAAGTTGCCCAACGAAATGTCTATCCGCCACTTGATCTGGCTTTATCAACTACATCTACTTTAAAGAAAAATATTGTTGGTGCAGAACATTTTGAAGTGGCAACTGAATTTCAAAAACTACTAAATCATTATCAGGAGCTATCTCACATAGTAGCTATTATTGGTGAGGATGAGCTGTCGGCTGATGATCAGCTGCTTTTTAACCGAACTAAAAAAGTTTTAAATTATCTGACTCAGCCATTTTTCATGACCGAAGTCCAAACGGGTAAAAAAGGAGTTTTTGTACCCAGAGGGACGACCGTAGCTGATGTAAAACTCATCTTATCTGGTAAATTGGATAGCTTACATCCGGATCAGTTTAAATATATTGGATCTGTAAAGGAGATAAAACAGTGAATCGGTTGACTAGAGATCAGTTAATCGGATCAGAAAATCAAGGCTCTGATTTACAAATTCACTGATCAACAAACTATGTCAGAAACTTTGGAGGTGGTGATACTTAGTCCCAATAAAGTCATTTTTAGAAGCAAAGCTTTGGCTGTAAGTAGTACAAGTTCAGTGGGGCCGTTTGATATTTTGCCTCAACATGCCAATTTGATTGCTCTAGTCCAAAATGTTCCGATTAAAATATTACTGGAAGATAAAAATCGGGTTGAATACATTTTTCCAATGGCAATTGTTTACAATATCAAAAATATAGTCAAGATTTATACTGATATTCTGGCTCAGCCAGATATCAAGATCAATTAAATTCTAAAACCAGTCGTTTTCTACTAGGTTGAAATTCTATTTTGGTAAATAAATCAAAAAATCCCTCACGGCCTAAAAGAGGATAATCAATCTGTTGACTAAAGTCCGCTTTAATTTGAAATTTAAAATTTTTAAGTTTTAGATCAATTTCCGCGGAATATGTTTTTATTATCATTCCACCAATACCTTTGGCTTTGTTTGGCTTTATTGTAGAAAAGTCGATACCGATCTGAGTCCCGATATCCATTGGAAACAAACTTTTATCTGCTCCGCTATCAACAAGTGCTTCAAATAGTAGAGAAGCCTTGTTATTAAAATAAATCTGAATTGGAACTAAAGGTCTGTAAATCGTCCCGAGTAGTATTTTGGTGGCGGGATTACGAATGGGCAGGCCAATATATGGAAAGCTGATGCTTTTGGCCATTTATGGTATTTGCTGGTCTAGTTTAGGGACTTTTAAAACTACTACTTTTGATTTCTGGTCTTTAGTTAGTTTACGTGCCAAGGCTTTATAGGTCCTAGCTGAGGAAATAATTGCCTGTGGTTTTTTAGACAAAGCTATCCACCGATTTTCAAAATCTTTGACCAAAGAGGGGAGTTTCACAACTGGATTATATCATGAATATTCAGCTGGTGAGGGACCAGCAGCAGGCTTAAATGCTCTGTCAACAATGTGTGATAAAGATTGTCTACCCATAAATACTTCGCGAACCCCCTCCGGAGTGGGGTCAACAGATCGTTTTGAAAAAGCCCGTTGGGCTCTCAATGGGACAAACTTATTCCCAAATTCAGTTTGAAAAGAGGTCACTCGTTTGAGCTGACTGACACTATCATCAAGATATGCAACAACCGCGCCTTTATCAATCCATTCTCTGACAATAGATCTAATAACCGGCTCTTTTCTCCCTCGAGTAAACAAAACAACTTCATCTGGAAGTCTGATATTTTTTTCTTTCATAACGGCCAGAGTATTTAGTACTTTTTCCATTTGGAAATTAACTTCTCCAAAAGTAGAAAGTGCCCAGTATGTATCATCAGGCAAATCAAAATTTGTATATTCTATATCAGGTATAGCAGCTTCAGTCATACACTTTTTAAATATATTCCAAATATCTTCATCCACGCCTGCCGGCCTTTGTTCGAAATTTACTGAAGCTGCTTGGTTACCTAGTTCCCGAAAGTAATTCTTAGGCTTGCCATTTTTTATTTCAGTTTTGATTTCCAAAACGCCTTTTAAATTGGGACCAGCAGTAAAAAGTTTCCCAATAAAAGCTCTGGCTGCCTCTTCAGAAGTATCTTGAAATAACTGATCTAAATCTGAATGATGACTAAACTGTTTAAAAAATTCAGAGGTAGCAATTACCTCAACTAATGGTGAATAGCGTTCTGGATGAGATCCACTAACTGGTAATATCCGAGCAGCCTTATTAATAGATTTACAAAATTCAATAACTTTATCTTGAGAAGAACGATCCATATCTTTTAAAAGATCCCGATACTTTGTATAAAGAGTCTGTTTACGTTGTGAATATGGTTCAATTGTGTCGTCCCAGTCAGATAAAAGCACCTTAGTGGTATCTTTTTTATTAGCATCGGGGCTTAATTTAATTTTCCAAGCTCTAGTTGGTTCTCCTGAAAAATTTCTTTCCAGAACACCATCAATTAAAGGGGGATGACCAGTTAGCGTTTCAAATCTTGGAATCAAAGAACGTAAAGGAGCTGCTTCACCCGAATAGATCGGACTAAATCTTTCTGTTTCCATTTACTTGAAATTATACGGCCTTGATAAGAAAGTATCAAAATCTTTGACAAAAGAGGGGAGTTTCATATAGAGATTATAACATAAAGATGAAAAACCTATAGTAAATATGATACAATTATTGCATGGAAAACAGAGGAATTTGTGCTAACTTAATTATTTCAAAAGGCAAAGATGCCCAAAGAATTAATCGATTACGAAAAAAGAAATAAAGTAAATTTTTTTTCTGATTTATCTGGTATATCTGATTTATCCGTCTCTGATCTCATCAGATCTTATCAGAATGATTCCGGTGCTGGCATCCACATCCAATAACCTTTGCCTGTTTTTGGATCATTGTCAGGTCCGCCGCTATATAAACTACCGGATATGGTTGCTGATTTGGTTGCACTTTGCTGACTCGAATACCAAGGCCCCGACAGGCCTATTTTGCCCAGATTGCGACTAACAATGGTTAAATCAACGGTATTTATCCTGTTGTCCAAATTAAAATCAAACACCGGATTCCAATTGGTTGACCCAGACGTAGTGCCTAAAGCCGCTTTTACCAGATTGTAATCTGAGCTATCAATTACATTATCTTCATTGACATCTCCAGTAATTAGATTGAGATTACCTAGATCTATCGGGGTTGGTTTCACCACAAAAGCTGATGCTGTGGCTAGTTGAGCCGGGCCTTTGATGTAGGCTGTATAAGTTTGACCCTCATCTAATCCGGCCAATGGCAAATTGGTGTATATGCCATTATCCGGCACATTAACCAAAAATGAGAGCAAATATTGAGGTGCATTGACGATATTTCCAGAGCCCAAGCCTAAAAATACTTTCGAAGCATACTTTTCAAAAGGCCGACCTTCAATGACCAACCGAAAAGATAAAGTTTGTCCCAAAAGCAGAGTAGCTCCTTCAGTCGCGCTAGGATTTACATTGATAATGCCAGTCGGAGTGGCTGAAGGAGTAGCCTGGAGCTCTTTAACCAATTTGGATAAAGGGGAGTCATCTGGCGCTGATTTGGGCGATGAAACAGGTGTATAAGAGGCGATATCACTCTGAGAAGTAGTCGGTTGGCTGAGTGCTTGAGATAGAACAAATGATCCAGAAGGGATTAAGATAATTAAAGCAAAAATGACAGCTAAAATTATTTTTTCCCGGGTTCCAACTGTTTTTAGCAAGTTGAGCAGTTTTTGCATAGTATTAGTATAAAGAATCTAGTAGTCATAATATAGAATGCAGATTCAGCAAGAACAAGCTAAACACCCACTATATTCTATATTCAATATTCGGTATTCTAAAGCAATGAATTACAAAATCTTACTGCGAATAGGAATAAACACGGGGATTGGGGTAGTGTTGATCGGTGTTTGGCTTAAATTGGTAAATATTTCCGAAATTGTTCGGGCTTTGGAAGTAGTAAATCCACTGATCGTTATTCCATGTATTGGCTTACTGGTAATACTAACCATTTTTCGCTCACTTCGTTTAAAAATTTTCTTGTCGCAATTTGAGGTATCTTTTAAAGATTTGCTCAATCTAAACTTTTTAAGTCAGCTATTATCATTTTTAATACCAATTAGAGCTGGAGAAATTACAAAAAGTGTCTATCTGACGACTCAGTATAAAATACCGTTGACCAGAGCATTGATTATTATTTTTGTTGATAGGTTTTTTGATTTTTGGTTGATCGTATTTTGTTCATTGATTTTATTAATTTTAACTCCCAATCATTTACCAGCTGGATTGATTACTGGATTAACATTGGCTCTGATAATTTTCTCTGCCGTAACAATTTTGCTGATTGCCATCCCAAAGCAATTAAAACAATTATTACTCATTTTTAAAAACTATTTAGTCTTTTCATTCGTGAAAAAAATATATACTCAAATAATAGAGTTTATTACTGATATAGGTGTCCTTTTGAAAGGTAGAAAATCCAAATTATTGTCAATTATAAGTTTTACTTTTCTGGCGGTTATTTCAGAAGCTCTAGTCTGGTATATCCTCCTCACTTCCCTTTTCACTTCGGTCAATCCTTTTTCTGCTTGGCTTGGTTCAATGCTCAACTCACTAACTTTTCTGATACCAGCAGCTCCTGGATACGTCGGCTCGGCTGAAGCCGCAGGTCTAGCTGTCTTTAGTCTTGGTTTAGGGTTTGATAAGACCGGCGTTGCCGCCGCCACACTGCTCTATCACGCATTTGTGCTGATATTTATGCTGATATTTGGTTTAATTGGATTGTACTTTTTGAAGTTTGATCTAAGACTAGTTTGGCAAAAACTACGAAAAAAATAATATACTTTGTCTGTCATCCCGAACGTGTTGAAGATGCTGAAACAAGTTCAGCATGACGGGAGGTGCTTAAATACTACTAATGTCTATCTTAACTGAAGGTCCCATGGTTGGAGTCAGGACTGCTTGTTTGATTTTAGTTTTTCCAATAGTTGCCAAAAGCAATTTAACATTTTGAGTTATCTCGTCACTAGATTGAGAAACTTTACCAACGCTCAAATGGATCACTTGGCCGTTTCGTTCAGTTTTATATTCCACTTTACCGGATTTGATCTCAGTTACAGCTTTTTTCAGGTCGGCTGAAATAGTACCATTTTTTGGATTTGGCATCAGACCTCGTGGACCCAAGACTTTGGCAGCACCAGCCAGCTTTGGCATCCAGGTTGGGTCAGTTACGATTACATCAAAATTGATTTTACCTTTAACGATATCAGCCAGTTTAGCATCATCTCCTACAATATCAGCTCCACTTTCATCGGCGCCTTTTCCAAAAGCAATTACAGTCAAAGATTTACCTGAAGCAAATGGTAGAGATACCAATCCACGAACATTTTTAACTGCAGTGTTAACATGAATTTCGATAGTCCCATCAAATTTGGTATACGACACCTCTTTGGCTAGTTCAACTGCTTGAGCTACGGCATAAGGCTTGTTGCGTTCGACTTTCTCGCGCATCTCTTGGTATTTTTTACCATGAGTCACTTTAGATTCTTTCTTTTCCTTGTCTGAGTTAGCTTTAGCGGAG
>CAYOMO010000004.1:0-22641 GCA_964405065.1 uncultured Gammaproteobacteria bacterium
ATTTCCTACCTGGCTGGATAGAATAAATTTCACTCATGAGTTTTTATCATAACGAAGTATTGTAAGAAAACAAGCCTGGACTGACCAGCCGAGATAATGTGCCTATTTTTGTTTTAGTATAACAGAGGAGAAAATTATTTGAAGTCTTTTAATGTAGCTAAAAACTCTTCATTGGATTCAGTTTTGGCCAATTGCTGCAGGAAAAGCTCGGTCTGCTCATTGTCATTTAGCAGCCTGAGCATGCGATGCATAATGACCATCTTGTCGTAAATTTCTTTGGTGAACATCAGCTGTTCCTGACGAGTGGATGATGTTTCAATATTTATTGCTGGGAATATACGTCTATTGGCAAGCTGTCTGTCCAGATGGAGCTCCATATTGCCGGTGCCTTTAAACTCTTCATAGATCAGATCATCCATTCGAGAGCCAGTATCAACCAAAGCAGTACCAATAATAGTCAGCGAACCACCTTCTTCACAATTTCTGGCTGCTCCAAAGAAGTGTTTTGGTGGATACAAAGCTACTGGATCAAAACCACCCGATAGAGTTCTTCCAGAAGGTGGAACAGATAAATTGTAGGCCCGTCCCAAACGAGTGATTGAATCCAACAAGATAACCACATCTTTTCCTTCTTCTACCAGACGTTTTGCTCTTTCTAAAGCTATCTCGGCGGCTCGTGTCTGATTTTCAGCCGGCTCATCAAAATTGGAGGCAATTACATCACCTTTGATTGATCGAGACAAATCTGTTACCTCTTCAGGACGTTCACCCACTAAAACCGCCATCAAGACTACATCAGGATGATTTTTGGAAATACCGGCGGCGATATCTTTCAAAATAGTGGTTTTACCAGCTTTTGCCGGAGCCACCATCATGCCTCGTTGACCAAAACCAATTGGAGCGATCAGGTCAATAACCCGTTGTGAAGCCGGGAATTTACCTGTTTCAAGTTTAAGGTGTCGGTTGGGATATATAGGTGTTAGATCTTCAAATTTAGTTCTTTTAAAACGGGTGCCTGTCTCAGCTACCATCTTTTCAGCTGGTTTGTCATTTACTTTATCTACCTGAAGTAGACCAAAATAACGTTCATTTTCTTTCGGCTGTCTAGCACCACCTTCGACAAAATCTCCACCTCTTAAATTGAATCGACGGATCTGGCTGGCAGAAATATAAACATCCCGGTCAGAAGGGGTATATTTAGGTCGTAGAAAACCATGTCCTTCAGGCATAATATCTAGATAACCTGATACCTGCTCGGTAGGAACATCTCTAGGCTCAGCTACTCTGTCCCGGTCATTCCGGCGATAATTGCTATTTGAACGTGAATAATCACCTGAATTGTACCCACCACTATAATGGCCTTCATCTGATTGAGTATTTTGAGCAACAGAAGGCATCCCAACATAATCGTCAGCTGTGACTATTCTTGATCCTCCTTCGGGGTCTTTGATATCTTTTGGTTTAAATGAACGTGTAGGCATTGAAATGTTTATTAAATATTTTTAAAAAATGGAATTTTTAAATAACTTTCACTTTCGGGAAAAAAGTAAGGGCATCAAACGTATAGTCATATTTTCCCATCCTTTTAAACTATTGTCAAGCTTTAGTTTAACAATTTAAGGGATTTACTCGGTAGAACAATTTATATATTACTGACCAAGCTGTCGCTGCATCCAGATAGTGTTGGCAGATGCTTCTTCAGCATCTTTTTTGCCCAATTTTCGCAATCTAGATCCAAAAGGTAAAAGTGAGGCCATTCCGACAGCTGCCAATGGCAATCCGGTTTTTGGCAACTCTTTGATCGAAGTTGGAGCCTGATTTACTACACTCACACCTGCAACTTGGACTGATGCTGATGGAGTAATAGTGATGTTGTTATTGTTTGTATTAGTGATATTTGGGTTCACATTAACATTTATTTTTTGCTCATTGTTGTTGTTTTGCTGCTGCTGGTTGTTTTGCTGCTGCTGTTGCTGCTGGTTTTGTGACACACAGACTACTGTTGAATTAATGATTTGAGCGATATGTCCGACTGGGCACTGCACCATATTTAATGGACTTGGTGAAGGCGATACCACTGGTGATGGACTTGGACTCACACTAGGACTTGGTGAAGGTGATACGCTTGGTGATGGCGACACACTAGCTGAAGGAGACGGTGAGGGTGATGCATTGGTACAAGAGGCTGGATCATTTAAGTCTTTGCCTGTGTGGTAAATAGATGTAGCGTAGGCATAATGATCGGCATATGGGTGTCTTAAATCAGTTTGAAAAGAACCACAAGATTTGTTTCCAGCCTGAGCTACAGACAGTGTCAGATCCTGAGAAAAGTTGTTAGCACTATTTAAATTGATAGTTACTTGGTTTAAGACTGTGTTTTCTGGACAACCACCTCGAGGTGTATTGGTATAACCATTTGGCTCATCACAACGATCTGTTTCAGTTTCTACTTGAAAAGTTACCGGAGTATTGTTGGTACTATATCTATAAGTAGCAGTGTAAATCCCGTTATTTAAACTTTCATTTATACCTTGTACATTAATTGATACACCATTTTCCGTAATAGTAGTTGGTACATCACCGAAAAATGCCGATACAGGTGCTGCACTAAAAATCACTGCCATTACCAAAAGAGGCATGATTGCAAACAGATATTTTTTGAGTGAGTTAAATTTAATACTCATAACAGATCTATATAATACTATAGGTGTTTAATATTGTCAATAGTTATAGGATATAATGTAAGAAAAATGTAAGGCTTTAGTGTAACTGTTTTTTCATCCAAATTGAATTTGCAGTTTCAGATTCACTTCCCTTTTTACCCAGACTTTGCAAACGGGAAGCTACTGGGAATAAACCCGTGATAGCCATTGCTGCCAATGGCAATCCGGTTTTTGGCAACTCTTTAACATAGGTAGGAACCTGGTTTACTACACTGACTCCAGCTACTTTGACTGAATCAGTCCCACTAATTGTGACATTTGAAGTGCTACCTGATCCATTGACCGTGATATTGTTATTGTTGGTATTTTCAATGTGCGGATTTACAGTCACATTGACTTCCTGTTTGTTGTTGTTGTTTTGCTCCTGCTGGTTGTTTTGTTGCTGCTGTTGCTGCTGGTTTTGAGATACACAGACTATTGTCGAACCAAATATTTTATGGATATAGCCCACCGGACATTGCACAAGTGGAGATGCAGATGGGTATGGTGATGGACTGACTACTGGACTTGGAGTCACACTAGGTGATGGGCTTGGGTAAACACTTGGTGATGGGCTTGGGTAAACACTTGGTGATGGCGATGGATACACACTTGGGCTAGGTGAGGCACAAATGCATGGTGATGGGGACACACTAGGAGAAGGTGACGGGAAAATACTGGGACTTGGATAAACTGACGGACTTGGGGATGGATACACACTTGGGCTAGGTGAAGGATATACACTTGGACTAGGTGAAGGCATTACTGATGGTGATGGACTAGGGATCACGCTAGGCGATGGCGATGGATACACTGAAGGGCTTGGACTGGGAAAAATAGATGGACTAGGAGATGGGTAAACACTTGGTGATGGGCTTGGCACTACACTTGGTGATGGCGATGGATATACACTTGGACTAGGTGAAGGCATGACTGATGGGGATGGACTCGGGGCTGTATTATCCGGATTGTCCTGAGAATCATTCTGATTTGAACCATTATCACTATTTTGATTGTTATCTACACTAGAATTACATCCACAATCTGTATTACTACTATCATTATTACCACTACCATCTTGTCCACCACTTCCAGCATCTTCCTCAGCTGAAGCATAGGAAAAACCTTTGTATAGATCACTTTTAATAACTGCAAAAGTGGAGAAAATCAGTAAAAGAACTGATAAAAAAATAGTAGGTAAAATAGATCTGCTCTGTTTCATGGTGAGTACTTAATTAAACTAGGTGTAAACTGCTACAAGCTAGTCTGGTTCTGACTATAGTATACGGTTGGGCTATCTGTCAAGCCTAAATAT
Organism: uncultured Gammaproteobacteria bacterium; assembly: GCA_964405065.1. Taxonomy (GTDB): domain Bacteria; phylum Patescibacteriota; class Microgenomatia; order Daviesbacterales; family UBA10151; genus CAZWRN01. Next base: position 4,018 of record CAYOMO010000004.1, read on the forward strand.
GTAGGGAAAAAGTAAGAATTTTGGTATATAAGTGTTTATATGGGATAAGAAAAAAGTTAGTGAATTGTTAAATTGCTCTATTGTTGAATTGTTTTAGTGCGGGATTCTTTAAAAATTCATAATTAAACTAACAATTTAACAATTACGGGAATTTACCAGGAATAATAATTTAACAACTTTATGCTCTTATTGACCCAGTTGTTTTTTCATCCAGATGGAATTAGCAGACTCTTCTTCAGTATTTTTCTTGCCCAGTTTTCGCAATCTAGATCCAAAAGGTAAAAGTGAAGCCATTCCGACAGCTGCCAATGGCAGACCGGTTTTTGGCAACTCTTTGATCGAGGTTGGTGTTTGATTAACCACAGTGACACCAGCCACTTGGGTAGGAACAGTAATATTGTTGTTATTGGTATTTTCAATATGTGGATTGACCGTCACATTGACTTCCTGTTTGTTGTTGTTGTTTTGCTGTTGGTTGTTGTTTTGCTGCTGCTGTTGCTGTTGGTTTTGGGACACACAAACTACAGTTGAGTTCACAATCCGTCCGATCTGTCCGACTGGACACTGCACCATATTTAATGGACTTGGTGAAGGTGACACCACTGGTGATGGACTTGGTACTACACTTGGTGATGGTACTGGACTAGGGCTCACAACCGGTGAGGGTGACACCACAGGCGAAGGACTTGGAACAGGTGATGGTGTGGGAGATGGCGGATAATAGGTGTTATCTGGATTGTCTTGAGAATCATTTTGATTTGAACCATTATCACTATTTTGATTGTTATCTACACTAGAATTACATCCACAATCTGTATTACTACTATCATTATTACCACTACCATCTTGTCCACCACTTCCAGCATCTTCCTCAGCTGATACTGTTTTTGGCCCTCTAGAAAATAGTGAACCATCAAAAAAAGAGAAAGTTGCATAAGAAAGCATAAAAACAGTTAACCCGATAAGGGCTAATTTAGTAAATCTTTGACTGTTCATTTTGATGTTCATAATTATTATTATATATTACTATAAGTCTATTGTCAAATCCTACAATCCCCTTTTAAATTCAAACACAGTGATTTATCTACTGTAAGGCGTATACTGTGCAGGATATTGACCAGGAAATGTCTCTTCGGTTGGCGGTACTACCTGAGTTGGTGGAACAACTACTGGTCTTTCAGGCTGATTTGGTCTTTGTAAGTCAGCAGTATGAGTCCAACGATCATTTGTTAAACAAAACTCTAAAATTCTTTTAATACCATTAGATAAAGGTTTCAAAACTTCTCCACGGCGGAACATTAAAGCTGCTTGTAAGGTAAATCCTCGGCGAGTTTCAGTAACTCCACAATTATTTTTTATGTCATATCTTTCACCAGTATCAGGCATTGTAAAAGTCATCACTTCTCCTACATTTTGCTGTTCACCGTTACTATCAGGTTGAATCCAATATGCAGCAGTTTCCATTGATCCCGCAGCAAATCGAGAACGACTAATTTGTCGAGTTCCATCAGGAGCTGTAAATGCTACATCATATAATACTGGACGGCCAACAGTCACTTGTTCCATCGTATTTCCGTTTTCATCTACACTGTTAAATACTTCTGATGACCCATTTAAAGATGCTGATACATCTTGTCCTCCCAGCATAAATCGGCGACTTGCACCAACTCGCATTTTTCCTTCAATAGGACCACTTGCAGGCATTGGAAAAACTAAACAATCGGCAAAATTTGTAGAAGGAACTTTTAAGTGAGTTGAAGTAGTATCAGGTGTATTATTTTGGGCTTCGGCTACAGGAGCAATCAAAGCTGCAGTAGAACCAGTTAAAGCGAGTGCAAGTGCGGCATTTTGAACAAGTCTTTTTCCGCGAGTTAATATTTCTGGATTTCGGGTGTTCATGTTTGGTAATTATACTATAAGTCTTATAGTATTGTCAACTCTTCGCAGTGTATGAATCTAGTAAGGATTTAGATCCATCTTATAGCTGTCTAAAAAGTTATTGATATATATACCTTATATATATGTTGATTGCAACCCCTAGCCTAGCTGTCTTTTTAGCCAGATATCATTGGCAGACTCCTCTACTGATTTTTTACCAAGCAATTTTTTTATCCTCCAACCGACTGGTCCCAAAGCCCCTATTCCTATTGCAACCAGCGGCAAGCCAGTTCTGGGTAATTCGCGAATGGCCGAATTTTGAGTCCCTAGAACTTTGACTTCTGGCTGAGTAGCAGTCGGTGGAAGTTGAACGACAGAGGCTTGAGTGATCTGCTTTTCACAGATCAACTGGGCACTGGTGCGGCTTTTTTCTATGGAACCTACCGGACATTGAACCATCGTTTGGGATGTAATTATGGCTCCGGATGCTGGAATGATCTGTGCTTGTGGTGTTGGAGTGGCCAATACCACAACACTGGATGGTTGAGACTGCTCACACTGAATGACTCCATTTACCCTACCTTTTTCTGTGGTTCCAGCCGGACAAGAAGCTAAAGAGGTGGCATTAATGGTGGTAATTATTGGTTGGGGCCTTTCACAGACTAATTGATTACCTGACCGACTTTTCTCGATAGTTCCAGCTGGGCACTGGACGGGCTGCTGATTTATTACCTGAATCTGAGGCTGGGTATATATTGGATGACTTTGAGACATTGGCATGCCACCGTATGAGATTGGGATAACTGAGGCCGAAGATGTCACTGATACAACACAATTAGTGGTAATTTTTTGATTGGATAAACGGTCTATGATCTCCACTTGAGCTGTTCTAGTACCGGCTGTTGAATAGTTTGTACTAAAAATCCGATCATCACTCCCTGAAACTGAATTGTCACCTTTCCAGCGATATTTAAATGACCCACTTCCACCACTGGTTTGAACCTGCCAGGTGACTATTTCACCTACTTTAGCTTGAGAAGGTGACGCTGCACAGCTGGCTGACATTACGGGATGAGAGCGGTGGTGTTCAGATGAGATCTGATTAGATCGGATGAGATCAGATGAGTTTTGAGCTGTGGTAACACAGTTCGGATGATTGTAATCCACCCGACCTGTTCTTTCCGCTGGTCGGACTACATTAATATAGACCCGGTAATAAACTTTATTTCCACCTTCACACTGGTACTGCTCGGCTGTGACAGGCACAAAAGTTGCTGATTCTGTTTGGGATGGAGTTTGTGCCTGAGACAGGTTTGATTGAGGCTGATTGGATAAACCAGTTTCACCGCATACTCCGGCTTGATAGTGCTGGTTGTATCTCCGATATGTTCCATCAGATAGCTGATCCACTTCATGAACCTGACCTGGTCCCCCTGCGCACTCAGGGTAACTTCTAACTACATAAGGTACTATCGTAGGGTGAGGCGTTGGTGTGGCGGGTGTGTCCCCACAGACACCAGACTGATAATGTTCATTGTAGGTGCGGTAGGTTCCGTCGGATAAAGCATCCACTTCGTGAACCATACCAGGCTCACCGGCACATTCAGGGTAGCTTCTTATAATATACAGCTCACCTTCCTCGGCGTTCAGTAAAGCTGGCCCTTTTTGTAAAAAGGTGGAGTAATTAAAAAAAGCTGTTAGAAGAAGCACTAAAAGGCACCACAGGAAGATAAATTGCTTTGAGATAGTTCTAAAAAAATGTAATTTCTGCTCCATAAGTATTTATATACCTTTAAGAGCAGTTTGAAACAAGAGTTGGGCAAGAATTTGTTAAAGAAATTAATAATATTCTCTTCGAGCAACAGGCCAAAAACCAGGTCGCCAGTTTCCGATGAACCTCGCATTTCTAACACCAGTTACTCTTAATGCCTCCTGAGTTTCAGCATCAAACACTGGTAATGGATGATCTGGATTGGCTCGGGCAAAGTCTCGTCTTTTAACTTCGGCAGTTTTTGTCTTGCGAAAGGCCTCTTCTCTTTGAGTTGCATCTATTCGTGCAGCTTCACGGGCTTCTTCTGATTCTCTTTTAGCATCAGTAACAGCTGTTGCATCGGCGCTACCACCTGACAACCTTTCTCTGAATCCATCAATTTGATCAAGTAGACCTCTATGCGCAGGACTTAAAATTCTTCTTGTATTGGTTGCATCTGCTAATTCACTACCAACAGGATTTGCCATTAGTGCGGGGGCAGCGGCAGCTGTTGCATTAACACGGGCTATGGCAGCTCTTTCGTCGCTAGACCAGCTTCTGAAGCTAAGATTTGCTACTAATTCTTCTCTTAGTCTATCGAGCAGCTCATTTTGACGTCTAGTCAGGGCTTCATCTGTATTCAAGGCGATGTAACCGGGTCTTCGATCATGCCCACGGGTAGCTGCAAACAAAACTGCTGCTCCAAGTCCAACTACTGCTATTGGCCCAACACACCAAACGCCTTCCCAAAAGCCCCGATCACGATCAAAAGTTGGCGGCAAAGCTGGTGTAGCGGTCGCTGTTGGGCGCTCTGAAGTTGGTGTAGGTGTGGCTGTCACGACATTTGGTGTTTCGGTGGGAGTTGGTGTATGGACAACTGGAGTATGAGTAGGGGTAGGTGTATGGACAACTGGAGTATGAGTAGGAGTAGGTGTCTCAACTCTAGCTGTTGGAGTAGGAGTAGGTGTCTCAACTCTAGCTGTTGGAGTAGGAGTAGCTATCACAACCACCCGTTCTGGTGTAGGGGTTTGAGTGACATGAGCGGTTGAAATCTGACTTATATCTAAGTTTTCATAAACTCCACATGGCAACTCTAGACGTAAATATTGCGTACTACCATTAGCTTGTTTGACATATTCTTTTCCATCCCAAATCAAAACCTTATCAATCCCAAATCGACCATCTGATAATCTGGTCACCGGAGCCCACTCTCTATCTCTAGCAGTTTCCTGACGCACTTTGATTGTTACTGTATCTCCCTGACGGACAGCTGGTCCACCAATATCGCGACGGTTTCCAGGCTGAGTATAAGGGTTCTCCGCTCTAACTACGGAGATTGAAGTGGCATAAGGATTATTAAGGATCACTCCTGTTTCGCATCCCTGGGCCTCAACTGTTTGAGCTGGTTTGGCAGTGGCTAGGGCGGCTAAAACACCACCTCTTAATAAGGTACGACGAGCTTTCGCAGATAAACTAGGTCTAAGTTCCATTCTTTATATTATAGGTCTTTTTGTAAGAATAGTCAAATTTGTGCTCCCAGAAGTTAGAAAAACAGATGACAGGTTGCGAAAGTAAGAAGACTTATGACGAAATATGCCCAAAAACCCCATTTTATAAGTCGATTTTTAAGGAATAATCTTTGAGTATTTATTACTAGAGGTCTTACTGTCTTATGTACAGTGTGGAAAAGTTTATTACTCAGTGGATAACTCCTAAAGGCTAAATGCAACTACAATTGTAAGAAATTGATCTATTTGGGTATATATATACATATTTATATAGGATCTGCTGGTGAATGACTTAAAAAACTTGACCCTGCCCTACAAAACAAAAAAAGACCTAATGGTTAAAATAGGAGACTTGACCCTGCCCTAGTCAAATCTCCAACTCTATCCACTAAGTCCACTTTTTGTTTTGAGTTGGTCAAATCTCCAACCAAAACTACTACCCAAAAACTCACTGTTTATTTACTTTTTTGTTAATTTTTCCGTCCTATAAAAAATCTGCTCTATTTTTAGCTTCACTAAAACCCTTGACAGAAATTTCACAATATGGAATTCTATATACAGATGATAACTTCTAACTGCTCTTGAAGTTATCGTCAGTACTTAATTTAAAAAGGGGCATTGCTGTTCGAGTCCGTCTGCGGCAGTAATGCTCTTTTTTATGCTCAAATTCCTTTTCCTCTATTTAAGAACTCGTCTATTATTCTCAAATATTAGTTATCTCGCCATCAAAATAAGGCTTTGATCGTTCTTAGACAATACTTTACGAACTTGATCTAAGACCACTGCTCTTTCACCCATATTCTGACGTCTTTTCTTTTTCTGCTCTTTTTTAAAAGAAAAATTAAACATCATTACGCTTACTATTTTCACAAATAATCAGCTTGTTTGAAGCGTAGCATAGCCAAAATTATTTGTCAACATATTAGAGTCCTATAATTTATTAGTGGCTATATTTTATATATCCTAGAGTATTACAACCCGGCTCATGCATTCACTTTAGACTTTGCCAACAACCTAAATGGTTAGCATATTTATTGTTTATTAATAGATTTTTATTTAAAAAAATGCTTGAGATAAACAGTTATCGGAGTCCGGCTGCAATGTAGATATCTTCTTGATTGAGAGCAGCAAATCTTAATCCACGATTTTCTCTAATCAATCTGGGATCGCGACCTTTCGACTCTGCTTCACTAACTGTTTCGGGAAAACAGGTTTTTCCAATATTATCAGCCCTTAACCAGCGACTTTCACCAAATCCATGTGCTAGAACCATATTTGTTGATGGATCAAAAGCTTGTACGACACGATACCATTCACCTATTTTGCCATCATTAAGATCTGCTATAAATGCGGTATTGGTATTTATTAAATTATTTAGAAAAAAATGTCGGTTACTTTGAATATCGCCACCAGGACGATAGAAAACTAAAGTCGTGCTTAAGGCATCTAAAATCCCTTTCTTATTAGGATCATTATAGATAGCGGCTACCTTGTCTTCTGCAAATTCACCACTCGCTATTCCCCGGGCTAAAATCAAATTGGTTACGGCAGCAGCGTTACACAAACCCTGACTAGATCTTAATGCTTCAGGTACTTGATTGAGTGACCACATTGCAAATGCCTCAAACTCTTCTCTTAAATTACTACCTTTATCTTTATCGAATCGATCAAGTGGTCCTTCAGGATCAAAAATACGTAATTTACCCTGTTTTGTAAATGGCCACCAGTTTTCGTCTGATCTTATCGGCCATGTTGAAGTTTGTGCTCTAGCACTATCAACTGTTAGACCAGCCAATGTCCCCGCAGTGAGCGCAGCTAATCCAAGCTGGCAAAATCGTCGGCGTGTTGTAAATTGAGGTCTTTCTGGAGTAATAAGCATTAACCAATTATAACACTATGGGTTATATTAATCAAATTGTGTAACTATCGTTTGAGGCTGTTTTTGAGTAATTTGCCGAAGATCATTTTGCCGGCTGAAGCCTGGAGCAGCCTGGTGACTTCTAGTGTCACCTCTTTTCCGACCATATCTGCTCCGTTTTCCAGTACCACCATTGTCCCGTCATTCAGATAGCCGACTGCCTGCTTGGGATCTTTACCAATATGAACCATTTTAATAGTCAAAGGCTCGCCTGGAACAGCTACCGTTTTTAAAGAATTGGCCAGATCATTGATATTTAAAACAGTTACTCCAGTCACAGAAGCAACTCGGTTTAGGTTGTAGTCTGTAGTGATAATCCTGCCTTTGAGGCTACGGGCCAGCTTGATCAATTTATCATCAACTGCTTTAGCCGCTACATCCCGATCCCAGACTTCCAAGCGAAGTCCTTTAATCTTTTTGAGCTCATCGATAATCTCAAACCCCCGTCTTCCCCGGGTTCTTTTCAGATAATCAGCTGAATCAGCTACCTGCTGCAGTTCGGTGAGAACAAAAGTCGGAACTAAAATAGTTCCTAGTAGAAAAGAGGTCTTGGCGATATCCAAGATCCGTCCGTCTATCAAGGCTGAAGTATCTATAATAATAGGTTGGCTAAGTGTGACTCCTCCACTAGCAGAAGAGGAAGTGAATGATCCATGGGAGAGCGGATTTTGAGTTTGGAGGCGGAGTATTTGAGTCATTACCTCACTGGTCACCCGGGTAGCGAGAGTATTTACCAGATGAATGGTTGATGAACTAATAATCCTGGCTAAATCAGGAAACAGACCATATCCCATTAACCCAAACCAGAGAGTGATCGAAACCCGAAGAAAAATCCGGTTAAAAGGTGGTATATCTGGTATCACCTCTGTAAAAATAAAGGCTATGAGAGCAAAAACAATCGCCAGGACAAACCTGAGCACAGTACTAATATCGAATCTGGTACCAAAAAAGGTCCGGCTTGGCATTGATAAATTCCTTTAATGAAGTCTTCACGTCAGGCAGCACTATTGGTTTATTTTCCCATAGTACTAGCTCTGAGGCAACCCATCGCAACTGTTCAGTGTAAATGAATTAAATATATTAAAAGGTAAACTAATATATTTATATATATACTAATGTTTATTAATAGCTCAAATTTAAAACAGTTTTTCAGCTTTAAAATCAGAAAAAAGTAGCTGTTTAAGACCGATACCTCTCGCTTCAGCCAATCTGATAGCTTCTAAAACCACTTTTACCCCCTGTAAATTGATCCCTTTTCGGGTTGTCAGGTATTTAATGAACTGCAGTTCATCTAAATCCTGGGCCGAAAACATCCTTCTTTGGGTATTGGTTCGATGAGGCGAAAAAAGCTTAGTTCGCTCATACAGCATAATAGTGCGCGGATGGATATTTAATAGCTTGGCAGCTACAGAAATAGTTAATATTGCGTCTTCTAAGGCCATGGTACTTTTTGTGTATCCAAATAAATATAAAAGGTTATATTATTGCTGTCAATATACTCTGACTAACTATTTTAAACCTGCTTTTTAAAAGACAATTAATCTTACTATATAAATGATAAAACAATTATAATACTAACTAAATAAAATATGTATTTTAATATTCATTTAAATTGATAATACTAGAGCAATTAATATGTATATTAGCATTAATACTAAGACAGTCTCATAGCTATGTTTATAGAGAGTTAAATACCCAATTAATTTTTAGGTTGATATTTTTCACACTGCTCTAGATTTTAAATTAAACACTGTATAAGAAAATAATTGTGCCTAAGGGCTGAGTAATTTATTTGTTCAAATATGAATAGCCAACATATACATCCGTGAAAATTAAAAGCCGATCGCCGACTCACCAAAAGTCTTATAACACGATTTATGGCTTATAATTTAATTATTGGTGTAAATGTTTGAAAAAAGGCTAAAAATACCTATGCATAAGTTGCCCAACTATGCAGCAGTTAATCATTTATTTAGATCGCCCCTAAAGTGCTGGCAGTAGTCCCAAATAAATTGTGCCAAGGACGAAAGGTTAAGATCTGAGTAATCCCCTTTCTCTGCATTAAAGCGGCACTAACAGCCTCATTTAGAGATATTTGATCGGTACGATTTACTTTTAAGATCCGATAGGCTGCATTTAGATCGGTTTTTTGCTTAAAAATGATCTCCATGCCGCTTTGAAGAATAGTATGAAGAAATTCCAAAGCTACAGTTGTGCCCACCTGCTGGGCTAACTCTTCGTAGGCATCTGCAATCAGAGGGGGTGTGGTATAGAGCCGGTAACCAATGCTAGCGGTAACTTCAAAGGCTTTTGCAGCCCGCAAATGCCGCGGATTTCCCCGATCGACAAAGGCAGTCAGCACTGATGAATCAATAAAAATTTTCCTATTTGTTGAGGCCATTTTGGCTTTATTTATCCTTTCTGGAAGCGATATCTATCCCCAGTCCACGACCTTTTAGTCTAAAAAGCGGATCATTGAAGGAAAAATTGCCTTGAGTATTTTTGGGGAAATCTTTAAAATTTTTACTTCTAGGCACAAAACTTTGAACAAAAGCATTCACCTCATGCTGGGCAACTCTAATATTTCCTCCGGCACGGATAGCTTTGATTTTTCCTTCCCTGATATATCTTCGAATCGTAATCGGGTGGACTTTTAAGGATTCAGCCACCTGTTGAACGGTAAAAAATTCTTCCATATTTATGACAAATTGTTAAACAATTATAAACAATAGTAAACATTTTTATACAAGATTTGTCAATGTTTGACAACAGTTATATAAAAAATAGAAACTAATTCTTACAGACGGAAACTGGCAAAGGTTCACCTAAGCAGAGGTTAACCAATGCACACAAGCATCAGAATAAACCTATGACAAAACGTCTGCCCCAGACCAAAAATACAGTTTCTATCTCAGAAGCCGCCCAAATTTTGGGTGTTTCTCTCGATACCATCAGGCGATGGGATAAAACTGGATTACTTCACTCTGAAAGACCTGACGGTAAAAATCGGTATTTTTCTCTTGACGAGTTGAAGTCTTATAAATTAAATCAACCTTTATCTATCTCCGAAGCATCTTATGAGTTGCATATCTCTCCTACTACATTAAGAAGACTGGTTAAAAAAGGAGTCATCCATTCAATTCGCAATAACGCTGGTGAGAGGCTTTTTCCTAAAGACTCAATTAAAGAATTTTTATCAAGTGATTATTACGCCAGAAGAAAAACATCAGAAGAATTTAGAGAAAGGGTTAGTAAAGAGCCAAAAGCTGCATTAAAACAGAGCGCCTTTGATGTCAGAACAAATACAACCACAAACGCCGCAACACCGCTTGTGTCGGCCTCTATACCCGCCAAAACCAACTGGCAATTGATCTCTGGTGGTCTAGCAGCACTGGTAGTTTTTGTATTACTGTCTGCAATTGGTATTACCAATATTGAGATCTCCCAAGCACAGGCATCTCAGACGACTCAGATGGAAAATGTCATGGCTCATACTCAACCTTTTGTAGTTCCATTAGAGCCCAAAGTAGGCCGAACCAAATCTGTCCTAAACTCCGTTGAACTGCTACCGGCTGCTCCTACTCCCGCTACTACTGCCGCCTTTTTGCGCATCGATATCTCTGAAGATGGCCTCAGCTATTCAGTTGAATCCGCCTCTGCATCAGCTCAAAGAATTGCCAGTCCGTCGGCTAATACTCATATTGAAGCTTTTCCAATCGATTCTATTGATGCAGAAGGTTATCATTTGAAGTTGCCAGATGGCTCTTTAGGCTTTATTCCTTTTGACAAAGTAAAAACGGAGACCCCAAAGAATGAGTAAATCGTTGCCTTTACTGAGTATAGTCAGCTTTGCTGCAGCATTTTTTGCCGTAACTGCTATTTTTATCACTGCTAAAAGCTACTCTCAATTGGCTGTTGGTAGCGGACTATATGTGATACTGATCTATTTTGGATACAAAATGTTGCCCCTTTTCTCCTCTCCCCTGACTCTACGGGCCACAGATATTGAAATCAATCATGAGACGATAGCTGAAACAGAAACAGAAGAATCAGAGATAAAGGGTGTTGACGATGAAAAGAAAACGGAAGTTACAGTGACAGATATCGACAAGCGAGCTTTTCTTAAAATAGTCGGTGCCACCGGATTATCATTCTTTTTAATGTCATTATTTGGCCGACGAGCAGAAGGACTGCTGTTTGATAATATGGGCTCCAAACCGGCAACAGATGATGTAGTCAAAACAGCTCCGCTACCTGTCTCTCCAACTGATGGCTATACTATTTCAGAGATTGATGATGGACTTATTGCTTACTACGGATTTATGGGGCCAAAAGGGACTTGGTTTATCATGAAGCAGGATTCCAATGACGGCTCTTTCCGCTATGCCAAAGGCGATGTTGATTTTCCAGTCAACTGGGAAGATCGAGCAAATTTGCAGTATGATTATTACGCTAATGTTTTTATCTAAACTCCCTATATCTCTAGCCTTGTAAAATGATTTAGCTCTAGAATATAATCTCGGATATGCTTTCTGTGGTTATCCCTTCTTACAAAGATCCATTACTACACAAAACAATTGAGTCCCTGTTGGAAAATGCTGAAGGAGAAATTGAAATTATTGCGGTCTTAGATGGCTACTGGCCATCACAGCTGATTATCAATGACCCGCGAGTCCGAGTAGTGCATTTAGGACGCAACCGCGGGATGCGCGAAGCGATAAATGCTGGTGTTGCCATCGCCCGAGGTGAATATTTAATGCGTACCGATGAGCATTGTGCTTTTGGCAGAGGTTTTGATGTGATATTAACTCGTGACTGTCAACCCAACTGGATTATGACTCCTCGTCGGTTTTTCTTGGATCCGGTCAAGTGGGAGGTGATGGATATTCCCCCGGTAGATCATATGCGTCTAAAGATTGTCAATGTTTCAGCTGGCGTGAGAAAGTTTTCCGGAGTTGAAGCCCCTGGCAATGACAATCTAATGATTGAAGAATCGATGGCGATGCAAGGCAGCTGCTGGGTAATGAAAAAAGATTGGTGGGATAAAGTCGTCGGAGAGCTGCAAACTGATGGTTATGGGCCTCATTATCAGGATAGTCATGAGATGGTTTTTAAAGCTTGGCAAGCTGGAGGCAAGTTGATGGTTGATAAAAATACCTGGCATGCCCACAAGCATCGGGATTTTCCGAGAACTCACAACAACGGAACCAAAGAAAATCCTTCTCACAACGAACAAAGCTGGGCTTACTCTATCCAGGTCTGGCAGGATTATTATGAAAATGAGATCAAACCCAAATGGGGTATGTAAATTAAATGAAAAATCTGCTGATTTATATAAGTCCAACCCATTCATTTGACAACCCACGAGCTGATTTAGCTAGTAATGATGTCCCCTCTTTAGTGAAAGTACAGATTGAAAATAGTCTGGAGCTAGGTTGGAAAAAAGAAGATATCCTGCTTGTGACCAACTTTGCCTATAAATATGGCGATATTGAAGCTTTGGTACTTGATGATGTTGATTTTTTTGACCGAAAACCTCAAGCCAGCAAGATCAATGCCATTATTAAAATGTTTGAACATGACCTGATTGAGGCAGATGAGCTGTACTGGTTTCATGATTTTGATGCTTTTCAACTGGAAAAGATCTCCGAAGCAGAGATTAATCTGAAAGATGATCAGATCGGACTAACAGATTATGGCGGAGGTAAATATTTTGGCGGAATTGATAGATGGAGTACCGGAGTAATATTTTTCAGAGCTGGAGCTAAAGATATTTTTGCGGGGCTCAAAGAGATCTATTATCAAAAGAAAATCGACGAAGAAGAGGCTTTACATTTGCTTATAAACAAGGAACCAGACGTCGATAAAAGAGTAAAAAAAGTGAACAATAGTTACAACTTTATAGGATACAAACTGGAGTCTGTTTATAAAAAATCAATCCGGCCTTTAAAGGTAGTACACTTCCATCCTCTGACTGGGAAAAAAAGATTGGGCGGGGTTGGTCAGGAAAGTGCTTTGCGATTTTTTAAAGGAGAAAATCCACTTCAGACTCCCCTTGTGACGGATCGACTGATACGAATTTTAAAATATCACCGGATTGGATGAAAAATTTACTAATTTTTACCGGACCTGACAAAAAGTTTAATTCTGAGCATGACAGGCTAGCTAAAATCCAAATAGATAACAGCCTAGATCTGGGATGGAAGAAAGAAGATATTTTGCTTTTTACCGACTTTGAATGGGAATACAGAGGTGTTAAATCGATTTTACTCACAGAAGATGTCTACTACCCTTTTGATCTGGCTGCCGGAAAGATCCCCGTGATTGTCTATTTACTAAACAAAGGTCTACTTGAGCAAGATCAACTCTATTGGAGTCATGATTTTGATGCTTTTGAAAATACGAAAATCTTAGAGTCAGAACTCGGACTTGAAGAGTATGATTTAGGACTGACTCACTATACTTATAAACCTGAATGGCAATGCGGGAGTATCTTTTTTAAAAACTCCGCTAAAGATATCCTGGAGCTAATTGATAAAACCACCCGAGAAAAGCCTCATCTGAGTCGGAACAATGAAAAAACTCTCACCTGGCTGATAAAACACAACCAAATCAACCCTAAAAGATACCAGCGGATGAATGTGTCTTACAATATCATGAGTAAGTTTTTGCAGACGATTTACCCTTTAGCTGATAAACCCTTGAAAGTACTCCACTTTTTACCTTCAAAAGTAAATGATTCAGGAGAGACTGCTTTGGAGATGTTTATGTATGGTAAAAACCGATTGAATATTCCACTGATGAGTGATAGATTAATCAAGCTATTTAAAAAGCATGGATTTGTATGAATGACACCACTACACCATTATGCGATATCGCTTATAAATACGGCACAGACAAATGTCCGCAGCTTAAACACGCTTATACCCCGTTTTATTATCAGTTGTTGAAAGATAGACAAAAAACAATTCAGAAAGTGCTAGAGCTAGGGATTGGTCACTATCGAGGAATGGAGAAAAATGAATGGACTTTTGATCCTGGACTAAATAGAAGATATCACCGGGGAGCTTCGCTGTATATGTGGCGGGACTTTTTCCCAAATGCTCAAATTTATGCAGCTGACCGGGTTAATGAGGCCATGATCAATGACGATCGGATTCAAAGTTTTTTAATCGATGAAAGAAAAGCAGAAGATCTAAAGCAACTGATAGATGCTACTGGTTCTGATGTCGAACTGGTGATTGATGATGCCTCACACCGAGTTGATGATCAGATCTTTGCAGCTAAAACACTGTTACCTTTGCTAAATGACAACGTGATTTATATTATCGAAGATGTTGCTCACTCTCGGGTAATCCGAAAAGCTTTGGATGAAATTGGCGATTTTGAATACAATATTCCGGATATTCCTAGAAAATGGCATGGCGGGATGCTGGTAGTGATCACTAAGAAACGACATGATACCAAGTGATATTACTATTATCATGCTGACTGCCAACCGAGTTCCTAAAAAATGGGCCGCTTTTCATCAACAAAAACTAATCGAAGCAGCTGATGGTTCCCCGATAATTACTATCTCCAGAGAACCTTTGGATTGGGGTCAAAATATCATTGATACCCAGGAATACACAATTTCCAATATCTACTTTCAGCTTTTACAAGGAGCCAAAGCCGCTACCACCGAGTTTATAGCTGTAGCCGAAGACGATACTTTATATCCAAAGGAACATTTTCAGTTTAGGCCGCCAGAGGATAGTTTTGCTTACAATCAAAATCGATTTGGTGTCTTTAGATGGAGCAAGACTCCCACCTACTTCTGGAAAGATCGGATTAGTAACTCGACTTTAGTAGCTCCTAGGAAATTGGCAATCGAAGCGCTGGAAGAAAGATTTGCTAAATATCCTCAAGGCACACCAAGTGGACTAACTGGCGAGCTAGGAAGAGCTAATATTGAAGATAAGCTGGGTGTCAAAAGGCGAAAAGTGATCTGGTTTCAGACTGAAATTTCTGTTGTCCGGGTTGACCATGAACTGGGGATTGATCGTTTATCTCAAACACACCGCAAAGGGATGGGTATTTTAAGAGCTTATGACATTCCTTATTGGGGAAAAGCTGCCGATATTGTTAAAAATTTTGTATAAATTTGTATGCCACACCAAAGTAATTCCCAGTCTATTGAAGAAGTAGTGAAAGATTTACAGTCTTTGAAAATCCCCCGTCATCGCCGACGCCGAACCTGGAAACCATTTATGGAAAAGTATAATTGCCAAGTTATTTGTGAAGTAGGAGTTCAGGAAGGTAAGCATTTTAAACTAATGATTGAACACAATCCGAAAATAGCAGTTGCTGTTGATCCATGGTTTGATAACGGAACGGTTTCGAGAAACGGCTCGGGATATTCCCAGACAGCTTTGGATGAGCAATATGCATCTTTAAAAGAACTCGCCAAAGAAAAACCATTTATCCAAGTTCTTAGAGAATGTTCAGTTGATGCGGCTTTACTTTATCCGGATGAATATTTTGATTTTGTTTATATTGACGGCGATCATACTTATGAAGCTGTTTTAGAAGATGTTTCTAGTTGGTATCCTAAAGTCAAAAAAGGTGGATTTTTAGTTGGAGATGACTATATCAATGTCACAAAAATCAGAAATGGATTAAAGTTTGGAGTGATCAAAGCTGTGAATGAATTTGCTGCTTCAAACAACTTGCAGGTCTATCAACTGCCAGGATTTAATTGGGCAATCCTCAAATAAATATGTTAAACACTCCAAAACAATCGCTACTTAATACCGAATATGAAAAAATATACGCCCAAAGTGCTCCTTTTACGATGACAAGCCCCGCTCGGATGAAAAGATTACATCAAGCTGTTATTGAAATAAATAACAATAAACTTGATGGCGCATTTGTAGAATGCGGAGTATTTAAAGGTGGCAGTGTGATGAATATGGCTTTAACTCAACTAAACTTTCCCAAACTTGTGCATATCTATTTATATGACACTTTTGAAGGTATGACTCCGCAAGGAGAATTTGATATCAATCATAAAGGAGTCTCAGCTGACAGGATTCTCAAAAATCCCAGTAAACTGTGTATTTGCAGCCTGGAACAGGTCAAAAACAATCTTAAACAGACTGGTTACCCAGCTGAGTTTTTGCATTTTCGTAAAGGAGATGTGGCAAACACTCTAAAAGAAGATCCTCCAAAGAAGATCTCCCTGCTCAGACTTGATACTGACTGGTATGAATCCACTAAAATTGAGCTGGAAATCCTTTATCCTAGGCTGGTTAAAGGTGGAGTTTTGATACTGGATGATTATGGCTACTGGAAAGGAGCCAGAAAAGCAGCTGACGACTATTTCGCCTCGATCGGGATTGATCCCCAGTTTGAACCGATTGAAAGCGGTGTCAGTGCAGTAATCTCAATCAAAAAATGACTAAATTTATAATCAGAAACGATGATGTGGCTTTTGACAGCACGCTTGATGAAATAAAACAGCTATGTCAGATTGCGGACAAATACGGGTTTACTCTACTACACGGTATTATCCCAATTGGTGAAGCCAGAAAGATCAACTCTGCCAGGCTAAATAATGATCAGATCAGAGCTTTAAGTAACAGTCTGTTTAGTGAGAATAAAGCTGTTTTGGATTATTTAAAAAGCCGACAGGACCTGATCGGAATTCATGGTCTCTGGCATACTCACAAGCCTTCGATGGAAGAAATTGAGGCAGCCAAGTTGTTATTAGAAGGCTGGGGATTTAAACCAACTTATTTTATTCCCCCTTTTAATGATGGTAATTATCCGGATCAATTTGTTGGTCTCAAAGTCTCCAAGCTGTGGCGAAAAGAGAGACTAGAAGATTTTCTGGAGAAAGGGACGCCGGAGGCTCCGATAATGTACCTTCACAGTTGGAGATTTGATAACCAATGGTATACCTTTGACCAGCTGGATCAGTGTTTAAAAAGAATCAGCAGCACATATGAATGATGTAACCATTATTTATTACACATCAAACAAAGAAGATCCGGAATTTGAAAAAAGAGTTCAGGAAAATCTACTCAAAGTCAGTGGCGGCTTGCCGATAATAAGTGTTTCTCAAAGGCCGATCGATCTAGGAACCAATATCTGCGTTGGCGATGTCGGGGCTTCTGGGTTTAATATGTTCAGACAAGTTCAGATTGCCTGCGAGGCTGCTAAGACCCCTTTTGTAATCTCGGCTGAAGCTGACTGTTTTTATCCTCCTGACTATTTCGAATTTGTTCCCCCAAGGCTGGATGTGGCTTATCGGGACAATAATCTGTATGTCATGCCGGATAAAAGAGATTTTTTCTTCTACAAAAAAGAAGGAGCTACTCACGCTCAAATTGTTGGTCGGGAATATTACTTGCAGGTACTTGATAAGCTTTTTGAAGGAGCCCCAAAGTGGGATATTGAGGAAAAAAATTTTCCAAAAGAAAGGCATGGAAAAGCTGATATTTTTGATCATATTGAGTATTGGACAAGTCAAAATCCAGTCTTTCAGATCAAAACCCACAAAGGAATGCGCTACTATACCCATTCGGATCGGACACCTATCACCTCTTTACCCTATTGGGGTGAAGGAAAAAAAGTTAGAAGAACATTTTTGTATGGGATCAAAGAAGATCGATGATAAAACTAAATTTAGGATCAAAATACCGAAAACTGCCTGGTTTTGACAATCTGGACAAGCTATTTGGCTGGTACTTTCAGGAGGGCTTGCCTCAATACTCGGACCAAAGTGTTGATGGGATCACTATCTCACATGCTTTAATGTTTTTAAGCCCAAGTGAGCTGAGAACTTTTGCCAAAGAGATGAGCCGGGTTTTAAAATTTGGCGGTGTAGTCAGGATCACTGAAGATGATACTGAAAATCCACAAAGCACAATGTATGGAACTGGCAATATCAAATCTGGTCCGAGATGCCTGACTGGACCAAAAATGATGCGCTTGGCACTGGAAACTGCCGGCTTTAAAGTTTATGATGTGGGGAAAGATCAGACATATTTTACCGATAAGTCACTGATCCAGGCTTACAGAGGCGGAGCCCCAGAACGTTTTTTTATGGAAGGTGTCAAACAAAAATCAGTTTTAATGCAAGCACTAGAGATCAAAGGTAGTCCCTATGAGATCCCAGACTGCTCACGAGATGATTTACCCCAGCTATTTGTTGATCTAGGTTTTAAAGTCGGAGCTGAAATTGGAGTCTATAAAGGTGAGTTTTCAGAAAAGTTTGCCAAAGCTGGTTTAAAGCTATATGCCGTGGATCCATGGCGGATTTATAAAGATTATGACAATCCTCGAGGTCAGTCTAGACTGGATTTTCAATATGAACATACCAAAAGGGTCTTAGATCCTTATCCCCAATGCCAGATCATTAGAAAAACCTCAATGGAGGCAGCTGAGGATTTTGCCGATGAAAGTCTGGATTTTGTTTATATTGACGGTAATCATGAATTTAGATATATTGCCGAAGACCTCTTTGAATGGACTAAAAAAGTTAAAAAAGGCGGCATTGTTGCTGGACATGATTACTTTTTCAATAA
>CAYOMO010000004.1:22651-31331 GCA_964405065.1 uncultured Gammaproteobacteria bacterium
CACTGGGGCTCAGATCTGGCATGTGGCTCATGTCCTAAAAGCCTATATCGCCTCTTTTGGGATACCAAACTGGTATCTTTTAGGCAGAAAAGAGACAGTCCCAGGCGAAAAAAGAGACAAATGGCGCAGCTGGATGTTTGTAAAATAAAGTTAAAAATCAAAAGTAAAAATGCAAAATTACAATTCAAAATTTAAAAGTGATCTGAAGACACGATGTTATAAATTTAGTCTGTCTATGATTACATTTACAGATATATTACCAAATAAAAGAACTGCTTGGATTATTGCTGATCAGTTACTACGATCAAGTATGTCAATTGGAGCCAACCTGATTGAAGGAAGCGCAGCAAGTTCTAGGCTTGAATACAAAAAATATTACGAGATTGCTCTGAAAAGTGCTAATGAAACAAAATACTGGCTAACACTTCTTATGGATTCAGGTCTGGCAGATCAAAATAAGACAGAAATATTACTTACAGAAGCCCGAGAACTCGCTAATATGTTAGCTACTGGAGTAATGAGGTTAAAGGGAAAAATTTAGCAAACTTTTATCTTTTAACTTGAAATTTTGATTTTTGAATTTTAACTTTTAACTTATTTATGAAACTAATTGATGGAATAAAACAAATCGGTAAACCTTTTGAGATCCCGGATAGTACCAGGAATGATTTACCTCAACTTTTGAAAGACCTGGGCTATAAAACCGGTGCTGAAATTGGAGTTTACCGGGCAGACTTCACCAAAAAGTTCTGCGAAGCCGGTCTACAAATGTTTGCCATCGATCCTTGGATGGGATATGTCGGAGCTGGCAGAAGTGAAAAAGTTCAGCAGATGCAGGACTACAACTATGAATGTGCTCAGAAGAATGTGGCCCAATACCCCGACTGCAAACTGATCCGCAAATCTTCAATGGATGCTTTAGCGGATTTTAAAAAAGAATCATTAGACTTTGTCTATATTGATGGTGATCATCGTTTCCCTTTTATAGCTGAAGATATTTATTTTTGGTATGACAAAGTCAAAAAAGGTGGGGTTATTTGTGGAGATGATTATTTTTGCACTAGTCCTGAGGCCAACAATGTCCAATGTCATGTTGAGCCCGTAGTTGATGCTTTTGTGGCTACCAAACGCATTCCCAACTTTTATATCATTGGAAGAAAAGATAAAAAACCAAGCTGGATAATATTTAAGCCAACTGAATAATGACAAAAGGCATTATTTACTACACAGACAATCAACTTGCTGAGCCAATTGCTTCGATTGTTCAAGATTTGATATCCCTTTCTGGATTACCAATCACCAGCGTTTCATTGCAACCGATCAACTTTGGAAGTAACTTTGTTTTATCACTCAAACCAAGTTATATCACTATGCTGAAACAAATTATTAAGGCTTTGGCAGAGTCAAAGGAAGATGAGGTCTTTTTTTGTGAACATGATGTTTTGTATCCCCTATCTCATTTTGACTTTACTCCGGAAAAAGCAGATATTTTTTATTACAATGACCATGTTTGGAGATGGAAATACCCAGCTGACTATCTGATCTCTTACGACCGTTTAATATCGTTGTCTGGACTCTGTGTTAATCGTAAGTTTGCATTGGAACACTATAAAAAAAGATTGCAGAAAATTGAGCAATTAGAGCTCGAAGCTGAAGGAAAAAGAGAACCTGCTTGGGCACGAAAATGGGGTTATGAACCAGGAACTAAAAAAACTAAAAGAGGCGGATTTTCTGATGATGATTTCCAAACCTGGACTTCAAAAGAGCCTTTGATTGATATCCGGCATGGCAAAACTTTTTCTCCAACTAAAGTTACTTTGAACAGTTTTACTCATCAGCCAACCAGCTGGAAGCACTCTACCCTTGACAAAATACCCTTCTGGGATTTAAAAGGGTTATTCAATCTATAATGGATCAGTTATGAAAGCTAAAGATTTATCAATTTTAATTCCGGCTCGCAATGAGATGTTTCTGACTCAGACAATCGAAGATATCTTATCCAAAATCGAGGCTGACACTGAGATTATTGCGGTTTTGGATGGACAATGGGCTGATCCGCCAATCCCGCAACATGATCGAGTCAATGTGATATATGTGCCTCAAAGTATCGGCCAAAGAGCAGCCACCAATCTAGCCTGCCGGCTCTCAAAAGCCAAATATGTGATGAAATGTGACGCCCATTGCTCTTTTGATCAGGGATTTGATCGGAAAATGCTCGAAGCTTTTCAAAAAACTGGTGACAATGTGACTATGGTCCCAATCATGCGTAACTTGTGGGCTTTTGATTGGAAATGCTACCACTGCGGCTGGAAAAAATACCAAGGGCCTACCCCCCAAAAATGTGAACAGTGCGGACAAAGCGATCGGTTGAAAAGAAAAATTGTCTGGATCGCCAAACACAATCCGCAAAGCACTTCTTACTGCTTTGATGCCACACCCCATTTTCAATATTTTGAGGATTGGAAACACCGTCCGGCTTACCAAGAGGATAAAAAAAATCTTGGTCTGACTGAAACTATGTCTCTTCAGGGTTCCTGCTGGATGCTGACTCGGGAAAAATACTGGGAGCTAAATATCTGTGATGAGGGGTTTGGTAGCTGGGGGTCTCAAGGCATTGAGGTAGCTGCCAAAACCTGGCTATCGGGTGGTCGAGTACTGGTCAATCACAATACTTGGTACGGCCATATGTTCAGAACCCAAGGAGGGGATTTTGGATTTCCCTACCCAATCTCTGGTCGCGATCAGGAAAAAGCCAAAACGTATGCCAAAGAGCTGTTTTTTAATAATAAATGGGACAAACAGATATATCCTTTGAGCTGGTTAGTGGAAAAATTTTGGCCAGTCCGAGGTTGGACGGAGGAAGATCTGGTCAATTTAAAGCATAACAATTTTAACTTTCATGGTTCACAAGAGTTTAATGCCGCTGAAGCTGAGGCAGTTGATGATCTGCCACAAATCTCCGATCCAGCCGAGGAAGGAGTTATCCAACAGCTCCAGTCAGCAGTCATCACTGATCAACCCATGATAGAACATCCTGAACCAACTGCTCCGGCTCTTCAGACAGTTGAGGCTGCGATGGAAGGGATGGCAGTAGAAACTGCTTCTAATGCTCCAAAAAGAGGCCGCCCTAAAAAACAGTTTAAAGGCGTGAGCATCATCGGCTACGGCTGGGTTGGTAAATCGGTTCACAAACTATTCCCCGATGCTTATGTCTATGATCCGCCCAAGATCGGACATAAAAGTCGGGCTAAAGAAGCTGATATCGCTTTCATCTGTGTGCCTACCCCAGTGATGGGTGAAGGCCAACTAGATATCAGTATTGTTGAAGAGTGCGTGGCCTGGTCAGAGGCTCCTCTGATAGTGATCCGTTCGACAGTCAATCCAGGGACAGCGGATTTTCTCAGTAAAAAGTACGGCAAAAGGATTGTTATTCAGCCGGAATATCTTGGTGAGACAGCCCAGCACCCACTTTTTGACGAAAAAAATATTCCATTTTTGGTATTAGGGGGCGAAGCATCGGATCGAAGGACTATTATTGACCTATATGCCAATGTCTACAATGCCAATATCAAAATCCGTCAGGTGACAGCTTATGAAGCTGAGGTGATCAAGCTAACTGAAAACAGAGCGATCGCATTTAAAGTCGCCCAGTGCCAGGAGCTATATGATGTCTGCGAAAAAGCCGGCATTGACTACTACACTATCCGAGATGCGGTCTATGGAGATGATCCCCGTTTCAATCTTTGGTGGACGCTGGTGTTTCCTAAAAAACGCGGGTTTAACTCGAAATGTATTCCGAAAGATATCTATGCTTGGTGCGCTTGGGCCGAAAGTCTGGGCTATGATCCCAAAATCACCAGAAATATTTTAGAAGTGAACAAAGACTGGATATCTCAATCAAGTTAATTGCAAAATTGGTCAAATTAGTATTTAATGTAGACAGAGAAAAACTTTATTTATGTTTGATATTCTAAAAAATATTGGCCCCTCAGAATTAATTATCATTTTACTTATTTTAGTTGTGATTTTTGGCACTAAAAATATTTCCAATATTGCTAAAAGAAGCGGCGAGACCTACAAAGAAGTCAAAAAAATCAAAAAAGAGATTATAGAAGTGACTGAAGGTGACAATAATAACAATAGCTAGTCTATCATCTACTGATTCAACTCTGGAAAAATCTAGCTAACCCTTTATAATGATCAATGTATGGCTGATGCACACAAAAATTTTGCCTATTCTACTCTCTCGAACTCTCCCGGAACAGGCGGAACATCTTTAATTGTTCAGGCAGGCGAAGGTGCTCTTTTCCCAACTGCTCCTTTTAATGCAACAGTCTGGCCTGCGGGAGCACAGCCGACAATCACAAATGCTGAAATAGTCAGAGTAGACTCAATATCAACAGACACTTTTACAGTTACCAGAAATACAGGCACAGAAACAGTCAGCGGTACAAATAGAAATATGGTCGCCGGAGACCAAATCGCAGCCTCCATCACAGCCAAAACCCTCACGGACATTGAAGCAAATTATGGCAACAGCTGGGCGCCTTTTTTGTTGCAAACCGGAACCGGTGTCCAATCGCTCGCCTCCTCAAACCAAACCAACAACTCCCGTACCGGGTCACTACTATTTTTTCCAATGACCCTTCAGGCTCCTGTAAAGTTTAACCAAATGCTTATTGGAAACCAACTATCATACGTAACCAGCACCTCAGCTGGTACTATGCAGGCAACGTATATCTCAAAGTTCGGGATATATTCCAGAGCTAATGCAACCCTTTATAGTCTAATTTCTTCAAATTCTTTTTCTATAGGTGAGACCGCTCAAAGTGTGAGTCTAAGTATGAATTTCCCCACTACCACCCATACGAGCGGTTATGGCTACGGCAGCTTAGGCGGAACCGGTATATCAGGAACCGCCCAACGTGCTTCGTTTTTAGATGGTACCCGTGTAATTGGTTTACAGTTTGGTGGCGAGATGTCTCTCTCCGGAGCCCGTTATTGGGTTGGATTACTCCACTATAAATACAGTACAAGTGGGCAATCGACCTATGGATTTAGTAATGTTGGAGTCGTCGGTCAGGTCATAAACCCTTGGAATATGCCGGGAAGTGTCAGCGGTCCTCCTCAGATTGGCCGTGCCCCCGCTGAATTTGCCAACATCGCTTTCACAGATACTGCCTGGTATGGCCGGCACATTATTGGGTTCATGACTAATACGGCTCGTAATGATTATGCCGGAACCGCTCTCCCCCCGAGAATTTCACTAAATGAATTTGCAGCTGCCACAAATAGTATTTTGCCAAACATTACATTAGTTTCAACATAAAGGAGTAAAATAGTTGCAAGTCACAAGAATCTAGAGTCAAGGAAAACAACCCTTGCTTACACCCTAGACTCTTGACCCTTGCCACTTGTCACTAACAAAAAATGGCTGATCAACATAAAAATTTTGCATATTCAACAGTCGCCACAGCTCCGGTTCCTTCTCGGTATGGGACTTCACTTGTTGTAGCTAGTGGAGAAGGTACCCGTTTTCCAGACCCACCTTTTAATGCTACAGTCTGGCCCGCCGCAGAACAACCAACTAGTACTAATGCCGAGATTGTCAGAGTTACCGCTGTTTCTACCGACACATTTACTATTGAAAGAACCCAAACAGATACATATTCCCGTAATATCTTGGTAGGCGATCAGATCTGCGCTGCCTTGACTGCCAAAGTTATGACTGATGCTGAAAACGTCGCCCAAACCTGGTCACCATTCGTCCTGGCTTCCGCCACAGCAGCGGGCGCTTTTCAAACTCAATACTCAAATTACACCAACCAAACCGGTACTGGATCTATTGTAGTCTTTCCGGTAACAGTCCAAAAAAATCTTGAGTTCAATATGATATTCATGGTTAACTCTTTATCTTTTGTCACCTCAAATCAAACCAACACTATTCGCGCTTCCCACTATTCCAAATTTGGTTTTTATAGTTTAAATGGTAATACTTTGAGTCTGATGGCAAGTAATTCGTTTTCTCTGGCATTTACCAATCAAAGTGTCAGCATGACCTTTGTTCATCCCAATACTACTCACACAACTGGCTATGGCTATGACGCCTTAACTATTACCGGAACAGCAGAGATGTCATCATTCATCTCCGGAACCCGTGGTATTGCCTTACAGTTTGGCAAAAACTTCCATATCGCTGATGGTCAATATTGGATAGCTCTCTTAGCTTTAAGAAGCACTGCCGGATCTTCGACATTTGGTTTTAGCAACGTCGGCATTGCTGGACAAGTCATGAATCCTGTAAATATGCCCGGATCAGTCAGCGGCTATCTCCCACTAGGTCTGGCGGGTTCTCAATGGACTGCCTCCAATACTCACTACACAGGCTGGTGGGGCAGGCATATTGGTGGAGTAATGTCTGCTACATCTATCACCAATCATGCCGGCACTGCTATTCCTCCGGCTATTACCTTGAGCGCAATTGGCGGAGTTGCAGCCAGCCAAACTCTTTCTGTATTACCATCTGTTACTTTTGTTTCAACATAGAAAGGAGAATAATAGTTGCAAGTCGCAAGAATCTAGAGTCAAGGAAAACAACCCTTGCTTACACCCTAGACTCTTGACCCTTGCCACTTGTCACTAACAAAAAATGGCTGACGATCATAAAAATTTTGCATACTCAACAATAGTAACCGCACCAAGTCCAGCTGCTTCAGGCACATCCCTGACGGTTGTCATGGAGCAAGCCAGGTTATTTCCTGATGTCCCTTTTAATGCCACTGTCTGGCCAACAGGTGTACAACCCATAAGCACCAACGCGGAAATTATCCGGGTAACTGATAGAACAGATAACGTTTTTACAATCGAGCGTGCCCAGGAAAGCACAAGTGCCCGAACCATACTAGTCGGCGACCAAATAGCCGCGACCCTGACTGCAAAAACATTAACCGATGCCGAAGCCAGCATGGTGACCTACGCCCCATATATTTTGCAATCAGGAGGCGCAAGTACACTCCAAACCCTCGCCTCTGCTAGTGGTCAAAGCGCCACGGCCTCTATGCTGATGTTTCCGGTCACTATTCCTGAAAGACTCCAGTTTAATCAGATGTTTATCGGCAACTCTCTGACCTTAGTGACAAGCGCCAATACCGCCAGCAATTCTTATTACTCTCTATTCGGGCTTTACAGTATGAACGCCAACACCCTAAGTTTAATTTCCAGTAACTCCTTTAGCATTGGGGAAACTCTTAGAAGTGCTAGCGCCACCTGGAATTATCCTACATCAACTGCCACTTCAGGCTATGCATATGGTAATTTCCCAGCTGGAAATCTAACAGCCACAGCCCAAAGGGCATCTTTTGTGACTGGCAGTCGGATCATCGGCTTGCAATTTGGAGGGGATATGACAATAACCGGCGGTGTTTACTGGCTGGGATTACTGTCTCTTCGTAGCACCGGCAGCAATAGCCAACACGGGATTAGCCACGCCGGTATTATTGGCCATGTTATTCAACCCCCCAACATAGTTGGTACAGTAAGCGGACTGAATCCTATTGGAGTTGCAGCTACAAATTGGTCTCAAAGTAATTCAAATGTCACCGGCTGGTGGGGCAGGCACATCGTCGGCTTCGTGACCGCAACATCCATCACAAATCAACTAGGAACAGCCCTCCCCTCTGCCGTCACATTAAGCGCCTTAGGAGCAATCGCTGCAAACTCTACCGTAACAGCACTCCCTTCTGTAACTTTTGTCTCTACCTAATTAAAAATTGTATGCTATAATCCCCTAGATTTATGACTAAACCTCAAATAATAATCCAAGATATTAAGGACTACACAGGCAAACACAACCTTAATTTAGATACCTCTATCAACCGAATTGAAAAAGCTAAATCTTACCGCGATCTTTCAACTATTTGTATTATCCCAACTCGGGGGATGGTACATGCCAAAGTGATTCAAAACTGGTGGGGACTATTTACCCCTATGAACCAAAAGTTTATTCGGATGTTTGCCATAGGCATGGAGGTGGGAGCTGCCTACTGTAATATGATTGAAGCGATATTGGCTGATCCCAATCTGTCTAAATGGAAATATATCCTAACACTGGAAGAAGACAATATGCCTCCGCCTGATGGACTTTTGAAACTTTTGGAAAATATGGATAAATACGATGCTATTGGGGGACTTTACTGGACAAAAGGTGAATTAGGTCAACCCATGATTTACGGTAATCCTCACGAAATACCGCTGACTTTTGTTCCTCAGTTGCCGATGGCTGAAACAGTTCAAGAATGTAACGGATTGGGGATGGGATTTACTCTCTTTAAACTGGATATTTTTAAAGACCCGCGCGTTCCAAAGCCTTGGTTTAAGACTCTTCAGGAATATCAGCCTGGTCAGGGAGCCCGCGGTTATACTCAGGATCTTTACTTTTTTGAAAATATCCATAAACTAGGTTACAAAGTCGCTTGTGACACCAGAGTTAAAGTTGGACATTATGATGCTGAAAATGATATAGTCTGGTGAAGAAAATAAGCACGAAATACGAAACAATATAAAAATCTTAAATACAAAATTTAAAAAGTTTTGAGTTTGATGATTTAATATTTTGAATTCGTTTCGGATTTCGAGATTCGGATTTCGAATTTTAAAAATATATGGCTAAAAAAACTGATAA
>CAYOMO010000005.1:0-30928 GCA_964405065.1 uncultured Gammaproteobacteria bacterium
AGCTTTCTATCACCAAAGACAAACTACCTGAAGAGATGCAGGTGATAGTGCTAAGTAAATCCTAAGTAAATTTCTAATTTCTAATTTCTAATTGCTCTAAATAATGATTAAATTTAAAAATTCTTAATTAAAAATTTGATTATTAGTATTTGTTTAGATATTAGTAATTAGATATTAGAAATTTTATTCGATAGTAATTCTCTTACTTGCCAGCACTATCCCAAAAGTGATATTAAACAACCTACCCCTATGGCAACCCGGTCTAATACTCCATTTAATACTAAAACTACTTCCACTGCTTCACTGTCGCCCAAATTACCACCTCAAAATATCGAAGCTGAGCAATCACTTTTAGGAGCCTTGTTGATTGATAAAGATGCGGTGGCTAATATATCCGAATCACTCCGCCCGGAAAACTTTTATAAATCTGAACAGCACGGAGCTATTTATAGTGCCATCGTCACTCTCTATGAAAAAAGAGAGCCAATTGATGTGGTCACAGTCACAGAAAAACTTAAACAGATGGGCTATTTAGATAAAGTTGGCGGACCAGCTTATCTGACTGAACTAGTTAATATGGTTCCCACAGCTGCCCATGTCGAAACCTATGCCAAAATCATCCGCGAACATTCAATGCGACGAACGCTGATCTCTTTTTCTACCAAATTTACTGATATGGCTTTTGATGAAGGTGTAGAGGTCAATGAAGTCTTGGAGGAATGTGAGCAGTCGATCTTTGGACTGAGCCAACAACATGTTAAACGAGATTTTATTATGCTCAAGGATGCTATTGCCCAATCTTTTGACCGTCTGGACGAGCTGCAAAAGACCTCCGGTAAACTTCGGGGTGTTCCCACCGGTTATCGTGATCTGGACAATAAATTAGCCGGATTACAGGATTCCAACTTGATTATTTTAGCTGCCAGGCCTGGTATGGGAAAAACCTCTTTTGCGCTAAATTTAGCCATGCATGCAGCTGTAAATGTCGGATTACCAGTTGGTATTTTTTCCTTGGAGATGTCTCAGGAAGAGTTGGTGGATCGTCTGCTGGTATCTCAGGCTGATATTGATGCCTGGAGATTAAAAACCGGAAAACTGGATGAAAAAGATTACGACCGGCTCTCACATGCAATGGGTGTTTTAGCTGAAGCTCCAATTTTTATTGATGATACACCAGGTATCTCTTTGGGCGAGATTAGAACTAAATCACGCAGGTTACAAGCAGAACATGGTTTGAAATTTATAATTGTTGATTACCTGCAGCTAATTAAAGGTCGGGGACAGGAAAATCGGGTTCAGGAAGTGTCAGAGATCTCACAGGGACTTAAAAATTTGGCTCGTGAGTTGAAAGTGCCAGTATTATCTTTATCACAGCTCAACCGATCAGTCGAAAACAGAACAGGTAGTAAAAAACCGATGTTGGCCGATTTGCGGGAATCTGGTGCTATTGAGCAGGATGCCGACGTTGTGATGTTTATTTACTGTGAAGATCCTGAAAACAGAGAAGCTGTCAAATTGGATATCCAAAAGCATCGAAATGGTTCTACTGGCGAAATAGACCTTGTTTTCCGAGGCGATCGAATGCGTTTTTATGGTATGGAAAAAACCAGACGTTCACCCGCCACTACAGCCAAAGAAACCACAGCCAAAACTACACCGGCTGCTAATTGATATGCCGAAAAAACCTGTGATTGCTGTTGATAATGATGATGTTTTATTTGCTCTAGTTGAGGCTATTTTTGATTATTACAACCAGCTGAATCAAACAAAATTAAAAATATCTGACCAAAAAGTTTTTAATCTTGATCAAACTTTTGGTTTAACCCAAGAGGAAACTTTAAAACTGGTATTTGATTTTTATAATTCACCCTATATGCTTCAGACGAAACCTATTCCGGGGGCACTGAGAGTACTAAGAAAATTAAAAATAAATTACGATCTGATAATGATCACAGCTAGGCCAGATTTTACTAAAAAGATCACCCTCCAAGCTCTCAAAACACATTATCCGGATATTTTTTCTTCGGTTTATCTGACCAATGCTTTTTCTAAAACAGGATCTAAAAAGCTAAAATCCGAAGTCTGCCTAGAAACAGGAGCTAGTCTAATGATTGATGATGCTTTTCATAATGCCGAAGATTGTGCCAACAAAGGGATTCCGGTGGTGATGTTTCGTCGACCGTGGAATGAATCAGTCACCGCCTCTCAATTGAAAGGAAAACCAATCTATCCAGCCAAAAATTGGACAGAAGTCTCTTTACTAGTTCCTAAATTGTTAAAACCCTAACTCTTGATACTTACTTTAGAACGGCCTAAAATAGCTCAATGGATCTCATCTCTGCAGCTTTGATTGTGGGTGGGTTGGTCGCATTTGAAACGATCTCCTCCATCGATAACGCCATTATAAACGCCGAAGTTCTTACCACCATGGGGCAAAAAGCCCGTCGGTGGTTTTTGACCTGGGGTCTATTTGTTGGTGTCTTTTTAGTTCGTGGTTTGCTGCCTTTTTTAATCGTTTTTGCCCTCAATCCTCAGCTGGGTATTTTTGGTACACTGACTGCCACTTTTTCATCAGATCCAGCAATTCACCAAGCTATTGAAGAATCTAGTCCGATCTTGTTGATGGGTGGCGGGGTGTTTTTATTGCTACTTTTTTTCCACTGGCTTTTTCTAGAACCCAAACATTTTGGACTAAAGGGGGAGAAGTTTTTTTATTCTCAGGGCGTTTGGTTTTATGCTGTGGCTTCAATCTTGCTGTCGGCAATTGTCTGGGCCTCGATCCATCTCAACCCGCTGTTGGCTTTTTCAGCGGTTGTTGGCTCCACCGCCTTTTTTATTACACATGGTTTTAAAGAAAATGCTGAAAAAGCTGAGGCAGAACTGATGACATCAACCAAGTCAGATATTAGTAAGATTTTTTATTTGGAAGCGATTGATACCACCTTTTCTATTGATGGGGTCTTAGGCGCCTTTGCTTTTACTTTGGCAGTGCCATTAATCTTGCTGGGGAACGGAATTGGGGCTTTTGTTGTCAGACAAATAACAGTCTCCAATGTTGATCGGATTAAAAAATATGTCTATCTTAAAAATGGTGCGATGTATTCTATTTTGGCTCTGGGAACGATCATGGTGA
The DNA here is from genome assembly GCA_964405065.1 of uncultured Gammaproteobacteria bacterium. Taxonomy (GTDB): domain Bacteria; phylum Patescibacteriota; class Microgenomatia; order Daviesbacterales; family UBA10151; genus CAZWRN01. The sequence goes on from CAYOMO010000005.1 coordinate 3,134, forward strand.
TGGATGGATTTGGTTATCATATCCCGCACTGGCTTTCCCCGACAGTGACATTTGCCTCCATCGGCTACTTTTTCTTGAAATCGAAACAAACTATTAAAGCTGCTGAAGCGATTGGTATAGATATGACAACTGGAGCAAAGATTACTCCAAAAAAGAGGCACGTAAGTTAGAGTTTAGCGACAAAGAGTTTAACTTGTTTTTCTAAATCAGAAAAAGTCCCGTTATTTTCTATTTTAATATCTGCGCGTTTACCAATTTTTGGAATTAGTGTTTCAGTTTTGACTTTTTCCTCAGCCAAAAACTGTTCAAAAGTAACATCACCTTCTCCCACTTTTTCATTGCGAGTTTTAAGTCTTTCAAATCTGTTTTCAGCACTAGCTGTCACATAAACCATAAATTTTTTATCAAAACTACCAATTAGTTCTTCATCAGATAGCCATCTGACTCCGTCTAAAATAACAATATCGGCATCTTTTTTTAAAACATTTTGATACAGGGCCCGGGAAAGGGTGCCTTTGCCAAAAGTTTTATTCATCGCAATAGAAAGTTGCTGATAATTAGACCTGGTAAGTTCTAGCGACCAGAGTTCAAGAGTTTCTCGAAGAATATCGGAAAATCGCATGTGAGCAATCTTTTTGCCTTTTGCATACTTTTTCAAAAAATCACTAAAAGTCTGTTTACCAGAGCCTTTTTCGCCAACTAAACCTAAAACTATCATTCAAAGAAAGTAGCAGATTGGCCTAGCAGAGTCAATAAAATTTTTTAAACTGGAGAAAGAAAGTAAGGAAGTAAAGCTCTTCTTATTCGGCTCAGACGTATTCTGCCAATCCCATGTATTGATAACAGTGCAACTTCTGTAGCATCATAAATTTCAAGTGAGCCTCGGTAACCATCATTTACTAATAAATTAATAGTCACTCGATCCAAACCATAACTTCTTAGTTCACGTTTAATCATTTTTCTGTTTTTGGAATCAGCTCTATTGGCTAGTTCAAGTGTAGGATAGACACTTTGATTATAATTTTTAGGATTAAATTCCATAAAGTCTGATTTATCAGATTTTATCTGTTCTGTGCCGAAGGAGAGAGTCGAACTCTCATGAGCTTGCGCCCAAAGGTTTTTGAGACCTTCGTGTCTACCATTCCACCACTTCGGCAATTGTTACTCTGATCTTATCCGATCTCATCTGATCTATCAGAGTAGGCTCATATTATAACAATTATTACCTGTGAACGCTAGAATATGACTGAACTTGACTTTGACCGGCCTTTAGCCTATATTTTGTACCTAACCCATGAAGATTCATCTCGCTACCAAACCATTATCTGAAATCACCTCTGATTATATTGTGTTGCCATTTTTTGAAGAAGCATCTACTGATTACGGTATTGCTGAAGTCAAGACTTTTTTGAAATCTGAAGAAAAATTTGGCAAGCTATATCAATCTCAACTAATATTTAGTTCTAAAGGTCATTTTTTACTGCTTGGTTTAGGCAAAGAGGATAAATATGACTTTATCACTTTGCAAAATTGGGTAGGCAGTGCTGTCAAACAGCTAATGAAAAAAACCAAACAGATCAGTCTAGTATTGCCAAAATCAGACAATCTCACTGCCGAGCAAGTAGGGGAGGCCGCCGCAATTGGAGCTGAAATAGCTACTCACGATATCGCTGCCAACTATAAATCAAAACACGAAGCTGTGAAACTTGTCTCATTGGAATTAGTAGTTGAAAGGGCTGAACGTGGCTTTCAGGACGGTATCAAAAAAGGTGAAATTATCGTCAGTTCAATCAACCTGGTCAGACGTCTGGGGGATATGCCAGCCAATGAACTAACCCCAACATTATTTTTAAATGAAGCCAAAAAAATCGCTAAAGAATCAAAATTAAAAATCACGGTTTTGACTGAAGCTCAGGCTAAACGCAAAGGTATGGGAGCTTTTTGTGGCGTTGCGCAGGGTTCAGATGAGCCATCCTACATGATTGCATTGGAATACCAGGGTGACATTCGTTCCAAAGATAAATGGGGATTGATCGGTAAAGGGATTACTTTTGACACTGGAGGCATCAATGTCAAACCAGGCAGCTATCAAAATTTTGAGATGAAATACGATATGTGTGGTGCCGCTGCTGTAATGGCGTCAATTCAGGCTATCGCCAAGCTCAAGTTAAAAACCAATGTGGTCGCCATTATGGCGGTGACAGAAAATTTGATCTCCGGCAAAGCTCAAAGACCAGGTGATATTGTCAAAACCTATTCAGGCAAAACAGCTGAAGTATTGAATACGGATGCGGAAGGTCGGTTGGTTTTGATTGATGCTCTAGCCTATGCTCAAAAAGATTTTAAAGCCAATAAACTGATCGATGTTGCTACCCTGACAGGGGCTATTATTGTCGCACTCGGTGATCATATCACCGGTACTTTTTCCAACAACGAAGAGTTTTCCAATCAATTAAAAGAAGCTGGTAAACGAGTCGGGGAGCGCTACTGGCCACTGCCAATGGATGAAGATTTTGATGAGATGATCAAAGGGGATTTTGGCGACATTATCAATATCGGAGTCGGCGGATCGATGCCAGGAGCTGCAGGATCGATCACAGGAGCCAAATTTATTGAAGCCGGTGTAGAAAATGACAATCCTTGGATTCATTTAGACATCGCCGGAACAGCCTGGGATATGAAACCCCGCCCATACCGCGGCGTAGGCGCCACCGGCGTCGGAGTAAAAACATTGGTTGAGCTTATAAATAGTTAAAAAGAATATTAGAGATTAGTATATTAGGTATGGGAAGTACATTTGAGGATTTGGAAATTTGGAAAACTGCACATAAACTGACACTTAAAGTGTATCAAGTCACAGCAAAGTGGCCTCCGCAAGAAAAATACAATTTAACCTCTCAGACAAGAAGAACTGCCGTTTCGACAGAACTTATAATTGCCGAAAGCCATGGAAGATTTTTCTATAAAGATTCTATTCGCATGCTTTATGAGGCTCGTGCCTGCGCTCAAGAAGCTCAAAATTGCCTTCTACTTGCTAAAGACATTGAAGAGATTGATTTTTCAGCCCAAGAATACGATAATATGTCATCAGAATACCTTGGTGTAATTAAAGGGATTAATGGCTATATAAGCTACTTGGCAAAAAAATATAAGCATTAACCCCTAATATACCAATATACTCTTTAACTATTAAACTAAACTTATGGCACTAAACGTTACAGATTTAAGAACTGGCACTGTCTTTTTAGAAGACGGAGCTTTGTGGCAAGTTATTACCTACGAACACAATAAAATGGGCCGAGGTAGTGGAACTGTCAAAGTCAAAGCTAAAAATGTCCGAACTGGTGCTATTACCGAAAAATCTTTTATTACCGGAGCCAGAGTAGAGGAGGGGAATGTCGAAAAAAAGAAAGCCCAGTTTTTGTATGCCGATGGTGACACCTACAATTTTATGGATCCTGAAACCTATGAACAATTTGCTATTTCTAAAGCAATTTTAGGGGATAACGCCAAATATCTCTATGAATCTCTGGAAGTCAATTTGATCGTAGCAGACGAGGAGGCACTTGGTTTAGAGTTGCCAAATAGTTTGGTTTATGAAATAGCCGAAACAGGTCCAGAAGAAAAAGGCAACACTGTCTCCAATGTTTATAAAGAAGCTATTATGACCAATGGCCTGATGGTAAAAGTTCCGATGTTTGGTAAAGTGGGAGATAGAATTAAAGTTGATACCCGTAATGGGGCCTATGTTGAGCGAGTAAAATAATGCCACTTTCAGCTGAAAAAATTTCCCGTCGTACATTTATAGGCAGTTTAGCTATAGCTGCAGCATCTATCGCAAGTTCTGCAGTTAACCGTGATATTGATCCAAGCTGTTATATTAGAGGCTCAAGAAAAAGAAAAAATCCGATTGACCTTCCAAAAATGATGGAATGTACATTTAATGACCCTTTAATCAGGCTCAGCACAGCCTCTGTTATAGCTTTTGCAGCTGGAATAACCTGGCTACGAGGCCGAAATTAAAAAAATATCTAAATCCGTCTCTTCCATTCTGATAATTTTAACTCTAAAATAAATTATCGCTATGAAGTTGACACCTCAAGTATTTTGGAGTAAGCTAAAGGGCAGTTCTGGTCAAAAACACATGGGTAAAAAGATAAAAAAAGCATTAATACCTGCAGCCGGATTTGGTACTCGTTTTCTCCCACAAACCAAGGCAATGCCTAAAGAGATGTTGCCGATTGTAGATAAACCGGTTATTCAGTATGTAGTCGAAGAAGCTGTTGCTTCAGGAATCGAAGATATTATTGTCGTCACCGGTGCCAACAAAAGAGCCATTGAAGACCATTTTGATATTCCCAATCAGGATTTAGTTCAAAATCTAGTTGCCGGAGGCAAAGAAAAGCTACTGGAACAGGTCAAAAAGATTGCTGATATGGCCAATTTTATTTATGTTCGTCAGAAAGGACCTTATGGTAATGGAACTCCGGTATTAGCAGGGGAGCCAATTATTGACGGTGACCCTTTTGCAGTTCTCTGGGGAGATGAATTTATTTATGCAGAGCCACCCAGACTCCAACAAATGACCAAAGTATTTGAAAAATACGGCGGTATGGTCATTTCAGGTGTCAAAATTGACAGGAAAGCCGATCTAAAAAGGTATGGAATCGCCGATCTTGAACCTGTTGAAGGGAATGTTTTTAAAATTAAAAGTATTGTAGAAAAACCAGAGCCGGATGAAGCCCCTTCAAACATTGCTACTCACGGAGCTTATATTTTACCTCCCGAGATTTTTAGTGCCTTAAAAAGGTTGAAACCTGGTAAAGGTGGAGAGATCTGGTTGACTGATGCGATCAACCTTTTGAATAAAGAAGGAGTCCCTTTGTATGCTGTAGTAGTAGAAAATGGTAAATATTATGACACCGGGAATAAACTGGAATATATGAAGACAGTTATAGACTGGGCTTTAAAACATGAGGAAATTGGGGAAGAATTTAGACAATATTTAGAATCAGTGATCCAAAACTCCAAAAACTAATCTCCTCTTGAGTTTGACTTCATGTAAAAAAAAGACGATAATTACGTAAGTTCTGATATGACTGCAACCGCACATGCATTGGTTGGAGGCGCTTTAGCCGCCGCTATACCAAATCCAGCTTTAGGTATTTCACTGGCTCTCCTTTCGCACCCCCTTTTAGATATGATTCCACATTGGGATGAAGGTTGGGGATGGCGACAAAAAGATAAACTGCGACTTTTTGCTGAATGTACAATCGATTTGTCGGCTGGAATAATTGCCACATTTGTCCTTTTTGGCGCTGGGGTAAATCCGTGGTATCTTTTGGCTGCTATTGGTGCGGCTGTTTCATGGGATGTATTAGAGGCTCCTTATTTGATATTAAACTGGAAATTTCCGCCATTTAACTTTTTTTATAAAATTCAATCTGGTATCCAAGGCAAAGCGGCCTTGCCCTGGGGGATAGTAACTCAGGTAGTGACAGTCGGGCTGATTGTTTTCATCCTCAATCAATTCACTTTTTAGGTAGTATTTCCCTTTTTAATTTGCTACTCTGTAAGAATGTTTCCAGTATTAGCCAGTATTGGTGGTGTAGCAATCTCATCTTTTGGAGTATTTCTTTTATTGGCTTTTTTAATCGGTTTTTTTGTGGTCTGGCGAGTGATCAGACTGTATGATATTGATCCGGAAAAAATCATTGACCTGTCACTAATAATTTTTTTGGGTAGTATTGTCGGTGCCCGGGCTTTTTTTGTCTTGACTCACTATCCACAATTTAACTCTTTATTTAAAATACTAGATATAATTCGCAGCCCTGGTCTGTCTTTTTGGGGAGGATTGATCGGCGGAGCGGTCGTTTTGATATTAGCCGCCAAAAGGTTGAAGTTGCGTTTTTGGCAAGCGGCTGATCTTGTTACAGTTGGTTTTTTTATAGCCTGGGGGCTGGGAAGTATCGGTTGTTTGCTAGGTAGTTGTGAATATGGTATTCCATCACAACTACCTATTTCGGTAGCTCAGATAGGGGTAGTTGAAAAAAGATTTCCCATTCAAATAATCCAGAGTCTCTTGGCATTTGCAGCATTTTGGTATGTTTGGAAAAGTATAATTCGGTTTCATTTTGATGGACAGATTGTGGGAAGCGGTCTAGTCATTTTAGGTTTTATCAAACTGGTAACAGAACCATTAAAAACAGCCCAGATAGCAATTAAAGATCTTAGCCTGACTTATTTACTTAGTCCTTTATTGATAGCTGTCGGTATTTGGGTCTTGTATAGTAAATCTAAAAAATCTCTTAGACAGGATTTAGCCTATTCTGTCAATGTCTTATCTCAAGAACACAAGCGCAAACAAGCTCTATCTAAGGCTCGACGATGGTGGTATAATATCTATGTTAATGTACGTCTCTCACTACAGAGATCAAAAAAAGCATTATTTAAATTTTTACATGTCAAATCCAATCCAGACCAATTCTGAAAAAATCGAAAAATCTTTGCTGAAGCAGCAAAAAGAGGTTGAAGCAGAAATTAAATCGCTTGAACAGGATGATCCTGTAAATTCTCTTGGTATGGCCGAAAGTAGCGAGCCAGGTACTGATTCCTGGGTTGCTGATACACACGGCCGGGTAATGGCGATGAAAGAAAATCTAAAAAATCTTCTTGGCCGAATTAAAGCTCAGTTGGCTGCATTAAAGTCTGGAAAATATGGTAAATGTACCAGTTGTGGTAAGCCGATAGAAAAGCTGAGACTGGCTGCAATGCCTACCGCCAATCTTTGTATCTCCTGTTCAAAAAAAGTCAAAAAATAACTTCATTATTGACTAATTACTCAAATCTATTTAATCTAAAGTTATACTGCCATGATAGTAAAGATCTTTTTATTAGTGATGTTTCTGCTTTATTCAGGGGGAGTTTTTTATGGTGGAGTTTATTGGTCGAGGCAAAATTCAGATAAAAGTCGAACAATGCTGGCCAATTTAAATAATCCTCAAAGTCCATCTTATGCTAACTTAAAAGGACAAATTAAAGGAAAAGTGACCAAAGTAATGGACAATAAAATCTACATTGAGCCTACCAAAGGAGGTCAGGCGATATTTTCCTTATCTCCGACAATTTTGGTAAGCGAATTTAAAGACGGAAAAATGACCGAACTAGGTAAAGACAAAAATGCTATTAAAATAGGGGAAAATGCCTTAATCACCATATCAGGATACAACAACGGCTTTGCTGTTAATGCGATATCTTATGTTTCCGGAAATGTCCCTGTGACAGGGCAAATGAAGGAAATAAATCAATAAAAGGCAAATTATATCCTGTAGTATTGAAAAAATAGTCTAATTATCATATCATATGGACATGAAAGAGCAGCAAAAAGGTTTAAACAATCCCTCATTGGGCGACGAATCGGTAAATCCACTCGGTGATGCTGCTTCCAGCATAAATTCATCTCACAGGGAAGGTAGAAGAGGTTTTTTAAAAAAGTTAGGAATTATTGGCGCATCTATAGCTTTATGGCCCAGAGATACATTTGCGCAATTAGGTGGAAATGTTGGTCCTGAAGCAGCACCTCCCCCAGATGTTTCAGACCCAGCAAATCCTTTACCAGATAATAGATCCCCTGAAGCAAGAGAGGTCAGAGAGTCTTACATGCTTCCTATCGAATTTCTTAATTCTTATAATGGTAAAGATTCTAGAGTTGAAGCAGAAGCTAGTGAAACATTTAAAAAACTTTTTGGAATAGCCAGTCAGGTAAGTGGAGTAGTACCAGCTTTACAGCAACTTAATTCAGATATGGCTAGACAAGATGATCCTAACAAAAATATTGATAACGGCCATCATTTAGTTAGTGGATTAGGGCCAAATAATAAATACGGAGCTGTAAGAATTGGTGTAAGAGCTCATAATCCGGAAGTTGATAATGTTTTAAATATAAATCCCAAGAAAGCTCTGACACTAGTACGTAAAGTTGAGACATATACAAAAACTGATACAGCAGAAGAGAAAATCCTTTTAACCAACCTTTTAGTTGTTGGTAGACCTGATCCACAGACTTTACAGCCAGATAATATTGGCCTGATAGTGGAAAGTGTGCTGTATCCATCAAACAAAATGAAATCTGATAAAAGAATACTTGAGCAGAAAATTGGTGAGATGAATCGATCTGGCCAAATAAATATTGATGAGCTTAAAAATCAAGTATTTGATCCAAATTCAGAGTTTAATATTCAGTCTAGAACAGAAGCATGGTCAGACACTCTCGAGTCTTTTGGAGAGATTTTAAAATTAGGAAATTGGCGATTAGATCCGGATTTAGAGAAATTTTACAACGGATATTTGGCTTTAAAACCAGCAAGTGATGATTCACCAGAAATCAAAGAGAAGAAATTAAAAGACCAGAGAGATTATATTTCTAATTCTCCGTTTGGTTAAGATATCGATCAGCTTATTGACAAGAGTATCATTAAGAAATACGATTTAATTTGTACTAATGACTGCCTTTAAAAATCCTATTTTCTCCATAATAACTGTTTTTGTGGTTTTTATTGCTATTTTTAATAGTAGTGTAAGCGCTCAGTTTGATTCTGCAGATGGGCATGGTGGGGGAAATGACTCGGGTGCTGCCTATTCAGGAGGTATAGACCAAACAGATGATAAATCAGCAGCAAATGGAAATGATTTTACTTCAAATAATGATTTTAGTGGAACAGATAGTACCGGAGATGGCGGAGGTTTTAGTTCAGGTGATAATAGTAATGGGGGGAGTTTTGCAGATTATATTAGTGAAACTTTTGGTTTGGGCAATGAGGCTGGGGTTGATTCAAACCCAGGAGGGCCAGCACCTTTAAGTAATCAGAATCATACTGTTGAAACAGTTGGTGCGACTGCCACAGCAGACTCTTCAGATACCGGCTATGAATGTCAAAATGCAAACTGTGACGAACCAGTCTTGACGGGGACAACTTCCTGCATCGGTAGTATTCCTGTAGTAGATCTGGGCTGGACTGGTAACTCAACCAATGTGCGGTATTGGCATGTGGTGAAAGCTCATGAACCAAATCCCGCTTTCTCCCAGTTGCATTCTTATTGGGTCTCTATTTTTTCTGATAGCGATCAAGCTTTGGAACCAAATAAGATATATTATTACGGTGTATTTGGATCAAATTCAGGTGATGGTAATTACTATTCTGCTAGAACTCCACTTTCAAACATTTTGGCAGTTTTTACGCCCTCTTGTGCACCAATAGTAACTCCTGTTTGTTCAGATACCAACCCTGGGACAATACAGGATTTTTCCGTGAGCTGGTTGAATAATAATCCAACCGCTTCAGGTTATAAACTGTTTAGAGGGATCACGGGTGATATTTCATCAAGAGCATTTTTACCTCCCAACCATCCGTCAAGCAGCAATAATTATCTTGATTTGACTGTTCAAGACGGGACATCATACAACTACTGGCTTAAGTCATATAATACCGTTTATCACCCCCCAAATACTGAGATAACTAGTTATGATGAGAACGGTAATCCGACAGGATTTATCGATCATCCAGGATATTATGAAGATGTGGAATCTGCTTTTTCTGGTAGGTCAATCTCTGTCACACCGCAACTATGTCAATCAGCTCCCGTGACTACGCCGGTTGTTACTCCAACAGTTCAATTAACTATAACTACTCCCGATGGGACATTCCCTGACAATGATTTACCAATCAATGTCAGACAAAATGATCCAGTCACCATCAATTGGCAGATTACCAATGCCACTGATGCCACTGCTTCCTCCAATCCGGTGTTAAATAGCTGGAACGGACCGGTAAATCCTGTGACTGGCTCAGCAAATATCTCGACCGCCACGATCGGTAGTTTTTTACTTTCATTAATAGGAATAAATGACTCCGCTAACGCTACATCATCTATCCAAATTAATGTCAAATCAGCCACCGACGCCTTTATTAAAACCACCCAAGGGGACGTTCATTCCAACAACAATATAAATGTTCCGGATTAACTCAACTATTGTTTTATATCCCCCCAGGTTATAAGCTATAAAAAATATGCAAATTGCAGTTGTTTCTTCAGTTGGAGAAGGCAGAACGCTACTTTCAGCTTTTGACCAAGCTTTAAATAATGCTGGTGTCAGTAATTACAATTTACTTGTTTTATCTTCTGTAATTCCGCCTCAATCAGTTGTTAAAAAAATTAAAAAATATACTACACCAGCTGCCGAATTTGGGCACAAATTGTTTGTTGTCAGAGCTGAAATGCGTAGCAATGAAGCAAAAAAATGGTTGGCAGCCGGGGTGGGGTGGTATCAGCTCGAGGATGGAAGAGGACTTTTTGTAGAACACGAACTGGTTGGCGATACTCGCCTGGCAGTCACAACTGATATAGAAGAGCTAATTAATAATTCTTTACATGATTTGTGTGATTTTAGAGGGATACCATTTAATATAGATAATGTTCAAATGCAGACGTCGATAGCACAGGTCAAAGACAAACCAACCTGTGTACTGGTGATAGCTGTTTATCAGTCAGAAGGGTGGAAATAGTGAGTAACTGGCTTTTTTTTGCATTACTATCACCTGCAACTTACGCGATTATAAATTTCATCGATAAATATTTAATTGAAAGCAAAGTTAAAGATTACAGAGGAATGCCACTTTACAGTGCTATAGCTGGTTTTGTTTTTGGTACCGGAGCATGGTTATTATTTGGTTTACCTACATTAAATTGGTTTGAGGGATCGCTTGTTTTATTTACAGGAATAATCAGTATATTTGCTTTAACAATGTATTTTAAGGCTCTCTCTCAAGAAGAGACTAGTATTATTATAATTTTATTTCAGTTGGGGCCATTGTTCAGTTTATCACTTTCTTATCTTATATTAGGAGAGATAGTAACTAGCAACCAGCTTTGGGGATTCTTACTGATATTAATTGCCGCAATTGGGGCCTCACTTAAAGTTTCTAAAAATACATTTGCAATTTCACAAGCCTTTTGGCTTATTTTAATTAGTAATTTTTTCTGGGCTTTAGCGAATGTTTTATTTAAGTTTGTTTCAGAATCAAATAGTTTTGTGACTTTATTGGTGTATGAAGGATGGGGGTTTGGAGTTGGAGGACTGATTTTAAGTATTGTTTATCCTGCATCGAAAATTGCATTTATCGAAAATTTTAGAACAGTTGGAGGGTCAGTGATGTCTTTTATATTTTTAAATGAATCAGTATTTGTTCTAGCCAGGTTAGTTACATATTTTGCATTGACACTTGCACCCGTCGCTATTGTAGTCGTAGTAGGTTCAACCCAAGTTTTTTTTGGGGTTTTATATGGAATATTATTAACTTTATTATTGCCGAAGATCTTTAAAGAAGATATCTCTAAGTCGCTTTTAATAAGAAAACTACTGTGGGCTGTTTTGGCTGTCTGTGGAGTATTTTTGACAACTCAGTAATTTAGATTTTATATTTTTACGGAATATTTTTTCAAGAAAAATGCAGGAGATCTTTGCGATTTATATAATTTCAAACCTGGTATTCCTAAGTCTTGCTCGATATTTATATATTTATACCCCTGACCATAGTGTATTTCGGCTGTAGTTTTATTTAAAACTTCATAAACACCTGGAAAGTTCATATCAGCCTTAATAAAATGTCCAATGATATATGATCCCTGAATTCTTTCATCAATTATAAATCCAACCAGCTCATTATTGATAAATAATCCGTGAGATATTAATTCAAAATGTTGACTGTATCTAAGCAATTTTTTAAGTGCAGTTAGCTCGTTTTTGATATCAGATGATAACTTTTTTTTCTGTGAGGCCCATTTTTTAAACAAATTTATAATACTATATTGTGCTACTGGATCATTTAGAAAAATCTCTTTTAATTTGTAATCTGGAAAATTTTCTATAAATTTTTGGTATTTTATAACTTTATTATGATGTATATTAGTTAAATCTGCTGATTCTTTTAAGGGAATAATATAATCGTGTTGATCTGGGTTTTCTTCAATTAAAAAATGGCTCTGTTTAAATCTCTGATATTCCTTAACTGATTCTTCTGGTAATAAGCTGATTTCAGCATCAAGATTGTTTTTTTTTATGTGGTCTATAATTTTATTTATGGTATCTATAGGATCGTTATTTCCTAAAAAAGAGAAAACTAATTTATTAGTTATATAATCAGGAATACAAATAACTAAATTATTATTCAACCACGCAAAACGAGCTTTTGAGTTCGTATTGTAGATCCACATACTTGTAAAATTAAAGTCAGAGTATGGAGAGAAATTTTTAGTAAAGTTACAAATTAAATTTTTATGATGAATTTGAATTTTACAGAAATTCGGAAAAATGTTTTCATCAGTAATTTTAAGCATGAAGTAATTTTAAACTAACAGAAAAGCTATTTCTATATTTCAAGTTACTTGACACTCCCTTTATATATAGATACTGTATTAATAGTAGTATGCAAAGGATCAGTTCAAGTTGGCTAAAAAATATTTCAATAGGCCTTTTTATTTTTTTTGTACTTTATTGGATTTTGTTTCAGATCTTTTTAACTGGACAAAGCCACCATCATCACCAAATTTATACTTTTAGTACTCTTTATGGAATTATGGCTCTATGGGGGACATTTTGTGGTTTGATTATTGCATCAAAATGGGGTGGATTTAAAAGTTTTTTTGGTAGAGCACTGATCTTTCTTTCGATTGGTCTTTTTTTACAAGAGTTTGGACAGTTAACTTATTCTTATTTCTACATAGTTAAGCAGCTTCAGGTTGCAGATTATCCATCTTTAGGGGATTTGGGATTTTTTGGAACTATTCCATTTTATTGTATTGGTGTGATATATATTGCCAAAGTTTCCGGAGTCGGGATTTATATTAAATCATTAAAAAGAATAATTCCATCGGTGTTATTAACATTTTCTGTTTTAGCTGCTGGTTATTATCTTTTTCTTCAAGAATATACTTTAGACCTATCAGCACCTGTTAAAACTTTTCTAGATTTCGGTTATCCATTCGGATCGGCTATATATATTTCATTAGCAATTAGTACTTATATCTTATCTCACGGGGCTCTTGGTGGTCTTATGAAAAATAAAATAAGATTTTTAATTTTTGCATTGTTTGTTCAATTCTTAGCCGACTATACATTTTTATATCAAACATCACGTTCTACTTGGGTTGATAGTGGAATTAATGATTTAATATATCTAATTGCATATTTTTGTATGACACTCGCATTAGTGAATTTTAATATGATCTATATGCAGTTAAAAGAAAATTAAATGGATCCACTTGCCCAGGCAGTAAAAAATATTATTAAAGAACAACAGACCATCATGGGGCCGATAGCTTTAGAGCAGGCAAAAAAAGTTTCCGGGTTAAAATTTTCTCCTGATAATGTCGAAATCACTGGTGATCATAAAACCGTATTAAATAATTTAATCAATCAATATGCCAGAATTTTTGGGCAAGCCTCTGTTCAAGTCTGCCGTGATGCATTTGAACAATATCAGGACAAAATCCCTAGTAAAGATATCCCTGAAATATTAACCGCTGACTAAAAAATGATTACACCAGGTGCTCTGCAGACTTATATTAAGTTGTCCGAAAAAATCACTTCTATTGATGACCCTTCCATTCAATTAAATGGGATACTGGTCGAATTTTTGCTCGAACTAAATAAACTTGGCTATCAGTATCAAAATGTGAATATCCAAATAGTCGATACAGAAAATAAAGTTACCGATACTTTTTTTTATGATCCAGATGTGACTAAAAATGAGACGGTAAAATATGAAGTTGTTCCAGGAGATACTATTTTTCATCCCAATTCGCTGATTGAAAAGGAAATGGTCTGGGGGAAAATGATGGTCTCTTCCAATATCGAACAATTAATCCAACCAAATTATCCACTTAAAAGTCAGATCAGAACAGTAGTATTAGTGCCACTTTTGAGCACCCAGCATTTAAAAGGCGCTTTTATTCTGACAACTAAAAGAGGTGCAGATCAGATTAGTGTAGATGAACAAGATTTTCTTCGACTAACTGGCCAATTGGTTAATTTTACTTATCGTTTGTTTGAAACCCAAAATTCTTTGGTACATGTTTCTCAAGAAGTATACAAAGCCAATTCTGAACTGCATAAAGTAAATAAACTAAAAGATGATTTTGTTTCAATTGCTTCCCATGAACTTCGGACGCCAATGACAGCTATTCGCTCATATGCTTGGATGGCTTTGCATCGATCTGACATTCCTCTGTCAGATAAATTGCAACGCTATCTGGCTCGCACCCTAATCTCAACCGAAAGGCTAATAAATCTGGTCAATGATATGTTAAATGTCTCTCGAATTGAATCTGGTCGGATTGAGATCGCTCCGAGTGCTTTTGATCTGACCAATCTGATTGGAGAAGTATTAATAGAAGTTGATGCTAAAGCTAAAGAAAAAGGACTAACAATCGAACATCATCCTTCTTCAATACCCCCAATGTTTGCTGATGAAAATAAAGTTCATCAGATATTGCTCAATTTAATAGGCAATTCACTTAAATTTACTCCAAATGGGGGTAAAATAACCGTTTCTTATCAGTCTGATGGCAATCAAATTGCGGTGTCTATTAAAGATAGCGGTGTAGGGATATCATCGGAGGATTTGGATCGATTGTTCAAAAAATTTAGCCGTTTGGATAATTCCTATGTGGCGGCAGCCAGCACTGGTGGAACTGGACTGGGGTTGTATATCTGTAAAAGTTTGGTTGATCTAATGAAAGGAACTATCAAAGTAGAGTCTGAGGGTCTAAATCAGGGAGCTACTTTTACTTTTTCACTGCCTGTAGCCACCCCGCAGCTTTTGTCAGAAGCTGAAAAATATCATATTAAACCGCCACAAGCTAGATTGCTTGAGCCGGTCGCTATTCAGGCTTATCCCAATGAACCCGCATAAAAAAGATTCAAGATTTAAGATTCATGAATCTTGAATCCTAAATCCTAATCCATCTTTGATCTGCTATTGACTTCCAACTATCCAGTTAGTGATACTACTTACATGGATAATAATTCTAAACGCATTTTAATAGTTGAAGATGATCAATTTTTAAGAGAGTTTTATGAGGAATTATTACAAGGCGAAGGATTTGAAATCGATTCGGCTCCCGAAGGAGATATTGCTGCAACCAAAATTCATGAGGGTGGGTATGATCTGGTTTTGTTGGATATAATGCTGCCTAAAAAAGATGGCATTCAGATATTACAGGGCAATAAAGCCAATCCGCCTCAAAAAGTAAATGGTCCCATTGTGGTTTTAACCAATATCGGACAGGATGCCATTATTAGACAATGTTTTGAACTGGGAGCTTCCGGGTATATAATCAAGTCGGCGCTCAATCCAGATCAAGTATTACAGGAGATCAAAAACTATCTACAGATTTCAACCCTTATTAAGTAATTTTCATTTAACAATTTTCAAAACGATGAAATAATAATTTGTAAATTTAAAACCCTTATGCATTCTCTAAATATACTTTATCAAGATGATGATTTGATGGTGATTGATAAACCTTTTGGATTGGTTACCACCCCAGCTGATTCAATTACAGAAGAAACAGTGTCCGATATTTTGCAAAAAGAATATCAAATAAATTTAGATAGGGGAGGGGTGGTCCACCGTTTGGATAAAGATACCTCTGGTATACTGCTGGCTGCTAAAAATCAGGTTGCTTTTGATGCCCTACAAGATCAGTTTAGAGAGCGAACTATTCATAAATCATATTTAGCCTTGGTGCACCAGTTTATACCGATCAAAGGTACTATCCATGGGAGTATTGCCCGAAACCCCGAAAACCGAGAAAAGTTTACTGTTTTAGCCGGTGGTAAAGAGGCTGTAACCGATTATGAATTGGTAAATCGGTATCAGATGACTGAAGACAAAATGCTGGAACTTTATCCCGATTTTAATTCTATTCAACGTCGAAAAATGGTCAAAACCAACTATGCTCAGTTTAGTTTAGTTAGAGCTTTTCCCAAAACTGGACGAACTCATCAGATCCGCGTTCATTTAAAGCATATTAATTATCCAATAGTTGGTGATGAAAAATACGGAGGTCGAAAGATCGTTCGACTGGATCATCGTTGGTGCAAGAGGCAGTTTTTACATGCAGCAAAAATCTCATTAATTCATCCAAAAACCAAACAAAAGATCGAGTTTGAGAGTCCATTACCACCCGATTTAAAAGAGTCACTTAGTTTTCTTACACCTTTAAGCTGATAGTTTTTTTCCTGACTATATACTATTTACCATATACCATATACTAAAATCGTGGATAATATTTTTCTGCAGTTTGCTGTCGTCCTTTCATTGGCTTCACTTTTTGGTTATCTGGTGATGAAGTTAAAATTGCCTTTGGTCGTGGCCTATTTGTTGGCTGGAGTGTGTTTATCTATCGTCTCAATTTTTGATCTGCATCACGCGGGTATCTTTACTTTTTTACCCGAAATAGGGATCGCTTTTGTTCTTTTTTTGATTGGTATGGAGCTTGATTTAAGAGAGATTAAAGCTTTGGGAAAGCCAATTATTACAGCTTCATTAGGACAGATCGTTTTATCGGCACTGGCTGGTTTTGCTGTCGCCGGAGCTCTGGGATTTAATGCTACTGAAAGTATTTTTCTAGGTCTTGGTCTGTCATTTTCCTCGACTGTTGTGGTAATTAAGATGCTGCTAGAAAAAAGGGATCTGACCTCTTTGTATGGCAAGCTGGCAATCGGAATTTTATTGGTTGAAGATTTGGTAGCCATTATTGTCCTGATGGGTATCTCTGTGGGTAGCTCGATGTTTCAGCTTGGTTTGCAAAATAGCTTACCTTTTGTGACATTTGCCCTCAAAGCGGTTGGCCTTTTTTTCCTGACTTTTATTTTGTCAAAATTTGTTTTAGAAAAGGTATTTGATGCTGTTGCCAAATCAGTTGAGCTCCTTTTTCTAACCGCGCTTACCTGGTGTTTTATTTTTACTACTCTAGCCGTTATTAGTGGCTTTTCAGTCGTTATTGGAGCCTTTTTAGCTGGTGTGGCACTGGCTTCTTCTCCTTACCATTTACAGATTCAAGGAAAGATCAAACCATTGCGTGATTTTTTTGTCACTTTGTTTTTTGTATATTTGGGAACCGAAGCTAAAGTCGCTGATTTGATCAATCATCCAGTGGCTATTATTATATTGACTCTCTATGCAGTGACAATAAAACCACTGATATACCTGGCTATCTTGGGTATTTTTGGATTCCGAAAACATACGATGTTTCAGTCTTCACTCAATCTATCACAAGTTTCCGAATTCTCTTTGGTGATGTTATTAGTTGGTTTTAAAGCGGGATTAGTATCTCAGTCAACTTTGTCAGTTATGGCAGCAGTCGGGGTACTATCAATTGTGATATCTTCTATCATGGTATCTCAAAGCAAAAGGATCTACAACTGGACACTGCCTCTGGTCTCTTTTTTTGAAAGTAAAAAACGTCATTTTCTGGAAGTTGAAGCCAATGAGGAAGTTGAAGATCATATAGTTGTGATAGGGGCTCATAGAGTAGGGGAGCCGGTAATAAATTTTTTGCGAAGGCAAAAAATCCCTTTAATGGTGGTTGATTTTAATCCCCACACCGTCGAAAAGTTGCGTGATCAGGGTATTAGTGTGATCTTTGGTGATATTTCAGATCCGGAAATAATCGATGGATTAAGACTAGAAAAAGCTAAACTAATTATTTCCACCATCACCACGATGCAAGACAACGAAATGCTGCTAGAAGAGTGCCATAGAAAAAGAGTCCAAGCAAAAATAGTGGTTCGAGCTGTAGATGATATGCATGCCAAAGCACTTAAAGATCTCGGAGCGGACTATGTGATTTTACCTGAAACTGTTTCAAGCCACTTTTTAGTGTCTCAACTAAAAACTCACTGGCCCAACATTCATTTTAGTGGTCTAGATTGACGCCTTCGTTTCACCGGGTTATTATTAGATTCTAGGAGGTGAAAGGTGGTAAATCAGTGAATTAGATAAATAGTTAATCAGAAAACTGATCAACTAATTCACTATTTAACTAATCAACTATTTTATGGGATTCGGAGATTTCTACAAAGGAGATAAAAAGAAAAAAAAGAAAACTGATGTGAAGCAAAATTTTAGTGCTTCACCTGTTTTTGTTGCTCCTTCAGTAACACCAAAAGGTAAAGCCAAAAGTACTTATTAACTCTGTTGTCAATTCTTTTCTATCCAGGCAAAAATAGGGTATAGTGAGGTTAATTAGAAAGGATTTTTAGCATTGCCACCAATTAAAGAAGATATTCCTGTCAAAAAAAATTTCCGGTCGATTAAGCCGGCCTTACTCGCTCTTGGTGGTTTAATACTTCTGGTATTAATAGGTAAAATTGTCTCATTTATCTTTTCTTTGGGACAGCCTTACACTCCAAATCTGGCTGATTTTAAAACATATCCTTGGGATACTCAGTCTTCATACAACCTACTTTATGCAGTTCAAACTGATCAAAAAAAACTTTCAGCTATCTCATTTGTAAATTTACAACCCCGGCAGAAAAAAATAACTGTTTTACACATATCTGATTCGGTCTATCTCGATGTCCCAAAAGGCTATGGGGAATGGACTATTGGTAGCATTTTTCCTTTAGGCCAAGAAGATGGCGGTAAAGGAACTGCTCTTCTCAGACTGTCTTTGTCACGACTGGTCGGTCTACCGGTGGATGGAATTATTATCAAAGAGGGAAGTGCGCAAACAGCAGAAGAGATTATTACATCTTTAAGAAAAAATCAGTTAGCTTTTTTGGGGATTTCTCAGAATTTAAAAAGTAATATTTCTACCTGGGAATTAATCACTTTGGGACAATTTATCGCTTCAGTTAGGACAGATAAAGTTGTTTCGCTTGATCTGGCAAAAAGTACGATCACCGAAAGTAAGCTATTGCCAGATTCTAGCCGGGTGCTTGGGATAGACACCATTCAGTTGGATAGTTTTATACGCGACCGTTTGGCTGATACTGCTATTACAGATGAAAACGCCACTATCGCCGTACTAAATGCCACCAGTCATCCAGGTCTGGCCAATTTTGCTTCTCGTATGATTACCAATATGGGGGGGACAGTGGTCTTTTTGGGAAATTCAGAGACATTTCAGGAGAAGACTCAGGTGGTAGATCGGGGAGAGGATTCTGACAATATATCTATAACCAAAAAAAGATTGGAAGAGATCTTTGCCCCTTGGTGCCAAAAAACCATTTGTACTTCAAATGATCCTAAAGTCACCAACTCCCGAGCGCAATTGGTGGTAGTATTAGGAGAGGATTTTTATTCTTATTGGTATAAGAGATAGAGATAAGTACACAAGAGATTAGCAATAAGTAACTGCGTATAATCCGCTATCCGCTATCCGCTAAATCAGCTATAATTCAAGCATGATTTGGTATTTAGGATTAATTATTTGTGCAGTAATCTCATTTTTTCTAGCTTTAAGATCGATGAAGGATTTTCAAGAAGATCCAGAAATTAAAAGTACGGATTATGGACTATATCTGATTCGGGATACAAGGCAATTAAATGATGAAATATTGATCAATCTTATGCAGTCTTTAAAGGGCTTTATCTGTTCATTGGAGAAAATTCAAAAAGGCTCTTCAGAGGCGATAGTCGGGTTTTTCCCTCACTTTGTAGTCTCACAATTCCCAGTATTAGGGTTGATAGAAATTGAAGATTATATACTTGGTCGGGGTAAAACAGAGGCCGACCCTTTTATTTTATCTCGGCAAATTAGTTTGGACGATAGCTTTGCTTGGAAATTAATTCCTAAAAAAAAGCAGGAAAATCTACTCAAAACAAATAAAATTGATATACAGCTGGAAGATCAACAGTATTTAGCTTGGCAGGTTGTTTTTGAGCCTCAAGATGACAAATTACAGATCACCCCACGAGTATTAGTCAAAGATCAGGATGCCCATAAAAAGATCGAGCTGATAAAGAAAGTTAAAAATGCTATCGAACAACACACTTCACTCAGTAGTAGTACCTCACTGATGCATAGTGGAATATATGAAGAGTTTAAAAAAAGGACACTCATTCCAAAGCAGGTTAATTCTTTTTTAATTGATCCAAAAGACCTCAAAAATTTTATAATTTAACATTAGTTTAAACTTATAGTACAATTCGCCAATGTTAGATCGTATAACCAATACAACTCGGGAAATATTGACTGTTAGAAAAAGGTTACCTCTCGTAGATGGACAGATTGGTGAAATAATAAATTATATCCGGGTATCTCCTCAAATACATCTTTTGAACATAGGTATGGCTACCCTTAGTACAGGATTATTTTTTTCATCTGATAGTGAGATAATAAGAGCCCCAGCAGTAGGTATCATGGGAGGTTACTTTTACAATTTAGCGAAAGCTATTCTTAATCTTGATACCTATTATCGACTAAGACATAACTTTGAACGAACAGGTTTTGATCCTAAATTTCTGCGAACCAAAACTCTGTGTTCAAGAAATGCCAGTAGGCTTGCAGCAATCGATGCTGGATATGAAGAAGAGGTTAATGAGTACTACCAAAAATACAATTTAGATAGACCATTTATATAGAAAAATAATTAAGCCAACTGTTCTTCCGGACCAGTGTCTTCCGAGTCTGAAGCTGAATCTTCACCCATCAGAGGGATATTGTCTGAAGAATAAGTCATCAGTTTGGCATCCTGTAAAAAAGAAGCCTGGTTTTTGAATTTTTTCGATCTAAATGTCTCTCTGACTAATACGGTAACAGCATTTGATTTGACAGCTTTGACAATAACCTGGTATTTATTCCCTCCTTCTAAAAGTCTCATCAGGTGATAAGCTGAATCATCTGGAAAAGCACCAATATAGACACCATAACTATCTGTTACAGAGATCCCTTTTTTCTTTAAATTCAAATTTACCAAGGACCCCGGCGAGAGAGCAACCAATTTTTGCGGCTCAGCTACTTTGACTAGAGTGACCAATGTGGTAATACCTGGCTCTTCATAAAAAAGCGAAGCGGATATCATCGTAGCATTTGATCCATTTTTCAACTGACTGTCTTTTTTGATGGCGTTTACTTTTTTCAGATTTTTCTGAGCGATTGCATTGTAGGGATCAATTGTCAGTACTTGGTTGTAGAGTTTTTTACACTCAGAATATTTACCCAATTCAAACTGAGCCTTGGCTAGACGATTGAGATATTGTGTATTGTTGGGATCGTTTTCTAAAAGTTCAAGATTTAGTTTCTCAGCTTCTTCCCAGCGGCAATTCAGTGCCAGATCAATCGCCTGCTGATTGAGTGCTTCTAGAGATAATTCATTGTTCATAGCCGAGAAAGTATAAAGAAAACAAATATCCAATGTCAAATGTCAAATTTCACATATCCAATGAATGAGTTTTTTAGACATTAGAAATTGGACATTTGATATTGGTAGTATTTGACATTATAATTTTCGATATGAGTGGACATAGTAAATGGTCAACTATAAGAACTTGCTCACACAGCAGTGAAAAAAACATCCAAAACAGTTCGCAAGACCTTGAAGTTGACCATCAAAGGAGAAATAAAAGATGAGTGGACATAGTAAATGGTCAACTATTAAACGGCAAAAAGGAGCCGCCGACCAAAAACGTGGTATGACTTTTACCAAGCTAGCCAATATTATTGCTTTGGCAGCTAAAGAAGGGGGGAGTGAAGACCCGACGACCAACCCGCGTTTAAGAATAGCCCTTGAACAGGCCCGCAATGTGAATATGCCGAAAGAAAATATTCAGCGGGCAATTGACCGTGGGCTAGGACGTCTTCCAGGGCAGACTTTTGAAGAAGTCCATTTTGAAGGATTTGGTCCAGGCAAAGTGGCGTTTATTGTGACCGGTGTCACGGACAATAAAAATCGAACACTAGCTGAAGTTCGCAATTTATTTGACCGAAGTGGGGGAGGACTGGGTTCAACTGGCAGTGTAGGCTATATGTTTGAGAAAAAAGGGCTGATTCATGTCAAATCAAAAGGCGGAAATACTGAAGATGAGGAGTTGGAGCTGATTGATACCGGTGCTGAAGATTTAGAAGTTGTAGATTCCGAGGAAGCTAAAAAATACTTAATTTATACTGAGCCAGGCATGACAGGTCAGGTGAGTAAAAATATTACTCAATTAGGTTTTGAAGTAGAATCAATGGAAATTATGTTTCGACCCACTATAACTTCTAAAATTACAGATAAAGAGGTAGCTGAAAAAGTATTAAATTTTAGCGAAAAACTGGCAGATCATGATGATATACAAACCGTTTCCAGTAATTTTGATATTGCCGATGAAATAGCCAGTCAGTTGTAAATTGAAAATTGTAAATTGAAAATTGTAAATTGAAAATTAGATATTTCCTATCTGCTATAATGGGGCTTCATGATTATTTTAGGTATTGATCCTGGTACTGCGACCACGGGCTACGGACTTATCAGAGTTCCTGACGATATTTTAGGTCGAGAGTTTAATTATGATATTGAACTGATTGATTATGGTTATATCTCTACCCCTAAAGAAGAGATAATGGAAAATCGGCTGGTCATGTTGCATCACGAGCTGGAAGGTATAATCGAAAAACAGCAGCCAGATATGATTGCCATTGAAATGCTTTTTTTTGGTACCAATACCAAAACTGCTATATCAGTCGGACAGGCGAGGGGAGTGATTTTATTATCAGCCGGTATGCACCGGATCCCGGTAGAAAATTACAGCGGATTATCGGTTAAATTGATGGTAGCTGGAAGTGGTAAAGCTGATAAAAAAATGGTTCATGAGGGGGTGCGAAATTTTTTAGGTAAAGATGGTGAAAAAGCCAGACAACTTTTTTCTCCTAAAGTTGGACTGGCTCGTAAGTCTAAATTTAATGATGATGCGACCGACGCTGTTGCGATAGCTATCTGTCATGTGTTAAAAATGGCTGCAAAATAATCCATGTATGAAAAATGTGTTTCTGATTCTTGATTCACTCCTAAGCAAACGCCAAAAAATTATTATTTCAACTGTTATTATCTCGTTTGGTTTTTTGATAGTTACTCACCAAAATGTCGCTTTATTCAGAAAATATCACTACATAGTTTTTTTGGCTTTGGTCAGCTACATTTTATGCTTGTGGTCGATGATCAAAGGGATGAATAAAACAAAAGCGGTGATGGTTTTTATTTTGCCGCTTTATTACATCGTTTCGGTGATTGGGTTTTATTTTTTATTTCAACAGATTCGTTGGTTGACTCGCATACCAGTGGCACTTTTTTTTGGTTTATCTTTTTATTGTTTGCTACTAGCCCAAAATGTCTTTCATGTCGCCTCAGATCGGGCAATTCCTCTATATCGAGCTGCCACAACTGCCAATTTTGTTTACAGTATCTTCACGCTAATCCTTTTGCATAGCATTATTTTTTCTTTTAATCTGCCATTTTATTGGAATGGAGTACTGCTTTTTGGATTGTCTTTGCCGGTTGTAATGCAAAGTTTATGGGTGGTAAAAATCGGTCAATTGACCAGTCATGTTGTGGTTTATTCAGCGGCTATTTCATTAATTTTGGCCGAAGCGGGGATAGCGTTATCTTTTTGGTCAGCCTCGCCTTTGGTCTTGTCGCTTTTTCTAAACTCAATCTCCTATGCATTATTGGGAATAGTGCTAGATTTACTCAAAGAGCGCACTTCAAGGCGGGTAATTATTGAATATTCCAGCGTTGGGGGGATATTATTTAGCATTATTTTATTTATAACAACGCTTTTTACCTAAAGCAGAGGAGTGGAGTGAGAGCAAGTAAATTTCTAATTTCTAATTTTTAATTTCATAGGCGGCATATTGGACATTTGTCATTGGAATTTATTTTATATTGATATTCAAAGTGGGGAAGAGGAGTGGATTGATATAGTTTGATATATTCGTGAAAAGACGTGGAAAGAAAAACTATAAGATAATTTAAACACCAAATTAAAGCTAGTTAGTTTAAATTATCTTGCAAGAATTTCATTACTATTCAAATCGATTGTTTGAATAGCATCCATTCTCTAAAGATATACTTAACTCCAAATCACTTTAATGTTTCATGCGTGAAAAAAATAGATAGTTGGGAAAGATGGGGCTATAAGATCGGAAAAGTGTTAAATGAAGCTAATTTGGTAGTATCAAGAGGGATATCCTGTACTTTCTTATGCCTAAACTAGGTTTTATTACCTGCCTCTATCCCAATTTATTATCCTCTACGCACGATGTCGCACAATGATACTTATGCGACGTCAGAGGCATGGGTATCCAGGGGAGGCCCAGGAGGCTCTAATTATGACTTTATAAAACAGTCCCAGGTGGCCAAACTGAAATCGCCAATTTTATGGCCTTTTTTGACAAATTTTGGCAATATTTTTTATTCTGGTTTATCCGATTTATCTGGTTTATCAGATGAAAGATTAGGTTTTTGCAAAAGCCCAAACTTCAAATGACTAACTGTAGCTCCTCCCCCTTTCCAAGCCGTTTTAGGGGCATTTTTGGGCTTCGTGCCTATATAGGCATAAGACAGATAAATCGGATGAAATCAGATAAATCAGAGAGGGTTTTCAGGCATAAACTGCCACATTGAATGAGTCTTGTTGATTTGTTTGGCTAGTTGTTTGTACAAATCTATTAGTATTCCAGATTCCTGAGCTAATTCCGGCTTTATAAGAGCAATTATTCTGAGATGAGACTGTAATTCATCTGTTGAAGCTAAAGCAATTAATAAATACCTTTTAAACTCTTTAAAAAATATTCGTTTTGAAAATCCTTCAGCAATATTAGATGGTATTGATACAGCCGCTCTTTTAGCCTGATTGATTAAGAAAAATTCAGTTTTTGGGAGTTTTTCAAGAAATTTATACAAATCAGGCAATAAACTTAAACTTTTCTCATAAATTTGCAAATCGCGAATATCTTTTATCATTTTGGCTATATTACCAAAATTTTCCCGAAAAACAACTCATATTTTGATCTATCTGATTTATCCGGTTTATCTGATTTTATCCGGTCGTTGTCGCACAATATTATCCCCTCAATTGACTATTTTCACAATTTGCGCCAAGATATATTGGATGGAAAATTTCCGGGAATTTTTGCGTAATAAGCGCAATTTAGCTTCGTTGTTGGTACTAGTGTTTATTGCCCTCTCGCTCCCCTTGGGTTTGTATTTACTAAAACAACAACAAACTTATCGTTCAAATGCAGCTGGTGAACTGATAGCTTTGGCGGAAGGCCCTTGTATAGAGACCATAAATGGTAAAAAAGTAGCTGTCTGTAATACCATTCCACTCAAATTATACAATCCTTTTGCTACTACCTCCGCCTCCCCTTCTACCTCAGCCAGTAATTCTGCTTCTCCTTCAGCCACCTCCTCTGCCTCCCCTTCTGCAACTGCTTCAGCTACAGCTTGTGCCACCTCAGTCAGCTCTGGTGCTGCATTGATTTCCGCGATGAGCTGTTATAAAAATACTGAAGGTATCAATCGAAGACTGACTCTACCGGCAGGAACAATAGAAGTTGATGAAAAAATATCAGCTCCTTCAGACTTGACACTCTCTGGTGCCGGAATGGGGCAAACAATTATAAAAAAATCAGCGGCCTTTGATAGTGATGATGCATTAATGGCTAATGACAGTTCAAATGGTCAAAAAAATATTATTTTACGAGATTTTACTTTACAAGGAGATGGCCAACGAACTGGAAATAGTTGTTGTTATGGTTTGAAGCTTCAAAATATTAATAATGCATTTGTAATTAATGTAGCCTCCAATAACTGGGGAATAGATGGAATATTTTTAGGACAAAGACCAAATAAACCAGGAGCCACAAATGTCAGGATAAATGGTTGTCAGGTCAATAATAATGGTCGAAATGGGATCTCTTTGGTTGATGGGAGTAATAATGTAATTGATCACTGTACAATTTCAGGAAACAGTACAAATGAGTTAGTTTCAGCAATCGATTTGGAACCCGACAATGGAAATACAGTCAGTAATAACCATATTTTCGAAAATACAATTACAAATAATAGAAATAATGGTATTCAGATTTTACAAAATCCTAATGATCCAGGCGGGGTTGTTTCAAATAACTTTATTTGTAATAACAGTTTTTCTGGTAATAATGGTACTGATTTTGATGATCAAGGTTCGGGCACTCAGACAAGTGGATGTACTGCCGGAAATCTAAATCTTCCTTCAGCTATGCGTCAGCTACCTGCCCGATCAGTTGCCTGGTCAGAGTTTAATCTAATCTCCAATTTTATTGCTCAGGCTCAGACTGCTACTCCTTCGGCATCTAACTCCCCGTCCCCTGTAGCTTCAGCCCCTGCTACTACTAGTTACCGTTTGGCTGAGACACAGGCTGGTCTCTCCTCTGCTTCCTGGATCAGTTATAATTCATCCCCTATTGTCACCAATTTTACGGTTTCAAATACTCCTGGCACTAAAGAGATCTGGGTGCAGTTTATCAATCCATCTGGCCAATCATTGACCGATCACATACCGGCTTTTGAACTACTCCCCCCTTCTCCAACTATTTCCGGTGTTAACTGTACAATGGATATCACCAATAAAAACCTTAAAGTGACAGTAACAGGTACCAATTTAGGCCTGACAAAAGGAACTGTCACAGCCAATGGCACAGCTATGGAAGTAGCCTCATGGGATAATTCAACTATTGTCGGACTTTTGACCTCTTCTACCATCCCTACTACCGGTCAAAAGTATTCAGTAATTGTGAAACGAGCAGATTTGCTTCAAAGTACTGCCCAAACTTGCCAGGTAAATACCAGTGCGGTCTCTTTGGGAGCGAGAGTTTTTTGCCGGGCTCCGGGGAAGTTTGATGTCTCCAATGTTGTTGTCACTATCGCCCCGCTGGAGACTCCAGATAAAAAAGTTGAAGAGACGGTCACCATTGATAAAGACGGCGTGATTCAAGGGATCAAAACTAAATTACAGATTGGGCAGCAATATATCATTACTGCCAAAGCACCCAAAACATTAAGACGCAATACTACTATCACTGCTCAAGAAGGTACCACAGTTGTAAATACCAATGACGGTAAACCATTTATTTTGCCCATTGGTGATATCGCCCCAAGTACACCCGATGGCCAAATCAATGGTTTGGATAGAGCTGAACTAGTCAAACAATGGCGAGTTCTTTCCAGCTCTGCCAGTGGTACACTGACGGCTGATTTCAACCAGGATAATAAAGTCAATTCTATCGACTGGGCCTGTATGAAATACGATTTCAATTCCAAAGACGATGTTCCTGGCAATACAACTGGTTCTAGTTATACCAACGGACTCAATGTTAGTACTGGCCAGGGATCAGCAATTTTTAGTTTTTAATAGTATATGATGAAAGGAGAAATATAAATTACAAATTATAAAATATAAAGTATAAAACTCATGAACTTATTGTAAATAAGTTTTATAATTTATAATTTGAACTTTATAATTTTATGGAGCCAACACCACAAGTCATTACCAGCCCGACCCCGCTCCCCGTCTCTTCAAACTGGAGGGACAAACTACCTGTTGCCGGTATTGGCTTGCTAATTATGGTAATTTTAGCCGAATTGATTTGGGGATTTAGACTGCTAAACTCCCCTACTTCATTTTCCCCTACCTCCCAGGCATCTCAAATTGTAGAATCTGTCCAACCGCAGTTGGTAGCTTTCACTCCTAAAAAACAGTATGAACT
>CAYOMO010000006.1:0-28769 GCA_964405065.1 uncultured Gammaproteobacteria bacterium
ATTCAGAAACAGATTATTATGCCCAGGATATGAGCCACAGGTTGATAGGATAGTTATTGGAG
This sequence comes from uncultured Gammaproteobacteria bacterium, assembly GCA_964405065.1. Lineage (GTDB taxonomy): Bacteria > Patescibacteriota > Microgenomatia > Daviesbacterales > UBA10151 > CAZWRN01. The sequence goes on from CAYOMO010000006.1 coordinate 63, forward strand.
AAAACCTTCAGCCTCAGAAATGATATATATGTGATATATATCAAGTATATATTGTTGTCATGTTGAGCGAAGCGAAACATCTCTCGACGTGTTCGAGATTAGTGGCAACCAGTATTGTCGCATTCGACAGATTCTTCGGCTTTGCCTCAGAATGACAGTTACAAGTTCTTCAAAGTGTATTCAATTTTCTTTTTATACAAAGGTGAACTGATTCTTTTATCAATATTCTCTACTTTTGGGTCATAAGCATCTGTCACTGAAAATAGCCAGGAACGGATATCAGTTTTTTGACTGAGGTGTTGCATATTCTGATCAAAACTAGCCCAAACATCATTAACATAAATAACTATTTTTTCCAAAGGTAACTTCAGTTTTTTCGATGCATAAAGACCCCATTCTTTATCATGGTTAATATCCAGCTGGGCTCCACCAAAGGCATCTATAGCCCGGTGCAAATGATATGAAGTAATACTTTCGGGATTGCCTTTTTTGTCAAAGTTCACATAAAGTTGGTAGTTTTGATAAACCGGAACTCCTCCTGCCGCACCTGAGTGATCAATCTGTTCGTAGGTAAAAGATGGCATAATGGCGCGTCTGGTCGCAGGAGATTGTTTAACTTCTTCAATAACTGATTCCAGTGTATCTCTTCTTTGAGTTTGCAGCTCTAAATCTAAGATCTTTGGGTTTTCCAAATAAAAGTTGATTAACTTTAAACCTTTCCAGGACAAGACAGCCAAAACGATTTCTGGATGAATCAACTGGTAACTTTGTTTGAGAAGGTCTATCAGTTGATCATGATTCTTAATTCTTAAATTCATAATTCGTAATTTCTTTAATACATTAATAAATCCAGCAATATAACCAGTTCCGCTGTCATAATATCTAGATCTCCAGGCATATTTATACGGGTAAATGTCCTGACCTGATTTGATTATTTCCGGAGCTAAAGTTGTTTCTTTTCTGACAAAGTTATCCTGATACCAGTCATCAGACTGCTTATCCCAATAGGGGTAATTTTTCTTCTCACTTCCGATATCATTAATAATAAAAGTTGCTCCCCGGATTGATTTGGCAATACCTCGTTGAGTTTGAATCGTAGTACCGTGAGTCTGAATAGCCTCCTGTACATCTTTTAAGACATCAGTGGGTGTTTTTCCTTCAAATATAAAACCATTATTTTTGGACATTTGAATTTATACTTTTGTATCTCTTGACTTCGCTCGAGAGCGATCTATTTCGGATTTCGAATTTCGTGCTTCGGATTTTAGTGCAAACTTTTGTTTCAACCCTTTAATATCACCTGAAATAATATATTTTTCCTCGACCTTTTTCTTTTCAGGTAGTCTAGATGTAATAATATCTTTCTTATGCCATCTACTTTGTTCTACTTTTATATCTTCAGACAGTGGATAGAAGACGAGTTGACAGAAACGTTCGCAAGGGTAAATCCGGATCACATGCGGAGTATTATTGGTAATTGGGATCAGCAAGCGTCCTTCATACCCAGCATCAACAATGCCGGATAAATCGACTGATAAACCACGGCGGTTGATCGAAGAACGAGGATAAAGCACCGCCATCAAATTTGCCGGCAAACTAACCTCTTCCAGGGTTGAGGCCACAACTGATTCTTTAGGAAGCAGATCAAAGAACTGTTTATGTTCAAGTTCAACCAGTTCGAATCTTTCAGTTTCATCCAGATAATCAATCAAAAAAGCTTCTCGCCCTTTTTCAGTCAGTGACCATAGCTTTGGGATCATAAATGAATAACCAAGTCTTAGATCAATTGAATGTGATTGAACTTGAAAAGAATCAACAGCTGGTGAAAACTTCAGCTGTTCAGATTCAATCAGTTCTAATATTTGTGATTTGGTTAATATTCCTTGATTCATATTATGATTACTTTCTTATTCTGTCATCCCGAACTCGTTTCGGGATCTTCCAGATTAGTTTAAAGATAATTTAAATGCTTATCATTCACTAAAATTAGTCCATTACCTTGGATGATGCTGAAACAAGTTCAGCATGACAACGGTAGGAATTAATTACAAAACTATCTTCATCCCTTTAATCGCTTCTCCTGGATTGTACTGACTGCTCAGCTGTTCAACTATCTCTGTAACTAGCTCTTCATCCCCCTTTTCAGCCCGTGAGAACCAATTTTTCTCAGCTTTGATCTCTACCGGAAGATGTTTATTTTTGCGTTTGACCATCTCCTCGGCAGCTTCGTAATGTATATCATAGACATGGGCATTGGAGATAGTGTGAGTGTATTTGCCCACTTTAACTCCCAGTCTGGCAGCCAAAATTCTTTGCAGCAATCCAAAACCAGCTGCATCATGTGGCAGTCCCAAAATAACATCATTACTTCTGACAATCAGATGCATATGGAGCATGCCGCCAATAATATTCACCGTAAAAGAATAAGGACAGGGGATATTTGCTTTTTTAAAAGTCGGGGAGAGGCCATCACTTGAAGCGTCCCACATCATCACCACACCATGCCTTGAAGATGGTTCTTTTTCCAAGAGGTTAATCAAAAGTGCAATCTGATCTCGGCCAAAATGATGCCTCCAGCGATAGCCATAAGCGGTAGAAACAACGCCATCGACATTGTGAAATCGTCCCAGATTTTAGTAAATTTGTTTAAAAATTCAGCTGGTCTTCGGGAACCAGTGAGAAACCAGACCTGTTCAGCCACAAAGATCCGAATTGGGATTTTTCGTAAAGTCAAAAGAGGAAAACCTTCACCAGCTTCTAGTTCAATTGATTTTCCGGGTAGAGCTTTAACGCCATGCTTTGTCCGCTCATTAATCTCCTCAATGCCAGAAGTCATTATCTCTTTGAGAAGTTTTTGGTATTGCAGGTCAAAAGAAGTCATGCTCAAACCATACTAGTAAATGGGCAGCTATTTTTCAATATAACAAGATGTTGTATCTGATTTGAACTATAGTCGACAGGTGTGTATACTATAAGACATGAGTTTAAAACCCGATTTGCTGAGTTCGGCTGCGGCAACTTCTAAAAAAATTGCCTATGGTGCAGATTCTGATGTTTTTCTGACATCCAGAGGTGATATTTTAAAGTATTACAAAACCTGGCAGTCAGATCCATCACAAGTGGGCTTTTACCAACAAGTAACCAATACTGCCACAGAAAATTTAGAAATCATGCCTGTATCTACAGTATTAAATATAGGAAATAGACCTCTTTCCTGCACATTTGAGGTCAATCCAATTTTGGAGCAGTCATTAGACCAATTAGGCGTGCCGATAGCTAGATCTGCTTTTATTGCAGGGCCAAGATTTGATCAGGTGCAAAATGGCAGCCATAATATTGATTCTGAGTTGGTTGGATTGCCTGCAGATGAACGTATTTTTTTTGAAGAAAGTTACCGTGGAATTAATGGACTGGCATTAATGTCGGAGAGAATGAGCTATTGCCAGTTTGCAGACACTGCTTTTTTAGACAAATTGACTGTTAAATTAAATCTTGTTCTTGCAGTGACTGGTATTAGACTGGTACCTTTGAATATGAAATTAAGAGTTAATCCAGCCTTAAATCAGGCTAGAATGATAATAACAGATCTCTGCCCAGGATTAGCAAATTTAAAAAGAACCTAATATGATTTCCCTAATTGTAGCTATGGATAAAAACCGCCTGATTGGTGGTAAAAATAAACTTCTCTGGAATATCCCCGGTGAACTAAAACGGTTTCGCGAAATTACATCAGGTCATCCGATTATCATGGGCAGAAAAACACATGAATCAATTGGTCGCGTTTTGCCCAATAGGACCAATATTATTATCACCCGAGATGTAAACTATCAGGTTGATGAAGCACTTGTAGTACATTCTTTAAAAGAAGCTTTAACTAAGGCCGAATCCGAGCCAGGAGGTGAAGAAATTTTTGTTATTGGTGGCGGCCAAATTTATTCAGAAGCATTACCTTTAGTTGATCGTTTGTACATCACGGTGATAGATCATGAATATGAAGGGGATACTTATTTTCCGGATTATTCTGATTTTGCCAAAGTGTTAGAAGAAAAAGAATTTGAAGAGAACGGAATTAAGTATAAAACTCAAATTCTTGAGCATTAACTCATCCATTGACAAAAAATTCCTAAAATCATATAACTCTTACGTGAGAAAAAAAGGTCCCGATTTTGTTGCTCTTGATGGGTTATCAATTGGTAATCAACACGCGATTGATGCCATGATGGCTGTAATAGCTTATTTTGCAATTAATGGTGAAATTTCTCGCTCTACAAAAGATCAGATCTCTTATAATCCTCGAAATAGACAGGTAGAAATTGCTCAAGGCAATGGATTCCGAGTTCTGGCGAATAATAGACCCATTCAGAATCCTCGCAAAAACTTTCGTCGACAGGGCTAATTAACCGTTGACTTTTGAGCCTATATCTTTTAGAATACTTTTATCACACATCTAGCAGATGAGGTTTCCTAAATATTCGGCTGCTAGAGAAGTTAAAGGAAACTAAGAAATTCCTTAGTTAGTGAATCGTATATCGTTAATCGGAAGACCGTCTCAACTGCTTTTTTCGATATACTATTTACGATAAACGATTAACCAATATATGAAAACAAAAGTACCATCAATGCAGGATTTACTTGAAGCCGGCGCTCATTTTGGGCACAAAGTTTCTCGTGGCAATCCCCGAATGAAAAGATATGTATACGGAGCTCGTGATGGCGTCCAGATTGTTGATCTAGCTAAAACAGAAGAACTTTTAAAAGAAGCAACCGAAAAAGCTTACCAGCTAGGTAAAGATGGCAAAGTCATGCTTTTGATCGGTACCAAAAAACAGGCTCAGGAGCTGATTCGTGGCTTGGCTAAAGAAGCTGATACCTATTATTTAGTCCAAAAATGGGTCAAAGGTCTGTTTACCAATTTTGAAGAGATCCGCAAAAATATCAAAAAGCTGCTTGATTTAAAAGAAAAACAAGAGAAAAAACAGCTGAGTCATTACACCAAAAGAGAGCAGCTTTTTATCTCTCGAAAACTAAACAAATTTGATTACGAATTAGGCGGAGTTGCAGTAATGGATAAATTACCAGATGCGATCTTTGTGGTCGACGGCGTAGCAGATAAAATAGCGATCAAAGAAGCTCGTGAGACTGGTGTTAAAGTATTGGGTATCTCAGATACCAATGCAGATCCAATGACTTTTGATTATCCTATTCCCGCCAATGATGATGGTATCAAATCCATCAAGATGATCTGTGAGACCGTCATCGGTGCTTACATTGAAGGTAAAAAAGAATCAGGCATTAAAACTGGCGAAAAAGCCAAAACTGAAGATACTAAAGAAGAAACTACTGAAATCTCTGAAGCTGTAGCTGAAGAAGCTGCTGTTTTAGAGGAGTTAGTTGAAAAAGAAGTTGTTGAAGAATCCTCAAGAAAAGAATAAATTACAAAATATAAATGACAAAACAGTTATTTATAATTCGTAATTCATAATTTATAATTTATTAAAATATGGCTATAGATGTAAATTTAATCAGACAATTAAGAGAAGAGACTGGGGCTGGTATAGCCGATTGTCGGGAAGCTTTGGAAGAAACCAAAGGCAACTTGGAAGAAGCTAAAAAAGTCCTTCACAAAAAAGGCTTGCTCAAAGCTGGAGGCAAATCTGACCGAGAAACCAGCGCTGGTGTAGTGGAAGCCTATTCTCACAATGGCAAAATTGGTGTTTTGGTTCAAGTCCAGTGTGAAACAGATTTTGTGGCTAAAACTGAAGATTTTAAAAAACTAGCCCATGATTTGGCGCTTCAGATCGCTTCTATGAACCCACTAGATACAGAAGATCTGCTCAAACAAGACTATATCCGAGATCCAGGTATGACTATTGAAGACTTGGTCAAGTCCTACATCGCTAAACTGGGCGAAAATATCCGCGTTGCTTCAATTTCTCGAATGGTATTGGGTAGTTAAAGTAGTTCTCGACTTCGCTCGAACAAGAAATAATTCTTCTTCGACTGTAATGGAGAAGTACATTCTTTTATATGGATCCAGTTCTTGCCGAAATTAATCAAAAATTCCAAAATTCACTCGATCATTTAAAGCACGAGCTTTCAGCTATTCGTGCTGGTCGCGCCAACCCAGCTATTGTCGAAGATCTGATGGTCGAAGCCTATGGATCAAAAATGAAGATGATGGAGCTGGGGACGATCTCTACTCCTCAACCGACACTTTTAACTATTCAGCTTTGGGATGCTTCCATAATACGCAATGTTGAAAAAGCCATTACTGAATCTAGCTTGGGGATCAATCCAGCTGTTGACGGTACACTGATTAGGCTGCCAATTCCGCCCCTGACGGCAGAAAGACGAGAAGAATTTGTCAAAGTCGCTCATCAAAAAGGTGAAGAGACCAAAGTTTCAATCCGCCAAGCTCGTCAAGAGCAAAAAGAGGCTTGGTCCAAACAAAAAGAGGCTGGTGATATCTCCGAAGATGATTTCTTTCGTTACGAAAAAATGCTCCAAGACCAAGTGGACAAAGCCAATTCCACAGTTGACTCTTTAGTTAAGGATAAACAGGCAGACCTTCGTGAGATCTAACTTGATTCTTTCTTAGTTTTAGTCTATTCTGGTTGCTCAGTATGCTGAGTCTACATTTTCTTTTCACTCTCTTAGTATTTTTTATTACCATTGTCACTTTAGTGGTTATTCATGAGTTTGGGCATTATTTTGCTGCCAAAAAATTTGGCATTAAAGTGCTGGAATTTGGCTTTGGGATCCCCCCGCGGGCCTGGGGTAAAAAAATAGGTGAGACAATCTGGTCTCTCAACTGGCTGCCATTTGGTGGTTTTGTCAGACTGTTGGGTGAAGATGAAGTTGATAAAAAAGTACTAGAAGATAAAAGATCATTTGCTTCACAAAATGTCTGGAAACGAATCACGGTAGTTGTAGCTGGTGTGGCAATGAATTTAATTTTGGCTTGGATTTTATTTTATATCGTTATCATTGGTCAGGGTTGGAAAGTGATCTATCCGACACTTGAACCAGTTGCCATGGTGGCAGAAGTTGAAGCGGGTTACCCCGCCGCAGAGGCTGGAGTAATGCCTGGTGAACGTATTATCGCTATTGATGGAAAAAGTATTAAAACTTCTGATGATGTAATTAGTGAGATCAAGTCAAAAAGCACTGGTGAACTGGTGGTTGAACTAGGTGATTTAGAGGGTCAAAATAAGCGAACAATTACATTAACCCCCAAGATATCGGACGAAGGCACTCCTCGGATCGGGGTGGTTTTTAATCCAATTCCTTTAAAAGAGTATAAAACACCTGTTGAAAAAACCTTTTCTGGTATCACCTATTCCTGGGAAGTTTTACGAGTAAATATATTAGGACTTGGTCGGGTTTTTGGCGATTTATCCCAGGGAAATGTTTCTCAGGCATCCAAAAGTGTAGCCGGACCGATTGGGTTGGTATCTATCACTGGAAGCATTATCGAACAAGGTTCTGAAGCGATATTGTTTTATATCTGGTTTGTGGCCAACATCTCTTTATCATTGGCATTTTTCAATGTTTTACCCATTCCGGCTCTGGATGGTGGACGATTATTTTTCTTACTATGGGAAGCTGTTACAAGACGTAAAGCCAATGCCGAAGTGGAACGGATAATTCATACAGTTGGAATGGTTTGCCTGCTTGGTCTTTTGGCATTAATTACTTTTTCTGATATTAGTAAATTCTTCTAATCTTGCGAACTTTTTTCATACAATTCATACTGATACTATGAAGTTTTGGTTAAAGGTATTTGGTTTTATCCTGTTGGGATTAATACTATTATTAATTCCGCTATTTGCTGTTTATGTAGCTACAGCCCAGGCATTACCCAATGAAGGTAGATATCTTGTCAAACAATACTCTGAAAAGGTTATAGACAATCTAACGGGCATTTATCCAGACATTTATGCCAATTTTTCTCTGTTAAAGTCTCAACGTCGATACCAGGAAGTAATTGGTTTGGTGGATCAAGATCAATCTATCACCGAAGTCAATCAAAGATTTATTGATCAGGTCAGGCAAACGCTGTTTGATATCCAATCTGTTGGTGATAGTTCTTTAAGACTGACATATACAGCTCAGTATCAGACATTCTTAAAAACCGCCAAAGAAAATTTATCTTATCGGGTGATTAATCTTGAAGATCAACTAAAAATCGATCAAGATACTCCGACAAAAATTTTTCAAGTTGATGAATTTGAGGTGGTTGAAGGCAAACTTGTTGCTAAAAAAAGAGCTATCGAGCAAACAAGCGTGATTAAACAGCGATCGCCAGCCTCAAAAGAGCTATTAGCTAGCAATATAGAGCAACTAGAATTAGCCCAGATCACTTTGAATAATTTAATTCAAAAATAATTTTGACAAACTCACCAGATTTTCCTATACTACTATCAAAGCAATGGCAGAGTTCCCAGCTCTTCCAAACTCGCAAGAGGGAGCTGTCTGTGATAAACAGTACCGTTGGTGACGTTACAACTTAAAACGAGAAGTAAGCAAGGTGGTACCACGACTTGTCCTGAGTTAATCGAAGGATTTCGTCCTTGTTCAAAGTTGATCTTTGAGCGAGGATTTTTTTTGTTTAAAAACAAAAGTTAACATGAAATATAGTCAATTATTTACTAAAACCAAAAAAGAGTCGCCAGCTGATGAGACGAGTAAAAATGCTCAACTTTTGATTCGAGCTGGCTATATCTACAAAGTCATGGCGGGTGTATATGCCTATACACCACTAGGTCTGCGTGTGATTGAAAAAATCAAACAAATAGTCCGTGAAGAGATGAATGCTATCAATGGTCAGGAGTTGATCATGACCAATTTGCAACCTCGAGAAGTGTGGGAGACCACCTCCAGATGGGATGATCAAGTTGTGGATATCTGGTTTAAAACCAAGCTCAAAGATGATACAGAGGTCGGCCTTGCCTGGTCTCATGAGGAAGCGATTATTGAGATGATGAAGCAGTATGTGGAGTCTTACAAAGATTTGCCAATCAGTGTTTATCAGTTTCAGACCAAGCTACGCAATGAACTCCGAGCTAAAAGTGGCATTATGCGGGGGAGAGAATTTGTTATGAAAGATATGTACTCCATGTGCATTGATTCTGCTCAACATGATGAATATTACAATTCAGTTAGTGAAGCATACAAAAAGATTTTTGACCGGCTGGGAATAGGTCAAGATACTTATGTGACATTTGCCAGTGGAGGAGCATTTACCAAATTTAGTCATGAATTCCAAACTATTTGTGAAGCCGGAGAAGATGTCATCTATCTACATGAAGGTAAAAATATCGCCGTTAATGAAGAAGTATTAGATGAAAAAAATCTCCAGAGTCTGGGTATAAAAAAGGAGGAATTAAAAGCTGTCAAAACAGCCGAAGTAGGTAATATTTTCAATTTTGGCACCCAAAAAAGTGAAGAGATGGATTTTAGCTTTCTTAATGAAGAGGGTAAAAAACAGTATGTTCACCTTGGTTCTTATGGCATTGGAATTACTCGGGTGATGGGTGTAATTGTCGAAAAAAGTAATGACGACAGGGGCATTATCTGGCCTGAAGCAGTCGCGCCTTTTAAAGTCCAGCTGGTTGGCCTTGATCTGGCTGATCCAGAGGTTAAAAAACAAGCTGAATCTGTTTATCAGACTCTAGTCGAATCAGGAATTGAGGTTTTGTATGATGATCGCTTAGATGTCGCTGCTGGGGCCAAATTTGCTGATTCTGATCTGCTTGGAATGCCTTATCGGTTGGTTGTATCCAAAAAAACCGGCGAGCAGATTGAAGTCAAAAAAAGAGATCATAAAGATTTCGATTTATTTTCAGTAAAAGATTTTATTGCCTCCATGTCTTCAAGTTGAAGAAAACCAGCCTCTATGATACTATAGGGTATATGTCGAATCCGGAAACCGCTTCTTCAGATAAAATAATCCACTTTATCCCTATAAAAATGTATGATCGTCGTTGGCAGGTGGCTAAATGGTCTTTTCAAGCGACAAGATCAAAAACAAATCTACTAGATATTATTGAGATTGATCCGCCTCTTTATTTTCAGTCCGCTTCAGACAAAATAAGGCGGTTTCCGGGTAACTCTGAACCCTTGACACCAAATTATCAAAAAGACATCTCAGACAAGATATGGGATGAACAAGGGATTTTTTGGGCTGCTCATTTTCGTTATGCTATGAACGGGCAATTTTATGAGCTAGCCAGGTATGGTATTCAGCTTCTTCAGGAAAATAAATTTCAGCTTTATCAGCAATCAGGGGCCAGGCGTTGATTTTAGCTTCGGGCTCTGCTAAACTATCAAAACTATATGGTTACTAAAACTATTAATAAATTACCAAAGTCTCAGGTAGAAGTCACAATCACTGTTCCTTGGGCGGATATTGAGCCTCGCTGGAATGATATGTTCACGCGTCTGGCAGCTGAAGTTGAAGTAGCTGGTTTTCGAAAAGGCCAGGCTCCTGCCAATATGGTTGAGCCACGTATCGCCAATACTCTCCAACAAGAAGTTTTCAAACTCATCATGCCCCAGGCATTGATTGAAGCTTTGCAAGGCACCAATGTCGTCCCGATCGATTATCCTCAGTACAATGTCACAGCTTTTGCCAAAGGTGGTAGTTTAGTCTTTACCGCTCGGGTGACTGAAAGACCAGTCGTCAAGGTTGGAAACTATAAAATTTTGAATGCTCAAAGACCCTCTCAAAAACAGATCAGCGACGAAGATGTTCAGAAAGTAATCGACGATCTTTACACTCGTTGGAAATCTCGCAGTCCACAAAATGCCCAGGCTCCTATGGACGATGCTTTTGCCAAAGGTGTTGGGGCAGAGTCTTTAGCAGATCTCAAAACCAAGATCAAAACTGATCTGGAAGGTGAAGCCAAATACAACAATGAACTGGACTACGAAGAGTCTATTTTGCAGGAAGTTGAGAAAATTACCAATGTCGATATTCCAGATGTGCTGATTCAAGACGAACTAAATCGGATGATGCTGTCTTTGCAAAGAAATGTTTCTGATCGGGGAATGCTACTGGAAGAATACCTCAAAACTCAAAACAAAACCGCTGAACAGCTGAAGTTGGAATGGAAACCACAAGCTGAGCGAAATGTCCGAATGGAACTAGGTCTGTCAGAGATAGCCCGCAATGAAAATGTGAATATTTCAGATGAAGAGCTTCAAACTGAAATCGATAAGATCCAGGATGCTCGGGTTAAATCCCAATTCGCCGCTCAAGAGCCACGAATGCATTTACGCCACGCTTTGAGACAGACTAAGACCTTAAACTTACTTAAAACTATTGTAAAATAATTTTTCCGTCTCCAAATCTTTAATTTTTTGTGGTAAAATATATCAAACTAGTATAGTGATTAGTCGCCAGAGTTAAGTGACTAGGAAAAACATTTCTTAGAAACTTGCCTAGACTCTAGCCACTAAGACACTAACTACTCACAAAGGAGGTGTTTTTATTAGTTAATCGTATATAGTAAATCGTTAATCGGAAAAAGCACTAAGCACAGTGACCGATTTACGATAAACGATCCACGATTTACTAAATCAATCTATGCCAATTATTATTAAAGCTTCAGGAAACGATAGTACCGACGCTGTTATTCGCAAATTCCAGAAAAAAATGGTTGCGGAAAAAGTAGTTCAGGAATATCGCGACTTGATGTTTCATAAAAAAAATTCTGAAAAGCGTAAAGAGATGCTGGCTGAGAGACGTCGTAAGATTCGACGTGCTCAAAGACTGGCTGATGCCGGATAAAAGCTGAAAGCGTTAAGGGGGCGTAAAGTGGGTATTCCATTTTAGTTCTTTCTATACCTTTTTCGCTTCACCCTTTATCATAATTTATGAATGATCAAATTCGCCAAGATCTAAAAACAGCTATGCTGGCCAAAGATGAAACTGCCGTAATGACATTGCGGATGCTTTTGTCTGAGATTAAGTACGCGGAAGTAGCCGGAGTCGAGATATCTGATCAAGCAATTATTGGAGTAGTTCAAAAAGAGCTAAAAAAGCGCAAAGAAGCCGCTGAAGGTTTTAGAAAAGGTGGCCGTGAAGAATCCGCTCAAAAAGAAGAGGCTGAAGCTAAAATTTTAGAGAAATATTTACCATCGCAACTTTCAGATCAAGAGTTGCAATCTTTAGTGGTGGAGGTTATAAAAGAAGTAGGTGCCACCTCAATGTCTGATATGGGTAAAGTAATCTCCAAGGTCATGGCTAAAGCAGGCCAAAGTGCTGAAGGATCTCGAATTAGTGCTCTTGTCCGCCAACAGTTGGCAGCCTAAGTATGATAAATATTATAGTAAACTCTGACTCCAAATACTCCATCAATAAGCTCGCAGTCCAGTCCACCGTCATGGATGTCCTCAGAAAACACAAAGTTAAAGGTAATATTGAGATAGGTATCACCATTGTCGGTGACACCCAGATGCATCAGATCAACAAGACTTATCGTGGCATAGATTCGACCACAAATGTATTGTCATTTCCTTATGAAAAGCCTGAAATGCCTAAACTGATGCATCTAAACAAGATGGGTTTTGTCCCTTCTCCTGATAAAGTCAAAAGATTGGGAGATATTGTTGTTTCCTATCCTGAAGCCCAAAAAGATGCCTCAGCCGAGGGGGTAGCTGTCGAAGATGAGATTCATCATTTAGTGGAACATGGTACTAAACATCTGCTCGGAATTCATCAGCATTAATAAATTTCTAAGTACCCTAATTTCTAATTAACCTAAACAAGATCAATTATATGAATATCTAAATAGTTTAGTCATTAGGATTTGGGATTTGTTTAGTAATTAGGTCAATTAGAAATTTATATTTGGTACTTACAGTATACTTGCTTATTCATAGTAATTTTTCTGTCTTGACCGTCTACTGTAGAATTATGGTAATGTATACATCCTCTATGGTTTTTTATCGTAAGTATCGTCCACAATCACTCTCAGAATTGATCGGGCAAAATCAGATTAGTGATACTTTGCACAAAGCTTTTGTTTCTAACAGACTTTCCCATGCGTATCTCTTTTGTGGGCCGCGAGGTACCGGCAAAACTTCGACTGCCCGGATTTTGGCTAAGATGATCAACTGCGAAAGAAGTGGATCGTTAATCGTTAATGGTAAATCGGAAAGCCAAGCTATTTCTGCCGATATACGATCTACGATAGACGATATACCATGCAACAAATGTGCATCTTGTCTTTCCATTACCGATGGATCCAATCTGGATCTGATAGAGATCGATGCCGCCTCCAATCGGGGGATTGATGATATCAGAGATTTAAAAGAGCGGATTAAATTATCTCCTACACAAGCCAAAAAAAAAGTCTATATTATCGATGAAGTCCATATGCTCACCACTGAAGCATTTAACGCTTTATTAAAAACCCTCGAAGAGCCGCCAGCTCATGTTGTGTTTATTATGGCAACCACTGAAGTCCATAAATTGCCCCAGACTATTTTATCCCGAGTTCAAAAGCTCGATTTTAAATTGGCCAGTACTGAAGATTTAGTTCAGGCAATGGAAAAGGTGATTAAAGCAGAAAAACTGACTGCTGAGCCAGAGGCACTTAAACTGATTGCTCGAATCGCGGAAGGAAGTTTTAGAGACTGTTTAAAACTGCTCGATCAAATTGCTTCCAAAGGGGAACCAATTACGCTTCAATCGGTGGAGGAGGGACTCAAATCGAGTAGTTTTCAGGATATTATTGATCTGGTAAGTTCAGTTAAAAATAAAGAATATTCCCGGGCACTGGGGATTATTCGATCACAGTCGGAAAAAGGAATTAACGTTAAAGAATTTTCTAGTCAGCTACTCGAAGTATTGCGGGGATTGCTATTAATTCAGTCGCAGGCCGTAGCCGCTGTTAAAAATGATTTCGGTAGTCAACACTTTGAGGTTTTAAATGCAGTAGCATCTGGCTGGTCCCGTTCAGAATTGGTTCGGGTAGTAACCTTAGTCCAAAATAGTCTCCAACAGCTCAAATTTACACCCATTCCGACTTTGCCGTTGGAATTAGCAATAGTAGAAAGTTGCATGCCGCCAGTCTCTCAGCAGTCATTTGTTTCGCAGACTGTAATTGCTGTGCCTCCTCAGCCAGTTTCTCAGGTACTCCCACCATCTACTGAGGTTTCACCATCTCAAAAAGATGACCAGGTCATGGAAAATATCTCGGTTGTCGCTGAAGTGGTCAATTCAGATGAACTCAATTTACTGCAAGACAAATGGAGTTATATTTTAGAAACTATCCGGCCTGATAATTATTCACTAGAAGCGCTTTTAAAGCAGGCAAAACTGCTTAGTTGTGATAAAGGGATTGTTTGCGTGGAAGTGCCATATGCTTTTCATCAGCGGATTTTAGAAACTCCCCGCTCAAGAACTCTTTTAGAGTCAGTTTTATCGGATGTATTGGGGAAACCAGTCAGAGTGACAACCAGACTTGGTCAGAGACCACTTAAAATAGAAGAGCTCGCCAATGTGGAACTCGCTCAGGACGACGAAGTTGTTCGGATCGCCGCTGAAATCTTTAATAGTTAGCCTCTTGTTTTTTTCTATCAAAAAGTAATAATTCAGTTATGGCGAGATTAAGTCATGAATTTAGGACAGAATTAGAGGGCAAATTAAAACATATTGAACATGCTGAAGTCATAGTAGGCCAAATGGAACAGTTTGGTCCGGACATGAAATTCAACTTAAGCCGTCGAAATTCAGACGGAACAGTAATAACCTGGACAGAGATTGATAGGGAGAGTTTTGGACGGGGAGTCAGAATTGTCCGCAGGGCTGTTGAAGCTGATTTAAAAAATAGTCCTCCCACTTCGTTACCTACTGAAACTTTTTTACCAAAGTTACCTGATCTAAATAGGGCTCTAGGCACTTTAACAGCAGCGTTTAGTCGTATCTTAAGAATGAGTTAGATTGATCTACTTGTTTTTTTATGGGGCAATAGCTATTGTATTCCCATCCATTTATGAAAGTCTTAAAAACCCAGTCACCAAAAATCTATCAGGCGATCAAACAAGAGGAAAAACGCCAAAAAGAGGTGCTTGAGATGATCGCGTCCGAAAATTACACTTCTCAGGCTGTAATAGAAACTCTAGGCTCTGTATTTACCAACAAATATTCTGAAGGCTACCCCAAAAGGCGTTATTACCAGGGAAATGCTGTGGTTGATACGGTGGAAAGCTATGCCCAGGATTTAGCTAAAAAACTGTTTGGTGTCGCGCATGTCAATGTTCAGCCTTATTCGGGTTCGCCAGCCAACGCTGCAATCTGGATGGCCCTTTTGAAAAATGGGCAGAAAATGATGGGATTAGCCTTGGACCAGGGTGGACATATAACTCATGGCCTAGAAATTGGCTTTTCAGGCCGTTTTTTCAAAACCGCCCATTACAAAGTCTCTCAAAAAACGGGTCAGTTAGATTACAAAGATGTTGAGGAAGTAGCTCTCAAAGAAAAACCAGATCTGATCATCTGTGGATATACCGCTTATCCGCGAACTATCGATTTTGCTAAATTTAGAAAAATAGCTGATAAAGTTGGCTCCTGGCTGGTAGCCGATGTGTCTCATATCGCTGGTCTGATTGCCGGTGGTGCCCATCCCTCTCCTGCTGCATATGTCGATGTCATGATGACTACCACACACAAAACTTTGCGAGGTCCTCGTGGAGCGATGATTATGGTTACAGAGCGAGGATTAAAAAGAGATCCGGAACTGGCTAAAAAAATTGATGCCGCTGTTTTTCCTGGTTTGCAAGGAGGCCCTCACGACAACCAAACAGCAGCTATTGCAGTAGCTCTCGAGGAGGCATCCAAAGCTTCGTTCAAAAAATACGCGGCTCAGATCGTCAAAAATGCCCAAAAGTTGGCTGAAACTCTGACTAAAAACGGCTTGGATCTGGTTTCAGGCGGCACAGACAACCATCTAATACTTGTTGATCTGCAAAAACAGGAAGTTTCAGGTAAGATCGCAGCCGAAGCTTTGGAGATCGCAGGCATTGTCCTAAATTTCTCACTTGTGCCTTATGACCCAATGCCACCTTTTTATACCTCAGGCATCCGGATTGGCACCCCAGCGCTGACCACCCGAGGTATGAAAGAAAAAGAGATGGTCAAAGTTGGCAATTGGATTGCCCAGGTTATTGATGAAGTTAAAGGATATACACTACCTGCTGATAAAGAAGGTCGACTGGAATTATTAAAAAAATTCCGATCTGAGATCGTTAAAAATAAAAAATTATTGGCAATTCAAAAAGAAGTGACTACTTTTGCCAAAAAATTCCCTGTCCCAGGGATTGACGTGTAAATGCCATTAAATTTAAAAGATCTTCGTTTATTTCTCATCGAGTCTACTAAAGCTGGTTATGCCGGATTAGGTGAATCTGGCAAAAAAAATGAAACAGATGGCTCAAAAACTTTTTCATTTCAAAAAGGCGATTGGAAAAGTCATGATAACTATTTTGGTGGTGAACCTTATGGTGGGAGAACAGTGGTCTTTTACAAAGAAAAACCAGTCTGGATGATGATCTACTATGGCACTATCGCCAAAGATATTACCAATTTCACCAAAATCTATGAAGTTCTTCAAAAAGCTCTGCTAAATTCACCAGAACAGCATCCTTACCGGGGACCTGAATCTTTCAAAGAGGACGGTTTTGAATACACCAATGGCTGGGAAGGGGAGATTGACAACTTTTCGGGTCAAGAAAAAATCTCCCACACAGATGAGGAAATTTACTGGGCTAAATATATAGGAGGTCTAGTGAATGTCCGCGAAGACTAAGCATATGAAATCAGATAAACGGATAAATCAGAATTTAAGTGATAAGATTCCTCAAATCATGGTATTTCTCGTTAATACTCGAAACATATGATAAAAAAGGTAGCTGTGGGTCGAACATAGAGTCATATCCGCTTTAGTTTGTTTTATTCATCCGGATTTATATGACTAACTGGTATCTACGTCATCCTCGCGAAAGCGGGGATTCACAGACTATAATTTCCAAAATAGAAGATTATTGGTGTTTGGGTGATCTAAAGCGTATAGATTCCCCTTTTCAGGGGAATGACGATAGGGTAGGATAGGATGACCTATGAAAGTCTCAGGCAAACCATTAGCCGACTCTATCTTAAATGCATTGAAGTTAGAAATTCAAGAAGACAACCTGAAACCAGGTTTAGCTATTATTTTAGCCAACAATACTGGTGCTTCAAGGCTCTATGTTGAGAACAAGCTCAATCGAGCGGCTGAAATCGGCATCCAGGCCAATGTGCATCATTTTGATGAAAACCAAGAAGCTGAAGCTAAAGCCAAAGTGGGTGAACTCAACCTAGATCGCTCAGTCAGTGGCCTGATTATTCAGTTTCCAGTCTATAATAGTTGGAATTTTGATGAACTCTTTAATCAAGTTGATAGCCAAAAAGATGTTGATGGTTTCAAAGAGGATTCTCCTTTTATTCCTGCTACTGCAGCTGGAGTGTGGGAGATGCTCTCTGAGTTTGCCCGGATCGAAGGTTATGATTCGGCGGAGAAATTTCTACAAGGGAAAAAAATTACTATCTTAGGGCGAGGCAAAACAGCCGGCCGACCTATCCGTGAATTGCTTATGGAAAAAGGCTATGAGGTTAATTTGATCCATTCCCAAACACCAAACCCAGATGCTATTATCAAAAGTTCAGACGTTATAATTTCTGCTACAGGCAAAAAAAATCTTATTAACGCCTCAAATATTAAAGCGGGGTGTTATGTGATTGGGGTCGGTGTCAGCAAAGAGGAAGATAAAACATTTGGTGATCTAGATGAGGCCGGGATTGCTGATATCGCCAAACTTTATTGCCCGACGATCGGCGGGATTGGACCTTTAACTATTGCCTGTCTGCTGAGAAATGTCGTAAATTCTGCCCACTAGTTGAAACCAACAACTATCTCACCATCGACTTTCAAACGTCTAACCTAAACAAAATATGGCTAAATTCAATTTGGCAATTCTAGCGTCGGGTGGTGGATCAACAGCTGAACCGTTGTTTGATATTGCATCCCTGATAATTACCAACAATCCAAACGCGGGGATCATTCAGCGAGCTGAGGGATCAAAAATAGATTGTATAGTCATATCACGTAAAGATTATCTGGTGTATAAATCAAATGGCGAAATCGATCAGCAAGCCAGCAAAGTGAAATATGGCCAATCACTGATGGCTGCTTTTCGGATCTATGATATCAACTTTATCTCCCAAAACGGCTGGTCTGTCATGACCCCAGCCAATGTGATTAAGGGTTACAAAGACCAAATCATCAATTCTCACCCGGCTCCGCTTGATCCAGGATATTTGGATTTTGGCGGTGTAGGCATGCATGGATTGGCAGTGCATGCTGCGGTACTCAACTTTAAACGGTTGGCCAACCGGCCCTTCAACTATACAGAGGTATGCCTGCATTTTGTAACTGAGGAATACGATAAAGGCCAGGCTGTGGCCGCCACATTGGTTCCTTTTGTTGAAGGGGATACTCCGGAGTCCCTCCAGATTCGGGTAAAAGAGGCAGAAAAACAGCAAAATAAAGCTTTTTGGTCTCGAGTCAAAGAGACAGGTTTAATAACTCCGATACATCGTACTCAAAGATTGATCCTTCCAGGCGAAGAGGCTATTTTAGAAGAGGCTAAAAGTCAGGCTATCGCCAAGTATCCCAGTGGCTAGCCCTTGCGTAATTTAGCTGCTTCTTTTATAATCTCCTCCATATGGGATTAATGGACAATTTAAAACAGCTCGGTGACATGAAAAAGATGCGCGACCAGGCGATGGAAGTGCAAAAAAAGCTGGCTCAAATCAAAATCACTGTTGAACACAAAGGGGTGACTGTCATCATGACTGGTGATCAAAAAGTTATCTCAATTGATGGTGATAATAGTTTTGATAAGATCACCGATGCAGTTAATGAAGCTCTCAAACAATCCCAAAAAGTAGCTGCTGAAGAGATGAAGTCCCTCATGGGTGGCCTCGGCCTTCCCGGAATGTAAAATGCCCTCACCTATTGAATTCATTCGTTTTGATGCCCAAAAAGATGAGATAGATGTCTTAGCTGGCACACTTGCCGCCTTTTTATTTGATCAAAATGTAAAGTTAATAGAAAGAAATGTGAGGGAAAAGGGTACCAGAAGATTTAAACAAATTTATTCTCTTTACTCTATCGCTCAGTTTGAACAACCCATAGACACCTTTGAACTAATGAAAACTGAGCCTTTAATTGATATAGAACCAGGGAACAAAGACTGCCTGATTAATTTCAGACCAAATATATTAAAGGAAGATTTTTCTTTTAATAAATTATGGGAACAATTTATTTTAACCAGATATCATTATTCCAGGCAAAATTAAAACTTAAGACTTTCTTTAATTTTGAATACTAGTTAATATATACTCTCTCATGGCTACGATCCCTAAAGTTGTACGAGAATTAATTGAAGCTTTTGAAAGACTTCCTGGCATCGGTCCCAAATCGGCTCAAAGGCTAACTTATTATTTACTCCATGCTCCCAAAGAAGAAGCTGAAATGTTAGCCAAATCAGCCTTGGCGCTCAAAGAAAGTACTGTTTTATGCTCAGTTTGCTTTAATATTTCAGAAAAAGATCCTTGCGAACTTGATACAGATCCTACCCGTGATAAAACCATAATTGCCGTGGTCGAAGATCCGCTTGATGTATTAGCTCTGGACAGAACCAACTTTAGAGGGCTTTACCATGTATTACATGGGGCTATTGCTCCATTGCAAAATATTGGACCAGATGAGCTGCATGTTAAAGAACTATTACCTCGGTTGAAAGATGGTGTGGTTACCGAAGTTATTTTAGCCACAAATCCGACTATGGAAGGGGAGGCTACTGCCATGTATATCGATCGACTGATCAGGCCGCTTGGGATCAAAGTTACTAGAATTGCCAGAGGTTTGCCAGTTGGAGGAGATTTGGAGTACGCTGATGAAACAACATTGTCCCGGGCAATGGAAGGGCGAAAAGAATATTAATTAAATCATAAAGTATAAAGTAAAAATTATAAAACAGAGTTCTTAAAATCTCAGACCAAGTTTTGCACTTTATAATTTATCCTTTATAATTTCATATATGGCAGATGGTGATTCGACAAATATTTCAGAAGTCTTAGGCGGTACTATTCAAGATGCTGGTGCTAATCCCGTTAAACAGGAAGCTAGTAAATGGTTTGAAGAAGCTGTTAGTTCACTCACGGGGAGTACTGATCCCCAAGCCCAAGTTCAAAAAGAGCAGCGCGAAGCTGAGCAAAAAGCCAAAGATGCCGCAGACGCAGCCTACCAAAGGGAATGGTTAGCAAAATTAGCTGAGGTTGAAGCCAAAGCCAGACAAGCCACTCAACAGACAGAAGCTGAATGGCAACAAAGAAATGAGGTTAAAAAACAGGAAGATCAGGCAAAAAAGTTTGTTGAACAGCAAAAAGAAGCTTCGGTCAATCAAGCAGTTTATAACGCTGAAAGAAGCAAAGAGCAGCGCAACGGAGTTGGTGGCTAATCTGCCCATTCATAATTCGTAATTCATAATTTATAATTCAACAATGCTTAAGCTATTTAATACACTAGGTCGAACAATCCAAGAATTCAAACCATTAAATGACAAGGAGGTCACTTTATATACCTGTGGAGTGACTGTTTATGACTATACCCATATTGGTCATCTGTATAAATATGTTGGTGATGATATTTTAAAAAGAGTCCTTCGAGCCAATGGATTTAAAGTAAAACATGTGATGAATGTGACAGATGTCGGACATCTAGAGTCGGATGCTGATGAAGGTGGAGACAAAATGGAAAAAGGAGCTGCCAAAGCTGGAAAAACTGTCTGGGAGGTAGCTAAATTTTTCGAAGAATATTCATGGGATTCATTGGCTCAAATTAATTTTGAAAAGCCAGATATTATCTGCCGAGCCACAGAGCATATCCCCCAACAAATTGAACTGATTAAAAAGTTGGAAGCCAAAGGATTTACCTATCAGACTCCTCAGGCGATTTATTTCGATGTGACTAAGTTTTCTACATATACGCAGCTATCTGGACAAAAGCTAGAAGATAAAGAAGTTGGTGTCAGAGAGGATGTTAAAGTCGATCCACTGAAAAAACATCCGGCTGATTTTGCTCTCTGGTTTTTTACAGTCGAACATTTTGCCAATCACGCCATGCATTGGTCATCTCCCTGGGGCGAAGGATTTCCGGGTTGGCATATTGAGTGTTCAGCCATGAGTATGGAGTATTTAGGGAAAACAATTGATATTCATACTGGCGGAGTTGATCATATCCCGGTTCATCACACCAATGAGATCGCTCAATCAGAGGCTGCCACAGGTAAGAAATTTGTCAATTTCTGGATCCATCATGAACATATGATGATCGATGGAGAGAAGATGTCCAAATCCAAAGGTAATTTTTATAAAGTCGAGGATATTATCGCCAAAGGTTTTGATCCACTGGCACTACGGTATTTATTTTTAACTGCCCATTACAAAGACCAGATGAATTTTACTTGGGAGTCACTGCAAGCGGCTCAAAATGCTTTAAACAAATTAAGAGAAGAGATTAGGGCTTGGCCCGCCTTCGCAAAAGCTTCGTCGGGTGACAATAGATTGTCAGAAGAGGCTAAAGGTGAAACCACTCATTTTTATCACAAATTTTTAGAGAGTGCTAATAATGATTTAAACACACCACAAGCGGTTGCGGTGCTTTGGGAAATGGTACGCAGCGGCACCCCAACATCTAGTGAGCAAAGCTCTTCTGCAAATAAAAGTGCTGATCTTCTGGCAATGGATAAAATTCTTGGATTGGATCTAGAGAAGTATCTTGGTAAGCCATTAGAAATTCCGGATGAAGTCAGACAATTAGTTGAACAGAGAGAAGAAGCCCGGCAGAACAAAGAGTTCAATCGATCCGACGATTTACGATCTGCGATTTACGAAAAAGGATACGAAGTTGAAGATACCGCCAGCGGCCCCCGCGTCAAAAAACTCTAAATTGTCCAGTTTTTGTCCAGAAGTTTAAATAAGTCAGATCTACCCTAAAATAATCACTATTATGTTTGCTGAGCGGACGGCTTCAGCTTTTCCATCTCCCACTATGGCCATGGAAGGCGAAGTCATTTTTTTTTCGGTTAGAAGAGATATGCCTCGTTTACTAGGGGGAAGACTCTTGCCAAATAAAAATCTGACTGCCAGAATGATCTTAATGGATCAAGCTGTTGAACAAATTGAAATACCTTCACCCAAAGTAGATGTTGTAGAAAAAACCATTCAGGCTGAAGAGAATTTATATTTAAAATCTATTTTCCAAAACAATGGTTTGCTGGCGGGCACAAGTGGTAGATTACTAAAGCAGCAGCAGGGTGAACTACCTCAGACACTACCAAGGACTACTTCCGAAAGCATTGCCGAAGTTACCACCAACGAATTTTACCAATACGATGTTCCAGGTGGAGTATTGCCGTTGTCGGAGCATATGGAGGGGGATTTGTACCAAGCCTACTTATTGGCCAATCTCAGGGAAAGCACCGGTAGTTTGCAGACTGATCATGCCGAGTTTAATGCTGAGATTGGAAATTGGTTTAATAGGCTAAATGGTCAGCTTTTTCGGACCAATCGGATCGATGATCCTTCCAAAATCAGTTCAGAGGAGACATTTAAAAGTATGTCTCTGGCAATGCGTTTAAACGAAGCTTTTCCAGAAAGAGCCAGTAAAATCGATGTTTATGATGTACCACTGCGACAAGGAGGGTACAGACAGGGGCAAATGTTGACGTTAGCGGCTGTTTTTCTGAAAAAAGCCGCTCAAGGCATGTTGTATTCAGCAGACCATAAAAAAATTCCCGTCCGCCCCAAAGATGAGTCAGATATGGCTAAAGCCAGGATGACTTATCAGTCAGATGGCTGTACTTCTGAAGAGTACAGTTTAGGAAGTAATGCTCTAGCTGCTGTCATGGCACTTCGATTTATGGGTGAATTCCATCCTCAGGCTGTTGCAGATACAGCAGTCGATTGGGGACTACTGGATCAGGCTAAAAAAGATCTACAAGCATTTTCAAACCAGCCCCGGGTATTTGAAGATCCCAATCTAGTGATGTTAATGGGCGAACATATCACCAATCTGCAGATGGTCGAGAAAATGAGAAATTTGCATCAACCAGAAAATATCAGCCAATTTAGAAGACCCATTGCTTGACCTTCGCTTTTTTTTCGGCTACCATTGGTTCCTATGATTCCTCTGTCTGACCGAATGCGTCCTCAGTCCTTATCTGATTATGTTGGGCAAACCCATATTTTAGCTCCCGGCAAGCTGCTGTATAAAGCTATTAAAGAAAACCGAATTTTTTCGATGATGTTTTGGGGACCTCCTGGTGTGGGAAAAACCACTTTAGCTAGGATAATAGCCAATGAAACAGATTCAGATTTTATGGAATTTTCAGCAGTTACAACCGGTATTGCTGACTTAAAGAAGATCTTTGAAGAGCTTAAAGGCCAGCGAAATCTTTTTGCCAAAAAACAAACAATTGTTTTTATCGATGAAATTCACCGTTTTAATAAAGCCCAGCAGGATGCATTTTTATCTTATGTTGAAAATGGCACCATTACTTTAATTGGTGCAACCACCGAGAATCCGAGTTTTGAAATTATTTCTCCGCTGTTGTCTCGTTCCAGAGTATTTGTTTTAGAATCACTCAAACCTGAAGATATTAAGGAATTAATTAACCGGGCTTTAAAAGATAAAGAAAAAGGATTGGGCAATCTTAAATTAAAAATAGCCAAAGACGCTCAGGAATTTTTAATAGAAGCATCAAATGGAGATGCCAGAGGTATCTTAAATACTTTGGAGATAACGGCAACCAACTTACCAGACAATGTGAAGACAATAAAAAAAGAGCAGATAGAAGAAGCACTTCAGCATAAAGCTTTAGCCTACGACAAGGGTGGGGAAGAGCATTACAACACCATTTCAGCCTTTATCAAATCAATGCGGGCTTCCAATATTGATGCTGCTTTGTATTATTTAGCCAGAATGATTGAAGCTGGGGAGGATGCTTTGTTTATTGCCAGACGGATGGTGATATTTGCTTCCGAAGATATTGGCATGGCGCAACCTACAGCACTCGTTGTGGCGAACGAAGTTTTTAAAGCTTGTGAGACCATTGGTTATCCAGAGTGCGGTATCAATCTAGCCCATGGAGTAGCTTATTTAGCCTCAGCCAAAAAAGATCGCAGTGCTTATGATGCATTTAGAGCAGCCCAAGCAGATGTCAAACAGTTTGGCAATCTGCCGATCCCGATGAATCTAAGAAATGCTCCGACCAAACTGATGAAAGAAGTAGGTTATGGAAAAGGGTATGAAATGTATACAGAAGAAAGTTTGCTACCTGAAAAAATTAAGAACAAAAAATATTATAAATGTGTTAAATAAATATTTGTATTGTTCGAGCATGAAAGATCTAGCGGTTATAGACAATCGGACAGATATTATTTATAGTAAATAAATGAATCCAGAAAAAAATCCTGTTTCACCTTCTGAACTACCACAAGCGGCTATTGAATCACCTGCACAAAAACCAGGCAAATTGGATTGGTTAAAAAGTCTATTTGGTAAAAATAAATCAACCACTCCAAAACAAGATGGTCCTATTCCGGGCGTTACTCCTGCAACAGCTGAAGAATTAAATTCATCAGGACCTCGCCCACAGAACAAGCTGATATCATCCACGCTGAAGTGAACTCAGCCCAAAAAGTCGCCTAATCTGATAGATAGTCATTCCTTAAATCCTAAATCTTACTGCGAAGCAGGAGCTTGCTCATATCTTAAATCTTATATCCTGACTCTTGACCCTTGCGACTTGACTCTAATCCTTATATAATCCTTTTTTAGTGTCAATTATTATTCCCATCGACGGGCCCACTTCTTCCGGAAAATCTTCCGTTGGTTTCCTTTTTTCTAAAAGCATTGGATATCAGTATATAGATTCTGGTTCGATCTTTCGGGCTGGAACTATTTTGCTTTTAAAAAAACAGGTGCCTTTAGATCAGGAAGATCAAGTCGCGGCTGTTTTTGCTTCAGCCCATATCGAATTTAAAGAGATCGAAGATCATGCCCATACTTTTTTAAATGGTGAAGATATCTCTGGTATTTTGCACAATCCGGAAGTGACCAAAGCCGTTCCTATTGTAAGTGCCTATAAAAAAGTTCGGGAAGCTTCTACCAAACTCCAGCGAGAAATAGCTGCCAGGGCAGATACCGTCATGTGTGGCCGGGATATTGGAACCGAGATTTTCCCCGATGCCAAACTCAAATTTTATCTGACAGCCGATATTCAGGTCAGAGCCCAAAGACGCTGGTCCCAGCTTCGAGAAAAAGATCCAAATATCTCCTATGAGCAAGTTTTGGAGGAGATGATTGATCGGGATAAAAAAGATATGACCAGAAAAGTCTCCCCCCTGCGAATCGCCCCGGATGCTATTATCATTGAAAATACGGTAGCTACTAGTAAAGAATCAGTAGAAAAGATGTTAAGTTATTATCAGAAGATATATGGTTAGAATTGTTAAATTGTTAAATTGTTAAATTGTTAAATTGTTAAATTGTTAAATTGTTAGGTTATATTAATGGATTTTATTCAGGTTGTCATATTATCAATTGTGGAAGGAATTACTGAATTTCTTCCTATCTCATCCACCGGACATTTAATTTTAACCAATCAGCTTCTGGGTATTTCTGAATCCAATTTTGTTAAAAGTTTTGAGATCTATATTCAGCTCGGAGCTATCTTGGCCGTTGTAGTCCTCTATGCCCAAAAATATATCCAGAATGTCAAAGTCTGGAAAAATGTCATAGCAGCTTTTTTGCCAACAGCCCTGATTGGATTTGTTTTGTATAAATTTGTAAAAACCTATCTGCTCGGAAATGAGCTGGTGGTAGTTTTGGCTTTATTCATTGGTGGTGTTCTTTTGATTGGTTTGGAGAAAATATACAAAGAAAAAGAGCATGCCATCGACAAAATTGAGGATTTATCTTTAAAACAATCGTTTTTGATTGGATTAGCTCAATCGGTCTCTATTATTCCTGGTGTATCCCGCTCCGCTGCTACCATTTTAGGAGCGCTTTTTTTGGGAGCCAAAAGAGGCACCGCGGTAGAATTTTCCTTTTTATTGGCTGTTCCAACCATGCTTGCAGCATCTGGTTATGATCTGTTTAAATCCAATATGACTTTTTCCAGCCAGGAATGGTTATTAATTGCGGTTGGATTTAGCGGATCATTTTTCACTGCTCTGATTGTTGTCCGATGGTTTATCAAATTTGTCCAGAGTAATACGTTTATTCCTTTTGGCATTTATCGAATTATCTTAGCGCTCTTATTTCTGCTCTTTATTTTATAGATTTTCATCTAAAAGAAATTGTATGCTATTATTAATCATATGGCAGATGGCCCGCCAAAAGATTTTCGACCGAGACGTCTAAGTCGGCGTAATTTTATTACAGATGGAGCCAAGTTAGCTGCCGGTGCAGTTGTAGGGTGGCAACTACATAATAAATTAGGATCCTTTCCATCTAGTTCATCTTCTCAAATTGAAGCATCAGTAATTCGTTCGGATATCAATCCTGAGTTTCCAACAACTTCTCCGGTTTCATCGTTAACGCCTGAAGTGCCGACTAATCCAAATAGTGAAACTACCAGAGATAAGCAAAGGAAAACAAATGCAGAAATTGCTTTTAAAAAACATTTAGCTTATTATCCAGGATTATTAGATGATAATAGTGAATTAAAAAGAATAGTTGAAGATCCCGACTATCAGTTTAATGATCAACAATTAACTATTGAGACTCATCCTCATCTTAATTCAATAATTTATAGTTTTAGACTAGATAAGAATGCTAAATCAAAAGACAAACCGGATATTCAGTTTATTAGTCATGAAAACAGACCCAATTTGGATGATATGTTATCAGTTGAATTTGTAATTGATCATTTGGGACGAATAAGACCCCAGATGCAAGATTCTCCGCGTAAGCTAAGCAATGATGAACTAAAAATGATGGTTGGAAAAATGACACAGTTTGCGCCAGAACAATGGGAAGATAAAACCACTTTTGATCCAAATTTAAATCAAGAAATCCTCATCGGAATTCAGGGAAATAACGATAGAAGCATTCCACGCTCCTATGTACAAGCTCAACAAACCGGTCGGGTATTGCTAGCGCTATTTACTCCTAAAAGTCCTCCCAGAGCCCCGGGAGTAGTCCCAAAGCCAGGTGATGTGCTTAGCATTTAACTTGCACCATAAGAGAAAGTTTGTTATCCTACCTCAACATGTACCAAGTCAAAACTCTAAAAAATGGTTTAACACTGATCACCGTTCCAATGCCACATCTGGATTCAGTTACAACGCTGGTAGCTGTTGGTGCAGGATCCCGATATGAAACTCGTAAGATCAATGGTATCTCCCATTTTCTGGAACATATGTTTTTTAAAGGAAGTAAAAAATATCCGACTGCCGAAGTCATTTCGACATTAGTCGACGGTATTGGTGCAGTCAATAATGCTGCAACTTCCAAAGAGTGGACTTACTATTGGATTAAATCTTCAGCCAAACATATCGAACTTTCAACCGATATTTTGGCCTCAATGTTAAAAGAATCATTGCTTGATAAAACCGAGATTGAAAGAGAAAAAGGAGTGATTATTGAAGAGTTGCGGATGTACCGCGACAATCCCGCCCGTTATATTTGGGATCTGTATGAGCAGCTTCAGTTTGGGGATCAGCCTTTGGGCTGGGATATCGGTGGGGATGAAAAAACAATTATGGGTGTTTCCCATTCCGACTTTATTAAATATGTAGATTCACTCTATTCACCCAAAAATATGGTCTTGGTGTTTGCCGGAAAAATACCACAAGATGTTGATCTGATGGCTGAGAAATATTTTAGTGATCTACCTCAAAGAGCTTCATTTAAAGCTTCCTCCTACAAGAAAACTAAACAGACAAAAGCCAGAGTACATGCTTTTTATAAAAAGACTGATCAGGCCAACCTGGTACTGGGTGTTGAAGGATACGACCGTAATGATCCAAAAAGATATGCCGCCCGGATTTTGGCCACTATTTTAGGTGAGGGGATGTCTTCCCGTCTTTTCATGCAAGTCAGAGAGCGCCGAGGATTGGCCTATCATGTTTCTGCTGACCATGAAACTTATATGGATACCGGTATGTTTGTAGCTGCCGCTGGTATCAAGCTGGAAAAGATTGAAGAAGGGCTGAAAGTGATCAAAGATGAGCTGGAAGCGACCACTAAAAATCTGGTAACAGCTGATGAGATGAAAAAAGCCAAAGAGATGATCAGGGGTAGACTAGCTTTACGCAGTGAATCGACCAATTTCCTGGCCGAACATTTTGGCGTGAAATATATACTTGATAGAGAGCTAGAGCCATTTGAAGAATATCTGAAAAAAATTGATGCAGTGACTGCTGAAGATGTGATGGCAGTTGCTAAAGAACTATTTAAAAAAGAACGCTACAATCTACAACTGATTGGGCCTTTCAAATCCACCACCAAATTTGAAAAAATCATCAACTCATAATCAACTCGTCATATTTTCGTAATTCATAATTCATAACTCATAATTTATAAT
>CAYOMO010000007.1:0-27837 GCA_964405065.1 uncultured Gammaproteobacteria bacterium
TCGACGTTCTTTGATTATTTTGTTTCTATTTTCTCTGACATGGGTTCGGGAAAACACAACTGCGGGATAGGTACCGATCTGTTCATACAGTCTGGCAATATTTGGACGGGAAGCAAAGATGGTTTCTTTATACTCTTCCCATAGTTGAGGAGTTAGTTTAACTTCGGATGACTCAACTCCAAGATTAAACGCTTTGTATGACTGAGTAGCACCTCCTTCAAGGTCGCTTTCATCATCAGTATATTCTAAATTGGTTAATTGAGGATCATTGTTCATAGTATAGATTAGCTGTGGGGGAGATCTATGGTAATGGGACTTTGAATTTTTTCATCAAGACCATACATCTGATCAATTTTCTCCGGCGTGAGGTCTAAAAGTTTTTTATTTTGTAATTGTTCTGGCACAAATGAAATATACAAATCCGGCATCACTCTTTCCATGGCTTCTTGTAGATTTACTCGCTGAGCATTTTCAAGCAAGGTGGTAAAAGTGTTTTCATTTTTATAAAAAATTAAATCAAGTCCGGTAGCTGGAGTTCTTTTTTGAGTGACATTATTTTTCTTCATTAAAGCGATCAAAGGACGAGGATAGGTCAGATCATCGGTTGGGATTGATTCAATATATTCGATTTCCTCAGTCAGCTTTATTTCTTCAAGCAGGGTAACAAAGGCATTCCTCATGGCAGGGTAGTAAGTAGTTTGGCTAAAAGATCCCAGTAGTTTGAGGTTGTAGTAAAAAGATAAAATGATAAAAGAGAGTAGAGTACTTGGATATAGTTCCCGATTTTTAATAGCAGTGGCAATAGATTTAGGATCTAAATTGACTTTAAATGTGCCATCACTGGTAGTGAGGGTATTGCCTTTTTTCCATAGTTGAACCCGATACTTGCCACCTTTTGGTAAACCCCAGAATAAAAAGGTACCTGATTTGGTTTCTAAATCAAAAGCACTCATTATTTTGTCAAAATGTTTCATTATTAAGCGGTGGTAACGCGAATTAAATAAAATTTTATTGATCAAAGTGTCTTTAGTAATATGATTTTTTAAAATCAGAGCGTTGACTATCTTTTCCTGCTCAATATTCACCATATTGGGAGCATCAGGCTGATCCTGATGGATTTTTCGCCAGATATCAAAATTGGTAATTGAGACCTGATCAGAAAAAAATTTTTGATTGAGTGCATGTGGGTTTTGATATATATCATCCAAGAGAGTATGCATTTGCTCTGCAATTTGAGGAGAAACCTCTTTAGAGGCAACTAATTCATTTAATTTGGTATGCATGGTGTTAATAGATTCTGCCGTATAGGCTGGGTAATAAACCACTGGACATGGTCGGGCATTTCGAGGGAAAAACACTAAATTTTGTTTTTTAATTTCTCCATTAACAGTCGTATTAAACTCAATGCCTCGTGGAAAACTATTGTTATCAAAAGAGATGTTGGCGCAAGCCAAAACAATGACATTTTTGAGATGTTCATGCTTTAGCTGAGAAAAAGCTAATGAACTTAACAGAGTACTATTTAATTTACCCTGATGGGAGATGGGTCCGTGATGTTCTGAGGTAGAAACATGGTAATTATGTTTCAGCTGTAATGCCACACTTTTTGCTACGTCTTCTCCTAGTAAAGCGGCAACTTCTTTTTTAAAGACAGCGATAAATTCTTTTTGTCTTTTAGCATTTATTTTTTCCTGTTTATTGGTGTGATTTATAAGTGTGACTTCAAAAAGAGAGTAATGATTTTTGGCTAAATAGATTTTTTCCATTAAAGGTCTTTTAGAGAAAATTACTTTTTTAATAGCGGCCATAGCCTTCAGATTGGGTGAATAATTTGTGAGCAGGGGAATTGTTCCGGAGATTCCAGATCCTTGAGGATTATTCTCGATAAAAAACGAGTTGATGTTTGGCATAGTAATTGTTTCGTGTAGGATTTGCTTAGATGAGTATTATTGCATAACTATAGGATTATTTCAAGTTGGCTTGAATAATGTCTTGATACCTCTGTTGTTATTTTAACTTAGGTCTATATGACTCGCAATATACTGTATGAATTACCTAAGTACCTAAAATGTCTTCACATTTCCTACTATTTATTATAATTACTTTCTATTTTAGCAGTTTATGTCAAACTTATTTTAAACGATGGTAATAAATGCGAAATAAAGACAAGTTAAGAGTGCTTTTATTCATCTTTATAGATTTATTTAAAAATTTTGTTAATTGATTTATCCTATAATTATGTTATAATACTGTTATGTTTAAAAATGAAGCCGGACTTATTTCCCCACAATTTCGTGGATTAGGTTTAATTAATACTGATCAACCAAATACCCCTGACCTTATGCATGCTCAAGCACCACTTATTTCTTTTTTAGGTAACAAAGAAAATGTTTTACTTGTTCCAAATGCAGCCGGAGGGAGAGATGGTGCATTTAAAAGACATGGTGAAGCACTGATGAATGTGGCTGGTGTGAAATCTTTACATCGCTTGGATCACATGATGGGTCTTCCTGAAGAAGAAATTAAGAAAATTCTGTCTAAAGTTGAAGGTATGTATGTAAGTGGTGGTAATACTTATAGACTGTCACAGGAAATGTTTAATTCTTCTTTCCCATGGGCTGAGTATATTACTGAAATGGCAAAAGAAGGCCGACCATATGTTGGGGTGAGTGCTGGTTTATTGATAGCACAAAAAAGATTTGAAGTTTGTTTTGATGATCAGATTGAACCATCTAATCAAGGGTTTGGTTTGATGAATTTAAAAGATACCCAAATATCTGTTCATTTGGAAAGTGAAGACAATCATGGCCCATCTGAAACTGATTTAAATCCATTTGTTACAGAAAATCGATCAGTGTTGGCTTTAAATGATGGTACCTGGCTCAGAGCTGAAAAGGGTCAACTGCATTTTGAAGGAGTTGCCGGAATGAGAGCTTTAATGATGAAATCTGGTCAACCTTCCCAGTCTATACCAGTAGGAACTGATTTATCTTATCTTCTTGCCTAATCTTACAGGAATTCTTTAAATTAGCTATTTAGACCAAATTTCTAACTAAATCCTTGGGTAAATGCAGAACTAAATCTTGTGGTAAAGTGGCACACATGGCAGCTGAGTTATCAAAAGTATTTGGGTCTGTGGCATTATCTGAGTAAATGATCACTTCCATGCCTGGTTTAGGGTCTTCAACTTCGGTCAGATCGATAACTGTGACATTCATGGCAATTACACCTAAATAATCACATTGTTTACCTTGAACCAAAACTTTGCCTTTGTTAATGAGTCTGCGATCTATTCCGTCGTTATAACCTGTCGGGATAATACCAATGGTCATTGGTTTTTCAGCTCGAAACATGTCTGAATAGCTCACTGTATCACCAGATTGGATCTGTTTAACTTGGGCTACTTGAGTTTTGAGTTTCATGACTAGGTTAAATTTTGACATAAATTCAGGTTCATCTTTTTTGTCTCCAGAATAGGAAATATTTAATGCAATTCCAAAAAAAGCTTTTCCACATCGGACTACATTGACCTCATCAGCTAGATCATTAAGTAAAGCGAGCGATCCACCCCAGTGAAACCAGGTTGGGTTAATTCCGGCTGCTTTAACCATTTCTTTAGCTTTTTTAAAGTTTTCCAACTGTTTTTTAGTAGTTTCAGAGCCTGGTTCATTGGAATAGGCCATGTGAGACATCAGGCCTTCAATGTTTAGCTTATCGAGTTTTGTAAGCTCAGACAGCATTTCTTCAAATTGGAGAAAATCTACCCCATCACGATGTAAACCGGTTTCAACATTCAGGTGAACTCGAGGATTATCTTGATATTTATTCACAATTTTAGCAAATTCGAGATCAAAAGCGGCAAAAATAAAATCCCATTGGGTAGTTCTCAAATTGTCTGGATGAACATAGCCCATGATTAAAATATCTGTTTTAACCCCGGCATTTCGGAGGGCAACTGCCTCGGGGAGTGAGTTGACGCAATAAAAAGGAAAGTTATAGCCATCAAGTTCTTTGCCGATGAGTTCGATTCCATGACCGTAAGCATTTGATTTTAAAACAGGCGAAATTTTTACGTTAGGATTGATATCAATTAAAGTTTGAGCGTTTTGATGCAGTCTCTCTTTCGAGATTTCTAAGACGTTCAGCGGTTGTAGTGAAGCTAAATCTGTCATATGGTAAAAAAAAATCCGCCGTATGCTCAAAGCTTGCGGCGGAATAATTGCGGAGGGGGTACGATTCGAACGTACGCTCCCGAGATTTCGAGAAAGGAATAGTAATAAATTATTATCCCTC
Source organism: uncultured Gammaproteobacteria bacterium (assembly GCA_964405065.1). GTDB lineage: Bacteria > Patescibacteriota > Microgenomatia > Daviesbacterales > UBA10151 > CAZWRN01. Next base: position 4,294 of record CAYOMO010000007.1, read on the forward strand.
GCACTAGGCCGCTATGCGACCCCTCCAGTTCAGATGAGATCGGATCAAATCAGATGAGATCGGATAGATCAGACCAATTTGATTACGATTTCTGCTGGTTAGTATAGTGCATGTTAAATAATATGTCAATAGTACTTTACTTTTTCCGGACTAAACTCTGACATTGTGTATAATAGAGCCTGATGAATACTCAGAAAATCAAGGTAATTTTTATTCCAGGTAATGGGGGAGGGGATATTAATGCACCAGATGGCTGGTTTCCTTATTTAAAAAGAGAGTTTGAAAAAATGGGTCTGCAAGTAATCGCACAAAATTTTCCTGACCCAATTTACGCCCGAAAGCAATACTGGCTGCCTTTTTTGGAAAAACTGGGTGCTGATGAAAATACTATCTTAATAGGTCATTCGTCGGGCGCCGTGGCAGCGATGCGATATGCTGAAAGTCATAAGTTGCTGGGTACTATCCTGGTTGCTGCCTGTCACACCGATATGGGGATGCCGAGTGAAAAAATTAGCGGCTACTACGATGATCCCTGGAACTGGGAGGCGATTAAAGCCAACCAACAGTGGATAGTGCAGTTTCATTCGACTGATGACCCTTTGATCCCAATTGAAGAGGCTAGATTTGTTCAAAAGAATTTGGCAAGTGAATATATTGAAGATACCAATCAGCAACACTATGGTTATCCGATAGCAAAAACAGAATTTCCGGAAATCATAACAATTATTTGCCAGAAACTTGGCATCTAACTCCTTCTTTAGCTTGTTGCAAAAGTGAGACCAAAGGACTAATCTATCTAATTGTGCAATACGCTTACCTTTTTCTTACACGATTGAAACAAAACTGGAAATCCGGTATTACGGTTTCTCTGGTATCAATACCTTTGTCCATCTCTTTGGCAATTGCCTCTCAGACTTCGCCTTTAGCCGGTATCATTACAGCAGTGTGGGCGGGGCTGGTTGCAGCGATATTTGGTGGTAGTAACTACAATATTATTGGTCCAACCGGAGCACTCTCCGGTATTTTAGGCACTTTTGCCATTATTCATGGAGCTGATACTCTTCCTACTTTGGCAATTGTTTCGGGCGTGTTGATATTGGTGTCCTATCTTTTAAGACTGGAAAAGTTTTTGAATTTTGTTCCAGGATCTACCATTCAGGGATTTACTTTAGGTGTGGCATTTATAATTGCTTTCAATCAACTCAATTTTATTTTTGGTCTGTCTGGTCTCGAAAAACATGAACACTTTTTAGACAATGTCAAAGAATCGCTTCTTCATCTGTCACAATCTTCTCTGAGTTCGGTGGCTGTTTTTGCAATCTTTTTAGCCGGGTTGTTTATTTTGGCTAAATATATGAAAAAAGTGCCTGGAGCGATCACACTGACTCCATTTGGTATCGCTTTGGGATATCTGACAACGATGCATTTATTACCTTTTAGCTTGGAAACCTTAGGATCTCGCTATGGAGATTTACAATTAACATTGTTTACAGCTCCCAAATTTTTTATTGATTATTCTGTTTTATCGGCTGCAGTGACAGTGGCGGTAGTAGCTATATTAGAAACGATGATCTCGGCCAAAATAGCTGATGGGATGACTAAAACTAAGCATAAACCGAGAAAAGAGATGTTTGGTTTGGGTTTGGCCAATATTGTGTCGGGTCTGATGGGGGGAATTCCGGCCACAGCGGCTTTAGCCAGAACTTCAGTCAATGCCAAATCAGGTGCTACCAGCAACGTCTCAGCTATCATCAGCTCTGTTTCAATAGCAGTAATCTGTGTATTCCTACTTGGATTTTTCAAATACATTCCGATGGCGGTGATTGCGGCAATTTTAGTTTTTGCGGCGGTCAGGATGATTGAAGTTCATGAATTAAAAAGTTTGATTAGACATGATAAATGGGGTTTGGGGCTAGCTTTGATTGTTTTTGCAATCACTATTTATGCAGATCCTTTGATTGGTATCTTGGTAGGTACGACTATATCACTGCTGATTTTTGTTAATAAAATATCTCAGGGTCAGTATGAAGTGACTATTAACGATCATAAAAGAGGTGTCGTCAAACGCCTGACAGAGGAAACAGAGCTGTCAGCGATCGCGGAGCATGATACGCTGGTTTATTCTTTTAATGGAGCATTAGCTTATATCAATGGGCACGCACATGTTGCTAGGTTCAGCACCGGTCTAAATGGATATAAAAACGTCATTTTACGCCTCAGAGAGCTACATTTTATTGATACTGACGGAGTTGATGCTTTGGATGAAATAATTGATTTAGTTCATGAACAAGGGAAAAAAGTTTTGATCTCAAGTATTAATAATCAGGTAGTTAAAGTACTAGCTAGAGAGTGTGAGGGCTACAATGATCTTAAAAAACTGCATCTAGTTTTCAAATCTACAGAAGATGCCCTGGTTTTTTTAAAAAAGAAATAATTTGATCTAATGATGAGGTGTCTAAAAAATGTCTGGTTTTACATGGTATAGGCAGATAAAATATTTATGTGGCCGAAACACTCCATTTATATGATCCTTTAAAAAAATCTTTTCAGCAGATGAGTCAGGTGTGCCAAATTGAGGAGTTGACTAATCCAGTCAAAAGTGAAAGAACCAGGAGGATAGAAGGAGTTTTGGATAATAACCGAACCACCTGGATAGCAAAAACACCCCGTTTTACCGGTGTGGATATGATCGTCAGAACTGAGTGGGGCACTAGTTTACCATTATCTTTGCACAATACCTGGCAACATCTCAGGCAAAGGGACATGCCGGTGGTGGAACAGATGTGGGTCGCGGGTGAGGATGAAAAAGTTCATTTTGCCAGAGATGTAGTAATGACTGATTTATCACATGAAGGTTGGGCTTTTTATGATAAAACAGCTTATCAACAAGCCAGACGAGGTGAAAGGGTACCAAGGATTACCGATACAGCTTTTCAAACGGCCGATCGAAAGCAGATTGTAGAGATGGCCAAGCAGATAACAGATGAAGCAACTAAAAGGGAAATTGGCTTTAATCCAGATGATGCGATGAGTTTAGGGGTGAAAGCTGATGGTACTCTGAAAATCTGGTTTCTGGATATCGGCAGAATGTCTTTTACTGGTTTGGATGTGGAAAGAATCAATAAAGAAGGGTTGGAGGATTTTGTCTACATGTTTGATCATTTACGCTGGCTGATGGTACAAGAACCTACCTTTGTGGTCGATGCTGCTCAGCAGACTACAAATAGAGGTCGAGAGGCTTCACAATAGATATAGTTATACGTAGTATATACTACAAATATCATCCCAGATAAATCTCCTTCGTCATTAGGGATAATTGACACTTGTAAGCTTGCAAGGCGAGGCCTTGCGAGGCTAAGAGTTATAGTGATGGATCCCCGGGCGGTGATGACTTGTAGATTGTGTGATATATACGAAGTATATACTACATACATATGAGCCCTCTTGAATAAACTGCCCCAAATGCGCAAACTCTTGACTATGTTCCATATCTTTCGCAAGAATTTATTCTCATTCGTTTTATTAACATTACTCTTAGGGTTGATATCTGTTTTTGATCTTTTTGGATTTATTGATGAATGGATTATGAAGAGAGAGGTTCTTGTTTCAGCAACAATTATTGTCTTAGGATGGTTAGTTACATCTAAAATTGGCCGTGATATTGAGCGATTCAAATTTGTAACCGATAAAAAATTTCAAGTTTCTGAAGTTTTATTAAATAGCCTAACGGAATACAATCTTAAGGTAAATAAAGTTATGAATGAGTTATATAAACGTCATGGGGAAATTTCGTTATCGTTTAAAATTCGAGATTTCACTAATTTGAGTTCCGAATTAATGGATCTTTGGCAACAGTCATCCCAAGAATATATAAGGTTAATGACTGTATATACAAACTATAAAGTTGTGTTAAGTAATCTAGAACCAAATGTTAAAGAACTCGATAAATTAAATGATGAATTGAACGATTTATTTCTGGATAAGCTTGTTTTTACTCAAGTGGATTTTTCAAAAACCTTTGATTCAGGGGATAATAAGCGACGAACGCAAGAGGTTTTAGATGTGTTAACTGAATCGGTTTCACATTATAAAGAATACTTGCGCAAATTAAATGAAACAATTCAAAAAAAGTTAATTGGAGATGTTTTTAAAAACTAGGGAGGTTATTTAACTTCTTCAATTGTGCCCTTCATGTAGAAGGACTGCTCTGGGGTCTTGTCGTGTTTGCCGGCGATGATCTCTTTAAAGCCTTTGATAGTGTCTTTTAGTGAAACATATTTACCAGCGATACCGGTGAAAGCTTCACCGACAAAGAAAGGCTGAGTCAAAAATCGCTGAATTTTTCGGGCTCTGGAAACTGTGAGTTTATCTTCATCAGATAGCTCCTCCATACCCAAAATAGCGATGATATCCTGTAAGTCTTTGTAGCGCTGTAAGATCTTTTGGACCTCCATAGCTACATCGTAGTGATCCTGGCCAACTACGTTTGGATCTAAAGCTCGAGAAGAAGAGGCAAGTGGGTCTACAGCCGGGAAAAGAGCCTGCTCAGCCAGAGATCTTTCTAGCGCGATAGTGGAGTCCAAATGAGCAAAGGTAGCAGCTGGAGCTGGATCGGTATAATCATCAGCTGGCACATAGACTGCCTGCACTGAAGTGATGGAACCTTTTTTAGTCGAGGTAATTCGCTCCTGCAAAGCACCCATTTCAGTAGCCAAAGTTGGTTGGTAACCCACAGCAGATGGAATACGTCCGAGTAGGGAAGACACTTCAGAACCAGCCTGCAAAAATCGGAAGATATTGTCTACGAAAAATAGCACATCTTTGCCTTGAGCATCACGAAACTCTTCCGCCATAGTTAAAGCAGATAAAGCTACTCGCTGTCTGGCTCCAGGTGGTTCGTTCATCTGTCCAAAGACCATGGCTGTTTTGTCGATAACTTTGGAGTCTGTCATCTCATGATATAGATCGTTTCCTTCACGAGTTCTTTCACCAACCCCAGCAAAGACAGAATATCCGCCGTGTTCAGCAGCGATGTTTCGAATCAGTTCCTGAATCAGCACTGTTTTACCTACACCGGCACCACCAAACAGACCAACTTTACCCCCTTTAATAAAAGGAGCTAGCAAATCAATTACTTTGATACCTGTTTCAAAAACTTCAGCAGTGGTAGATTGTTCGGCAAATGAAGGAGCTGGACGATGAATAGGGAGTCTTTTTTTAGCTTTAGCTTCAGGTTTATTGTCGACAGCGTCTCCCAAGACATTAAAGATTCGACCCAATACTTCATCACCAACTGGTACAGAAATAGGAGCGCCAGTATCAACTACATCAACCCCTCGTTGCAATCCATCGGTTGAAGACATTGCTACAGCTCGGACTGCACCTTCACCTAGATGCTGCTGAGTTTCCAAAACCAACTTGGTCTTTCCAATTGATGTTTCTAAAGCTGCATAAATAGCTGGGAGTTTCCCGTCTTCGAATTGAACGTCCACAACTGGACCGATGATTTGTAATACTTTTCCTTTATTCATAATATTATAAAATTTATAACTAATATAATTGCTATAATGATTATATTTACTCAAGCGCTGCTTGGGCTGATGTTATTTCTAACAATTCACTTGTAATTGCAGCTTGTCGTGTCTGATTATATGACAAAGTTAAGTCATCCACAAGCTCCTTTGCATTGTCTGTGGCATTTTGCATGGCGATCATCCTAGCTGAGTGTTCAGAGGCTTTGGTTTCCATCATAGCCTGGAATATTTTGACCTGAACAAAGTGGTTTAAGATGAAATCCAGTAGTTCATCAATGGAGGGTTCAAATAGAAACTCGGAGTTGTCTTGCTGATGACTGACGACTGACGACTGACGACTTTTGTTTGCTAACTCTGGAGTAAGCGTTTGAACTAAGTTTTGAAAATCGACTGGTAAAATACGGACGATTTTGGGCTCCTGTCTGAGAGCTGAGACAAAATCCGGGTAGACAATATAAAGCTCTTTTATTTCACTGGACAAAAAGCTCTTGGTGACGAGTCTAGCGATTTGTGAAGCAGTTCTAAAGGTGACTAAGTCCGAATTTTCAAAATCAGCGGCCAGATCATAGCCAGACCTGACGCAAAACTGGCGACCTTTTTTACCAAGAGTGTAAAAAACAGTATTTTTTTGATCTTTCATAAAATTGAGAGTTGCTCTGAATAAATTGGTGTTCAAAGAACCACAAAGAGCTTTGTCAGTTGAAAGGAGTAACACTGCCGAATTGCCTTTTGTTTGCTCTTTGAGAAGTGGATGGTTGTTGTCTTTAAGTTTGGGTAATAAAAGAGTCATGGCTTCATTAAGTGTCAAATTGTAAGGTCGACCGGCCATGGCTTGGTTTTGGGCTTTGCGCATCTTGGTAGCAGCGACCATTTGCATCGCTTTGGTGATCTGAGCGGTATTTTTGACAGATCTGATCCGTCGTCGTAATTCTCGTGTGTTTGGCATATTATTTTCTTTCCAGTGGCCTGAAAGTCCCTAATGCAAGGTTAGCTAAAGCATGTTTAACAGATTGAGAAGGAGAGCCTTTTATACCCAATCTCTTTTTAATTACTAATATTCGGTTGTTTACCTCATTTTTAGATGGTTGAGATTCTTTTTGGAATGACATGGATTATTTGAATGACTTGAGGAAGTCTTTCACTATTTTCTCAAGCTCCTTTGTTAATTTTTCATCAAGAACCTTTTTTTCTGCAATCTCAGAAATGACTTTTTTGTATCTGGCTTTCATGTCTTGGAGAAGTCTGACTTCAAAATCGCGAACTTTTTCAACTGGGATATTGTCCAAATAGCCATTGGTAGCAGCCCAGAAGACAACTACTTGCTCTTCCATTGGCATAGGGGAATAGGCTGGTTGTTTGAGGAGCTCGGACATTCTCTTTCCTCGTTCAAGTTGAGCTCTGGTTTGCGGATCAAGATCAGATGAAAACTGAGCAAATGCTTGCAACGAACGATACTGAGCCAGTTCCAGCTTTAATTTACCAGCTACAGACTTCATCGCTTTGGTTTGAGCCGATCCTCCGACACGAGACACTGACAAACCGACACTAATAGCTGGTCTGACGCCGGCAAAAAAGAGATCCGGTTCTAAAAAGATCTGACCATCGGTAATGGAGATCACATTGGTGGGGATATAAGCTGAAATATCACCAGCTTGGGTTTCAATCACTGGCAAAGCTGTGAGTGAACCGCCACCATAATTTTCATTTAGTCGAGCTGATCTTTCCAAAAGTCGGGAATGTAGGTAAAAAACATCACCTGGGTAAGCTTCACGTCCGGAAGGGCGTCTGAGAAGCAGAGACATCTGTCTGTAGGCATTGGCGTGTTTGGATAAATCGTCATAAATAATCAAAGCATCTTGGCCTTGATCCATGAAGTATTCACCCATCGAAGTACCAGAGTAAGGAGCCAAAAATTGCAAAGGTGCTGGATCTGAAGCAGATGCTAGGACTACTACAGTATGTTTCATAGCACCAGTTTCTTCTAGTTTAGCTACGATTTGAGCAATTTTGGAGACTTTTTGCCCAATTGCCACATAAATACAGATCACATCTTTCTGATTGATGATAGTATCTACCGCAATAGTTGTTTTACCGGTATTTCTGTCACCAATGATCAGTTCTCGCTGGCCTCGTCCGACTGGAATCATACCGTCAATTGCTTTAATACCAGTTTGGAGAGGTACAGTGACTGATTTTCGGGTAATAACGCCAGGAGCAATTTTTTCAACCGGATACATTTTTTTGGTTTTAATCGGACCTTTGCCATCCAGAGGCTGACCAAGCGGGTCAACAACTCGGCCAATAAGCTCATCACCAACTGGAACTTCCAGAATTCGGCCAGTAGTTTTAACTTCTTGACCTTCTTTGACTTGGGTATAATCACCGAAAATAACAGCACCAACATTGTATTCTTCCAAATTGAGGGCTAAACCAAAAATGCCTTTACCGAAATCAAGCAGTTCAGAGGCCTGAACTTGTGAAAGTCCTTCAATACGAGCGATACCATCACCAACCTCGGTTACGGTACCAACGTTTTGTCTAGAAGCTTTCAGCTTCAGGTTTTTAATATCTTTTTCGATGTCTTCAATAATATTTCCCATGTTATTTCTTTCAAGCGGATTAGTGAGTTAGTTGATTGGCGAATTAGAAAAAACCTTCTAATCCGCTAATTAACTTAAATCGCTAATTAGCTTTTAAATTCTCTAAACTCGAACGAAGCGAGTTGTCAAAGACACTATCGCCAATTTTAAACTTAAACCCTGCCAAAAGGGAAGAGTCTAAAATGAATTGTGAATTATGAATTTTGAATTCAGAATGAAGTGATTTGACGATTTTATTGATAGTTTCTTTTGGTAATTCAACTGGTGCTGAAATAGTAATTGTATGCTGGTTAATAAAATCAGTTAGACCTTTTTTATACCGAGTTAAGGTATAGAGTGCATCCTCGAGATTTAAAGTTTTTAAACTTTTGGAAAACTGAGCAACCTTTGATTCATCGATAGTTGCCCCCTTGATAGATGCTGTAACAGCTTGGGCAATTATTTTGTCTAGTTTTTTATTTTTTTTCACGGCTATTTGGTTCCCTTGACTGCTTTTTCAATTATTTCTATTTGATCTTTTTTGGATACTACTTTACCTGTTACTTGTTCGAGTGTATTGATAACCAATTGAGTGAGTTCAGAACGCATCTCTTGTTGCATTTTTTGTCTTTCCATTTGAATAGATTCCTGACCTTTTTTCAAAATATCCTGCATCTCTTCATTAGCCTGAGTTTTAGCGTCTGCCATCATTTGTTGAGTCGCTTTGGTTGTTTCCTCAATCATTTGACGGGATTCTTTGGAAGCTTTTTCAATTCTTTTTTCATATTCTTCCTCAGTTTTAGCGAGTTTAGCTTCGATTGCTTCAGCATTTTTCAGACTTTCAGCGATAGTATCGCGTCTTTTATCCAATATTTTGATTATCGGGCCATACAAAAATTTCTTCAGCAAAAAGAGTAAGATCAGAAAATTGACGATCTGTGCGAGAAGCAGTATGGGTTGTATACCAAAATCACTAATAAATTTATCCACGTTAAATTTTTTTTGAAACTAAGCCATCCTGGATTTCAGATTTACATCTGGAGCCGCTACTACTCACCAGAATGACAAATTTGGTGTAGCGAATTACATGGTAAAAGCGATAACTAAAGCGTAAATCGCAATAGCTTCTGCAAAAGCCATGCCCAAAAGCATCGCTGGCAGAACTTTGGATTGTGCATCAGGATTGCGTCCGATGGCGTCCATAGCTTTCATACCAATTAAACCGATTGCCAAAGCTGGTGCAATACCACCAATAGCAATAGTAAAGGCTGCATTAAGTTCCATTTATTACTCCTTTCTTTATAAATTCGAAAATCGAATCTCGAAATTCGAAACAAATTCAAAATATAAAATTAAAAGTTTAAAATTTAATTTTTTTGATTTCGAATTTATTTCGTGTTTCGAAATTAGTGCTTCGTGCTTATTTACTAATGTGATTCATGCTTTTCAGATAGTAGTGCCATGAATACTAGTGTTAACATCATAAACACAGCTGCCTGGACAAAAGCAACGATTAGTTCTAATAAATAAAATGGCAGAGGAGCTATAAATGCCAACAGGCTTGAGATTGTGGCTAAAACTACCTCTCCGGCGAATATATTACCAAAAAGTCTGAAGGAAAGCGATACTACTTTTGTCACCTCGGAAACTAGTTCCAATATTCCGACAAAGAGCATAATTGGATTGAGAGAAAACCATTTTTTCAAATAACCGCCGACACCCAGATATTTTACAGCGTAGAAATGAGTTAAAGCAGCTGAAATTAAAGCAAGACCAAGAGTCATATTTAGATCTGAACCCATTGAGCGCAAAAGAGGAACAAACACAGCGTGTCCTTCTTCTACCCGGTTGAAACCAATAGTGGCAAAGCCAGGGAAAAGTCCCAGCAAGTTGGCGGTGAAGATAAAAAGGAAAAAAGTGAGTGCGATTGGGAAGAAGACTTTAGCTTTGTCATGAGCTAGATCTTTGGCTAGAGTGTAGACTCCATCAATGACTATTTCAAATAACCCTTGGAGTCTTGATACCGGTACTAAAGCAACTTTCCGGCTGGTTAAAAAAGCGAGACTAAGTAAAATGGCCATTACTACCCACGAAACAAACAAGGTATTAGTGACAGGCAAAGGGCCAATATAGCCAAGTGTTTCAGCCGCTAAAACGATATGCGATGAGCCTCCTTCATGGCCGGATTCGGTGGGATGTTCAGCGCTACCAGATGCATGGGCTGCCGATGTGGCCAGATGATCACTGCTTTCCACAGCATGATCTTCCTGTTGAATAGCTTGGTTTGCTTCGTTTATGACTGAATTTATTTCTGTTGTATGGGTATCCATATCGCCGTAATTGTAGAGGAAATGTTTATCAGGCGCAAGAAGTTAGTAGCTGGTAGCTAGTAGTTGGTAGTTAGTAGGGAGGGGATTGATCCAGAGTCTGCATTTGGATTGACTTTTAACCTATAATAATTTATAATTCGGTTTCCGTCTTGACGTAATACAAAATATTGTATAAGGTCTTTCATTCAATACAATTTCTGACCATGGCAAAAAATAATAATCAATCATTTGTGAATAAAACTGTTGCTGGTTTTAAAATTTTTTTTAGTAAAGTGGGGGCTATATTTAAAAAAAGCAATCAAAAAACCTCTACATTTATCACCAAACATCCTTTTGCTAGCTTTTTAGCAATATTACTTTTGTTATTGGTTTTGATCGTTTTAGGGAGCACTATATTTAAAGAAAAACCAGTGGAGCAACCTAAGCAAGCCATGGTTAAAAATGTTCAGACTTTTAAAATAGGTGCTTCTCCCAAAGTATCAACTCAAGCCCAGGTCGAAAAAAGTGGAGTTATTAAAGTAGTAGCCCAGATGCCGGGAATAGTTTCATATATTAATGTCACAGAAGGAGATTTGGTTGGTAAAAATCAGCAATTGCTTGGTTTAGCTTCAAATTATCAAGGTGGAAATGCTTTGTCAGTGGCTAGACAAATTGCTCAGACACAAAACAATCTTTCCAATCAAACATACGATACACAAAAAGATCTAATCTCAAAACAAAGAGAAGTTGCTGAAAGAACCGATGCTAATGCTGATCAGCTTCGTGATATTGCCAACAGATCTTTAGATGAAACTCGGTCTTTGTTGGATTTAAATGAATCTTTGTTAGCTTCACTGGATGCTCAGATTTCGCAATCAACTGGATCCGCCCAAGCTAGTTTAAATGGTCAAAAAGCCCAATTTTTGGGTGTTATCAACCAACTTAAACAGGGTGTTCGTCAAGCTGAATATCAATCAGCATCTGATCGACCACCAGCTCAATTGTCTGATTTAGGAAGGGAAATAACTATGAAAAACCTGGAAATTCAGGAGAAATCTTTAGAAGCCAATAAACAGATTTCCAACCTGTCTTTGTTAGCATCTCAGATTACAGAAGCTCAAATGTATCCGGCCGCTCCTTTTGCAGCTATTGTGGAAAGAATTCATGTTAGAGTAGGGGAAGCGGTGAATCCTGGGACTGTCTTAGCTACCTTAAATCAGACCACTGATGATATTGTTTTAAATGCCTTGGTGCCTGCTTCAACAGCTAAAAATATTTCAAAATTTGAAAAATCCACTATTCATATAGGAGATAAGACTTTGGATCTAGCTCCTTTTTACATCTCCTCTGAAGCAACTGATGGCCAAATGTATTCAGTACTATATGTATTGGGTGATGAATATAAAGAGCTTTTTACTGATAAATCATTTGTTCAAATTGATATTCCAGTTGGTGCACCAGATACAAACTCAGTGGTGCCATTTATCCCACTTGATGCTATTTTTCAGACTCAGGATGAGTCTGTGATTTATATTGTTAGTGACGGTAAAGCTAAATCAAGAAAAATCCAGTTGGGACAAGTGCAAGGTCGCTTTGTAGCAGTAACCGATGGGGTTGGAGCCAACGATGAAGTGATTTTATCTCGAACTGTGGTTGAAGGAGATCAGATACAAGTTAATCAGTGAATTAGAGATTAGTAAATCAGAAAATAGTTTTTGATCAACCGATTCACTGGTCAACTAATTAACTAACCCCAATGGATACAACATCAACTTACCTCAAAAAACTTAAATTTGATCCAAAACTTTTACTGGGCTGGGTAGCAGCTTATTTGGTAAATTTACGATTTCTGACTTTGATAGTTCTGGGTGTAATCGCTTTTGGTATTCAATCGTACTTTGCACTGCCTCGTACTTTAAATCCGGAAATTAAAATTCCAATTGTGATCGTATCGACAGTTTTGCCTGGAGCAGGACCAACCGATATAGAGTCGCTTATCACAGTGCCGATTGAAGATGTTGTCAGAGGGGTTGATGGTGTTAAAACAGTTACTTCAACTTCGCGTGAATCAGCTTCAATTGTTCAGATCGAGTTTCAGTCTGGTTATGATGCGGATAAAGCTAAATCAGATATCCAGTCGGCTGTCGACTCTGTTAACGATCTGCCGGAGGATGCACTTGATCCAAATATTCAGAAACTGGATTTTGAGAATCAGCCGATTTGGACTTTTTCTTTGGCCGGAGCCAAAGATCGGGGAAGTTTGATTCGATTTTCTAGAGACTTGAAAAAAGAATTAGAAGATTTAGCTAGCATAGATAAAGTTGAAATCACTGGTTTGGATGAACAGGAAATTCAAATCGTTATCAAGCCGGCAGTGATCTCAACTTACGGTATAAATCCTCAAAGCTTATTGGGAGCTATTAAAAGTGGTATCAGTTCTTTTCCAGCTGGCAATGTCAAAACTGCTGATTCGACCTTTTCACTTAGTATTGATCCGGCGGTTACAACTGTTGATGAGCTAAGGGAGACAAAAATTAATTTAAATAGCCAAGTGGTCGCTTTAGGGGATATTGCAGAGATTAAAGAGATCTCGAAACCTGATCAGAATGAATCGTATTTACTTCATGACGGAGAGATTAGTTCTTCGGTGACCTTCTCGGTATTTCGTTTGTCGGGAGTGAACTTTGATATTGCCGATAAAGAAGCTCAAGATAAAGTTAATGAGAAAATTGCTCAAACAGGCAATGGTTTTAAAGTTCTGACTATTTTGAATACTTCCGAGCAGATTGGCGAAAGTTTTCAAGATTTGCAGCGGGATATTACTTTAGTAATTACTTTGGTTTTTGTAGTGCTATTTCTATTTTTAGGTATTAGGCAAGCCTTTGTTTCAATGTTGTCTATCCCGTTAACTTTTTTGCTGACCTTTATTGTTATGAGCATGACAGGTATATCACTATCCTTTTTAGCAACCTTCTCGCTTTTACTTTCTCTGGGATTATTGGTTGATGATGCAATTGTGGTGATCTCAGCAATGACAGCTTATTACCGTTCTGGAAAGTTTACTCCTTTAGAGACCGGACTTTTGGTTTGGAAAGATTTTTGGGTAGCTATTTTAACTACTACAATTACCACAGTTTGGGCATTTATTCCTTTGCTGTTATCATCCGGAATCATCGGTGAATTTATTAAACCGATTCCGATAATTGTATCAGCAACTTTAATTGGCTCCATTTTTGTCGCCCTTTTTATTATCTTGCCTTTGATGGTATTTCTTTTGAAACCAAAATTGCCTTTTCGGGTACAAGTTTTAGTGCGTATTTTATTGATTGGCTTAATCTTGGGTGGCTTTTATTTTGCAGTGCCAAAAGGAGCTCTCTTGATACCTCAGTTGGTGGTTTTAGCGATCTTTGTTTTAATCGTTTATCTGATCCGTGATGCTATTAGTACTTTCTTTTCCAAAAGATTTTTAAATAAACCAGGTTCAAAAGAACGTTTCAATCAAATTATGGATCAAGGAGTAATTAGTTTTGGTGGTATTGAAAGAGCTTACAACCGGTTGATTCACCAAATCTTATTATCAAAATCGGCTCGTCGAAATACCATTATTATGGTGGTTATCTTTTCAATATTTTCTTATGCTTTGGTTCCAGCTGGTTTGGTTAAATCGGAGTTTTTCCCAGCTTCAGATGAAGATACAGTTTATGTTTCAGCCGAATTGCCGGCTGGAACTAATTTACAAGTTTCTCGTCAAGAGGCTTTAGCTTTGCTGGAGCGATTCAAACAAACTCCTGATATGGAAACTGTATCTTTGGAAACAGGACGAACATTTGGAGCAGACTTTGGAGGACCATCTTCAGGTGGATCGAATACTTTTTTGTACTCAATTGCTTTACATAAAAAGAGGGAGCATACCTCGTCAGAAATAGCCCAATCTTTACGAAGTACTTTTGCTGATTACACAAAAGGTAAAATCTCAGTCCAGGAAGTGTCTGGTGGACCACCTGCAGGGGCTGATTTGCAGATTAAATTATTTGGTCCTGATTTGAAATCGTTGGATGATTATGCCAATAAAGTTCAGGATTATTTAGCCTCACAGCAGGGTGTAAATAATATTAGTAAATCTATTAAGCCGGGGACAAGTAAATTGTCATTTGTACCTGATAGAGTCAAACTGGCTCAAAATAACATTAGCTTGGATCAGCTTGGTTTTTGGTTGAGACTTTATGCGTCAGGTTTTAAAGCTGATGAACTGAAGTTTTCTGGTGATCAGGATCTCACTGAAGATGTCACTATTAGGCTTGGTTCAGAGACTCAAACTGTTGAGGATCTGACAGCCATTATTATTCCGACTCAAAATGGCAATGTGTCGCTTTCATCTTTAGGAAAAATGGAATTGACAACTAATCCGACTTTGATTACCAGAGAAGATGGTAAAAGAACTATCTCTGTCTCTGCTGGAGTTCAAACTGGCTATGTCGTAGCAGATTTAAATAAAAACTTAGAAAACTATGCGAATTCACTCAATCTCCCAACCGGTTATGGATGGGCGACTGGCGGAGCAAATGAAGAAAATCAAAAATCAGTTCAATCTATTTTGAATGCGATGGTTTTATCATTTTTGCTGATTATTATTACCATGGTTTTGCAGTTTAGATCTTTTAGACGAGCAATTATTGTGATGTTGGTAATCCCACTGTCTATTTCAGGAGTTTTCATTATTTTTGCCATGGCTCAAATCCCGCTCTCTTTTCCAGCTTTAATTGGTATCTTGGCTCTGTTTGGTATTGTGGTCAAAAATTCAATTCTGATAGTTGATAAAATTTTGATAAATCAGGAATCTGGTATGGATTTTTCTGAGTCAGTTGCCGATGCTGCAGCTTCCCGATTGGAGCCAATTGCTTTGACTTCAGTCTGTACCATTGCTGGACTGATTCCAATTACTATCTCAGATCCTTTGTGGCGGGGATTGGGTGGAGCTATCATTGCTGGCTTAACTTTCTCTGGAACAATTATGTTGTTTTTTATACCTGTGGTTTATTATTTGATCTTTGCACCTAAGATGCCCGCTCGCAAATGAATTACTTACTAAATATAACCATTATAATTTTTATAGTCGTTATAACTTTTATATTTCCTCAGCCAACTTTTGCCGATAGCTGTCCACTGGAGCAAAAGTTTAGCTTTGCGAGCGGGGACTGTGAAAAGATATTTGTACCGGAAAATGCTGTTTTGAATTCCCTCAAAACCGACTGGCTGTGTCAGGTCGGATACAAAAAAATAGCTTCAAAAAATATTTGTCAGAAAGTTGTTGTTCCTGAGCATGGAAAGCTTAATTATTCAGGGGATGATTTTATTTGTGAGCGTGGATTTATACGAAATGGAGATGTCTGTGAGAAGTTATATTTGCCAGAAAATGCGGTACTTGAAGCGACTGGTAATGATTGGACGTGTATAGCTACTTATCAGAGAATTGAAGGCAAATGTGTCAAAGTTGAACTGCCAAAGGATGCAAAATTTTTTAGTCAAGGATTTGATTGGTATTGTAATAATCAATTTAGAAAAGAGGGGAGTGAATGTCAAAAGTTTGAAATCCCTGCTAATGCTCATTTGACGTATTTAGGTAATGACTGGCAGTGTAATAAAGGTTTTGTGAAAAATCGTGAAAAAAATAGTTGTGAATCGATTTTTGTTCCTCAATATGGTCAGGTCACCCTAGAAGGATTTGAGTGTGATCCTGGTTATGATAAACAAGGCAACGAATGTATCAAAGTTGATTCAATGGAGCATGGTAAATTTTATGATCAAGGAATCCAGTTTTATTGTGAATCAGGTTATAGGCGAAACGAAGAGCTTCGAAAATGCGAAAAGATTGAAGTTTCAGATAATGCCCGTTTAGATTCATCCTCAATAGATGGATGGAGTTGTATAAGCGGATATATCAAAAAAGGCGATATATGTGAGAAATTTACGACAGAACATATAGTCTGGCAGGGCAGCTCTTGGACATGTGAATTGGGATATATCAAAGATTTTGGCTCTCAGATCTGTCAAAAAGTAAATTTGCCTGAGCATGCACATTTAGAGATGAATTCAGATGGTTGGACATGTGATAGCGGATATGTTAAAAACTATCGAGAAAATAGATGCGACAAAGGGCTGTAAAGAATGATTTCTAAAGAATTTGTGAAAGCTGTTAAAAAAAGTACCGTTTTACGGGCTGCATTTATTGTATCTGCCTTAACCATGACCAATTTTGGATTAATGGAAGCTTATACCAGATTTCAAGACTGGCAAACTCCCGTAACTTCCAGAAAGGGTGATCGCTGGCAGGTGGAAGGACCTGGTTATAGTATTGAGCAGTCTCAGATTGATCCTCAGATTGTACGACTGAGTAGGGATTCTATATGGTTGGATCGAAATCCATTTGAACGTGGAAGGAATCATTTGCTTCAGTTGTGTGGGCCTGGTCAAACACTATTTCAAGATTGGGATAGACATCTTTATGTGCGTTTGGTGAATGCTTCAGAATGTTTAGCTCCGCGTCAAGAGTGATTTAATTCTTTTTTGAGCAATTTAATAGTTTCTTCAGAAGCCTCTTTGATTGACATCCCTTGGGAATCGGCGGCATTTTTTAAAACTAGATCTGACAAAATTTTGTTTTTTGTTTTCCCTTCCAACTGATCCAAGGTTGATTGTTTTATCTGGGTATAAGATTTACCTGAGTTTTGAGTCAATATTTTAAAAGTTTCTTCGGTAATAGATTTTCCAGCCGGATCTTTCAAAGCATGTCCTACTCCCATATCATCTTCTGGCATACCGCATCCACAGTTGTAACACATAAGGTGAGTATATAGTATGTATTGTCTAGTAGGTAGAGGGAAATTGAATAAAAAAATATATATCATAAAATATTAACTTTTTTCTTCCTGCTATATTGACTTGTCATAGAAAGCCAAACTATAGTTGATTGAGGAGGTGATTGATGATGAAAATGTTACATATGGTTGCCTTCCTTTTGACCGCTATTGGTGCTATAAATTGGGGACTCACAGCTCTTGGTTTTAATTTAGTAAATATGATTTTAGGTGGTATGCCTGGACTTGAGACGATAGTTTATCTTTTGGTTGGAGCATCAGGTGTTTATGTGCTCTTAACTCATAAAGCTGATTGTAAGGTCTGTTCGAAAAAATAATTCAGCTTGCTGGAAATTATCTAAAAATCCCGCCACATCGGCGGGATTTTTTTGATAGAATACCACTGATGTTGGATCAGCTAAAAAGTGAGCTTAAAAATAGCAAAATTTATATTTATTCAGTTTCGATCACATTGGCGATTTTATCTATTTTTGGCCTAGTAGTATTTTTAGCTTCAATGGGGTCTGATAACCCGGGAAATTTACCAAGTCCGTCGCCAACTGATTACGCTTCGGTATTAGGAGCTCAAGCCGAAAAAAAAGATAAGATTCCTCAATCTCAAGAAACAGAGCGACTTGCAAATTTAGGCCCAGAAATGCCGATTGTTGAACCCTCGCCATCTCCTTCACCAAAGATATCTCCTAGCCCAACTATAAGTCCAAGTCCTAGCCCGTCACCAGCTTTGTCGCCCTCACCCTCTCCTTCACCAACTCCAACGCCGCAATCCAATAGTGACACAAGTGGGCCTTCTATTTCTGCAATTCAGTCGAAAAATGTTGAAAGCAAAAAAGCGATTATTGAATGGACGACCAATGAAGATGCCGATGGCAAAGTTGAATATGGTAAGGAAATAAAATATGGAAACAACAAAGAATCTGGTGATAAAAAAACCAATCATTCACATGAATTAACCGATCTTGAGCCAAACACTACGTATCATTATCGGGTGATCTCCAAAGATAATGCTGGAAATTCAACTACTTCTGGTGACAATACTTTTACTACTCTGCCATAAAGCCTTGTCTTTTAAGAGGCTAGAACGTAATATATCCCTATGACTACAGAAGAAAAATATAAATTAATAACTAGGAACTTGGCAGAAGTTCTTACTGAAGAAGATTTAAAGAAATTAATTGATTCAGAAACTCCGCTCAAACATTATATTGGGTTTGAAATATCTGGAAAACTTCATATAGGTCATTTCTTTCAACTGATGAAAGTTAAAGATTTGCAAGATGCAGGAGCTGAAGTTACTTTGTGGCTAGCAGATTATCATTCTGCAGTTAATGATAAATTAGATGGAAATTTAGAAACCATCAAAGAAGTTGGAAAAAATTATTTCATTCCAGCAATGAAAGTATTGTTTGAAAGTATAGGAGGTGATACCTCAAAACTTCATTTCAAGTTTTGTTCTGAAGAATATGCAGCACATCCAGAATTTTGGATGACATTTTTAGAAATGGCCAAAGGAACATCCCTAGCTCGTTCTAAGCGATCTATAACTATTATGGGAAGAGAAGAAGCTGAAGATAGTATCGAAACAGCGAAAATCATGTATCCAATAATGCAAGCTGCCGATATTTTCTTACTTCAGGCCAATATTGCTCAAGCAGGAATGGACCAGAGAAAAGTTCATGTAGTGGCTAGAGATTCTGCCATGCAAATTAAAACCAATCCTTTAAAAAATTCTAAAGGAGAACAAATCAAACCAATTGCTATTCACACACCAATTTTATTGGGATTGAACAATCCAGTTGAAAATATAAGTATGAGTGAGGGTTTATCTGCGGGAACTGGACAAGATTTGGAGATAGTAACTTTAGGATCAAATATAGACGAAGATAACAGAGATATTGATGCAATGAGACTAAAGATGAGCAAATCAAAAGCTGGGAGCAGTATTTCAGTCCATGACGTGCCAGAAGAAATAAAAAGCAAAATCAATGCGGCATATGCGCAAGAAGGGGATACTTTCTATAATCCTGTATTAAATTGGACCAAATATTTAATATTTAATGATTCAACCACTTTTACTATTAATCGTCCTGAAAAATGGGGTGGGAATTTAGAATACACTGCATATGAAGAGCTAGAAAAAGATTATGCCGCAAAAAAACTTCATCCGCAGGATCTGAAAATGGCAGTTGCTGAATGGTTGATTAATAAATTGGAACCAGCTAGAAAGTATTTTGAACAACCAGAGCAAAAAGCGGCTTTGGAAAAATTAGAAAGCTTAATAAAAAAGAATTAATCACGATCCATCAGTTTGGATAAAACTGAAGTATAGTCTCTAAAATATAAATAGGAATAAATTGCCAAGCCAATACTCACAGTATGCAATTGAAAAGGGGAGATGTATTCTGGTAAAAAAAAGGCTCCGACTGAATTGATAAGGACAGCATTGACAGTAGCCATCCTTTCAGGATTTCCCCAACCAGCAAAGCTGTGTTTGGCATTTGAAATAATTCGTGCAGCTTCTTCTACTGCTTGAGTTTTCTCTGGTTTGTCTGGTGAAATAGCCATAAATGTAATCTACCTTTAATTTATTCCGTAATCAATGTAGAATATTAACATGGATAAACTCATGAATAAATATCGACCGGTATTTATAGTTTTATCGGTTATTGGTGTGGCTTCGATAATTTTATTTTCTCTGCTTCCTTTGTTTGGGATTTATTAATTCATTTACCTGAAATAGTTTTGACATAGTATAATCGCTTCATGAATCTGGATACTCACTTATCTTCAATTGGTGGCATTGGTTACACTTTTGCTAGCAGACTTCAAAATTTAGGTTTAAGTAATATTCGAGATCTGATTTATCATTTTCCCTTTCGTTATGATGATTTTTCAAATGTTACAAATACTTTGGAGGCCCAAATAGGAGAGAAAGTGACGCTTCAAGGAGAAATCTGGTCGATTCGGAATATCTATACTAAAACCAGAAAAATTTTAACCCAAGCTGTTTTTAATGATGGAAATGCTCCGATTGAACTAACTTGGTTTAATTCTCAGTATCTTATTAAGTCAATTAAAGTTGGAGATAGGCTGCAGATTTCTGGCAAAATATCCAAATACAAAAATAAACTATCTATTATTGCGCCGGTTTGGGAAAAGTTGGAAGCCATCAGTGCTTCGACAAGCTCACCACAAAGCTATCATTCATCAGCTATCCGTAGTCAAGAAACTATAAATCGAACACTTCATACTGGTAGATTGGTGGCGGTTTATCCTGAAACGGAAGGGCTGTCGTCTAAATGGCTACGAACGAAGATTAATTTATTTTTACCTGAAGTTATTGGCGAAATAATTGATCCGCTGCCTGACAATATTAAAGGGGAGATGTTGTCTCTTTCCGATGCTATCAGAGAAATTCATCAGCCTGAGACACTCAAGTCGGCACAAAAAGCTCGAGATCGATTGGGATTTGATGAACTTTTCTATATTCAGCTTGCAACTGCAAAAACACGTCTGGAATGGCAGAAAAAGCCTCTAATTAAGCCCTTTGAAGTAAATCAGCAGAAAGTAGCAGAGTTTATTGCGTCTTTGCCTTTTGGACTTACTGGCGCTCAAATGAGGGTAATATCTGAAATAAGTGAAGATTTGAAAAGAGAACAACCTATGAACAGACTGGTTCAAGGTGAAGTAGGATCGGGAAAAACAGTAGTGGCTGCGGTGATCGCTTTTATTGCTCATTTAAATGGTTTACGAACTATGTATATGGCTCCGACTGAGATATTGGCTTTTCAGCATCAGGCCAATTTACAAAGGATCTTGGAGCAGTATGGTATTACAGTCGGTTTGTACACTGGATCGAAGAAGTTTACAAAAGTAAGTAAACCGAGAAAGGGTGAAGCGTTAAGCGTAAAGGATAAAGAAAAAGTCCAGAAAAATGTTGAACCCCTTAACCCTCATGTAGTTGTCGGTACTCATGCCTTATTATCCGATAAGCTTGCTGTTGAAGATGTTGGTTTAATTATTGTAGATGAACAACAACGGTTTGGAGTGGAACAACGTAGTGTTTTGCGAAGTAAAGCTAAAGTGCCTCATTTTTTGACTATGACTGCTACTCCAATACCTCGAACTGTGGCTCTGACACTCTATGGCGATCTGGATTTATCAATTATTGATGAGCTTCCAAAAGGAAGACAGGAGATCAAAACCCATGTGGTACCAAAGAAAAAGCGAGAAGATGCCTATGCTTTTTTGCATAAACAGGTTAAAGATGGCGATCAGGTTTATATAATTACGCCTTTAATTGAGGTTTCCGAGACATTGGCTACCGCTAAAGCGGCGATTCATGAATTTGAGAGATTGCAAAAAGAGATCTTTCCCGATTTAAGGATGGGACTTTTACATGGAAGATTGAAACCAAAAGAAAAAGATCAGGTTTTGCAGGATTTTAAAAATCATCAGCTGGATATTTTGGTATCAACTACAGTGATTGAGGTGGGTGTGGACGTGCCAAATGCAACTATAATGTTGATTGAAAATGCTGAACGTTTTGGTTTGGCTCAATTGCATCAACTACGAGGCCGAGTAGGTAGGGGAGTAAAGCAATCATATTGTTTCCTTTTTTCAGGAGTTGAGGAAAATGAGGCCTACAACCGGTTAAAAAATCTGGAAACTATCAGTGACGGGTTAAAACTGGCTGAATTAGATTTAAAGATTCGAGGTAGTGGTCAAATTTTTGGTAAAGAACAGTCAGGCCGTTTTGAACTTAAAATTGCTTCATTTTCTGATTTAGAACTGATTGAGAAAACCAGAACTGCCGCTAAAAAATTATTATCAGAAGATACGACTTTAGAAAAACACCAATTAATTCACCAGGAACTAGCTAAAATTGCCGCCCAAGCCGCACCAGATTAGTGAATTATGAAAGATGAATTATGAATTACGAAACGCTTTTTTCTTTTTTCATAATTCTAAATTCATAATTCTCATTTCTAAACTAGAGGCTAGCATATTTAGCTTCAGGTGTGATAAAATACTCTCACTATGCCTCATGAACCAAAGCGCCGACATTCCAAAGCGGCTAAAAGAACCAGGCGAGCATCAATAATGTTAAACGCCATGGCACTTGAAGTGTGTAAAAATTGTAATGCTAAAACTCTCGCTCACATGGCCTGTCGCTCATGTGGCTTCTATGCAGGTAAAAAAGCAACTGATGTTACTACTGTTACCCGAGCTTAATCTGGTTATTTCTTTTTAAATCCACTATTATACCTCTATGAAAACATCAAAAGACCCCAGACATATCAAACGGGCTAAAATAATGCAAGAACTTTTTTCGGTTGAATTTGGCAAGCAAAATCAACCAGAGCGTGAATACTCAGTATCATCTCAGGCTATTATTGAAAATATAAGTAAAATTGATAGTTTGATCAGTGAAGCAGCACCTACTTGGCCGGTAGATAAGATCAATAAAATCGATTTAGCTGTTTTACGGCTGGGGATTTATGAACTGTTTTATTCTCGAGAGGCCCCGACCAAAGTTGTAGTGGATGAAGCTGTTGAATTGGCAAAAGAGTATGGATCTGAATCATCAGGTAGTTTTGTTAATGCGGTATTAGGAAAACTGATTGATACTCATCCTGATAAAATTGGCTAGTTTAATATTCAGGGTTGACAGTAGTGTTGCAATCGACTAATTTAAAATCACTGTCCAATCATTATGGATAGATATAGAAAGGATTTTTCATGCAAAAACAAGTTATTGCTGAATTTGCAAAACATTTGGGTGTTACACCACAAGATATCGATCTTAGTGCATCGTTAGCTGAAGATTTAGGCATTGGTCCAGTTGAAATGGCTGATTTGATCAATTACATGTCAGAAAAGTTTCAGGTAACTTTTCATCGGTCTGATATTGAAGGTTTGAGAACCGTAAATGATTTGGTAGTGGCAATTGAAGATCTGAGTCTTGAATAACCCGAGTTTTTCAATCAACTACTTTTCTCTGCCTAAATACCATGAATACAACGCAATTACAAAATAAAATTGATTCTGATCCTCTGTTTCAGACAGCTTTTACACACCGATCTTTTTTAAATGAATCTCCAGATGTTAAAGAGTCAAATGAACGATTGGAATTTTTAGGTGACTCAGTATTATCACTGATTGTATCAACCGAATTATTTAATTTAAGGCCTCACGATGCGGAAGGGGATCTGACCAATTTACGTTCATATATTGTCAAAACAACTTC
>CAYOMO010000008.1:0-25860 GCA_964405065.1 uncultured Gammaproteobacteria bacterium
GGCGTCCAGATATGGGCCGGAATAATTAAAATATCCGGATCTACACCAAAGGCCAACGAACACAACACTTTGGCTGACATTCCTAGAATTGGCCTCCCATCTGAAGCCAATTTAGCTCCTTTATTTTTTAGGACTTCTGCAAATTTAAATGCGGATTCTATGGAAGGATAAATCACGATCAGATGAATCCGTCTGGTTTTACCAGCCTCTGAGTATATACAAGAGATCTCACCTGATACGACAAATTTTGTTTCGCCATTTTGATAGACACCTCCGCCAATATCTTGTAAATGAGCTTTCATCTCCTGCTGCCACATGGGGTGTAGAGCATCCCCTGTTCCAAGTAAGTCGATACCCTTCCAAACAGCCCATTTAGCTAGATTGGGAATAGTTAATTCAAAAGAACAAGCCCCTGAATATTTAGAGTGAATGTGTAAATCAGCTACATAAGCCATAAACTAGCAGGTAGCGTTAGTATATCTAGGCAGTCATAATAAAACAAATGATAGATACACACTCACATATTCAGTTTAAAGTTTTTGATCCTATTCGTGATGAAGTTATTAAACAAGCTTTCGATGCCGGTGTTGAGAAAATAATTACGGTTGGTACAGATCTTGAATCTTCTCAGCAAGCTATTGAGGTTGCAGAAAAATATCCCTCAGTCTATGCCTCTGTCGGCATCCATCCTCACCACGTCTTCCAGTACTGTCATCCTGAGCAAAGCGAAGGATCTCTCAACTCGTTTGAGATTCATATATTAAATCTAGAAAGATTATTAACAAACTCGAAGGTAATTGCTATCGGTGAAACTGGTTTAGATGCTCACTACTACCCCTCTACAAAATACCCCAATTATGAAGTTACCGAAGAATTCTTAAAACTCCAAGAGAAAGTTTTTATAGAGCAAATAAAACTGGCATTAAAGTTTCAGAAAACCTTAATTATTCATAACCGTGGAATGTCAGAGCGACTCCTGGCAATTCTGGATAAATACTGGGATCCTTTTTTTCCCGGTCGGGCTGTATTTCATTGCTGTGAACCAAACAAAAAACTTTTAGATTTTGCAAAAAAGCATCAGGTATTTATAAGTGTAGATGGGGATGTGACATATGATAAAAACAAACAAAGTTTTATTAAAGAAGTCCCATTAGAACTATTAGTTTTGGAGACAGACTCACCTTTTTTTATACCAGAACCTTTGAGGTCGCAGGGAATTATCAGAAATACTCCCGCTAATATCACTCAAATATCAACCTTTCTTGACAATTTTATAGGTCAAAATGTCCAAATAATGTCAAGAAACAACGCCCAAGCTCTGTTTAAATTGTAGATCGGTATGCTAAATACTATTGAATCGCTTCGTCGCAACCAAGAGATCTCGCTGGGGCCTCCACCAGTTGACTCTCATCCTCATCACGACGAGATTCTTCGACTCAGAGCTGGAGTTATTAAATTAACCGGCCCATTAACTGAGGCAGATCTTACGGGAGTACCTCAAATTATTTTAGAAAAACCTAGAGCATTTGGTGCAGTAATATCTTTTGGTCCAAACAATGAAGTAAACAGTACTTTCTATCTTCCTGAAAGTTATTATCAGACAACAGGTCTCCCACGACCCAGAGATCATGCTTCAATCCAATTTGAAGTAGGTGATACTTTAACGGGATTAAGCGGTCAACTGGAACGCAAGATTATTTTAAATGGAGATCAAAGTACTGTTGCAGCATACAGAAGTCGTTTCAATATTGAACCCCAAAATGTCAGAATTATTGCTGGAAACCTTCCTACACCGCATTCAGTTACTGAAGCACCTAAACAACCACATTTACTCTAACTTTTCTTTCCAAATTGCGTCTCAAACATCTCTTTTAATTCTTTGACTGTGGTTGCATCCTCAGCTTTTTTGTCTGCATCCCTAAATTTAACTAAACGCGGAAATCTCAAGGCATACCCAGATTCATTGCCATCCCGACCTGCTGTGTGATTTGGAGACCTGGTAATTTCATCAGCCAACACTTCAATGACAATTTCTGGACGAATCCAGACTGATGGCTCCATAATTGAATTGACTCTGGCTGGTTTGTGATCAACTTTGATCTTATCAGCTCTTTTATGAATTTCCCGCCATTCATCATCTGAAAGACCTGTGCCAATTTTTGACACAGTCACAAACTCATCTTTATCTTTGTCATATATTCCAACCAGCAATGCACCGGCTCCAAATTCAGCTCTTTTTCCGCGGCCATAAATATAGCCCAAAATCACGCAATCTACTGTATCTTTCAGCTCGCCCGATGAATTTCTTTTTTGTTTGACCCAGTTAAAATTTCTAGCGCCAGCTTCGTATTTGGAATCCGGTCTTTTGACAATCAAACCTTCCAAACCTTGGGATAAGGCTTGATCAAACAAAAGTTGGATTCTGGCTTCTGAACTTGTTACCTCTCCCGGCTGTGGGATTAAAACATCATCTCCATGAACTACCTTCATCAGATGTTTAATTCTGTCTGTCACAGGTAGATCCATCAGTGACTTACCGTCAACATACATGATGTCAAAAACCATTGCCTTCAAAGGTGTACTCTCAGCAGCCTCTTCTATCCCATGCTTTCGTCGTCTTTTGGTAGTTTCCTGAAAAGGTAAAAATTCGTTTGATTCCGGGTTGTAAGCTAAAGCTTCTGAATCCAAAATAGCTGTTTTAGCTTTGACTTGTTTGAGTACACCTTCGATAATGTCCGGAAACATCGGAGTCGTTTCTTCGAGGTTGCGAGAAAAAAGTCGGACTTTGTTGCCATCTTTATGGATCTGTACTCTAAAACCGTCAAACTTTTCCTGAACATGAGCCGAGCCATCAAATTTTTCTAAAATTGCTTTTGGCGTCGGAAGTCTTTCAGCGAGTTGAGAACGGATTGGCCGGCCGACTGTGACTTCCAGATTTTCGACTGCTTTAAGTCCTCCACTCCAAAGTTTTTCGCCAATCAGTCCTAAATCTGAAACTCGGTTGTAAGCTCCTTCCAATAATTTTCGTTGTGATTTATCACCAAGCTTTGCAACTGCAAAAGCATCTAAGACTGTGGGATCTCCTATTCCCAATCTCGAGGTTCCCAAAGGAATTCTGACTAAGTGTTTGGCTTCAATGCCGTCAACTTTTGCCAACAGTCCTGCTAATGCAGCAATTTTTTTCTCAACGGTGCCATCACCACTGTAGCCAGCAATTTCTTTTAGAGTATCAAAAACTTCTTTGATATTTATTCCTTGACTCTTAACCTTTGATTCTTGACTCAATTTTTCTGCAACTTTTCCTAGATCCCCTACTCGCCCGTAATCTTTTAAGACCTCTTCCCTATCAATGTCATACACTCTGGCTATGGTTGATGCCACATTTTTTTCGGCCATACCGATCTCAGTGGCTTCATAAAAAGGGGCTACTCTGCCTTGAATTAAATAGGAAACCATTGGGACTTCAGAAGGGGAAATTTTTTTAAAAAGCTCTGACAAAATCTCAATCAAACTGAGCCTAGAGGAAGTCTCTTCAAGTTTTTCAAAATAATCAGCTAGATCTTTAAAGGTCATGTCTCAGATTGTAATGGATTAATTCTAATCCGGCAACAGTAGCAATTCTTACACTAAAATATGATAATTTTTTGATGCCGAGATCTGAACTGTTTAAAGTAATTTCCCCTGAAATAGGAATGAAAAAAACTGATTTTAGGGAAATTTTTTATTCAGCCGATCCTCCAGATCTGGCCACAAATCAGGAAGGTATTTCCACAGTGCTTGGTATGGCTGATAATCTCAGACAAGATATGGCATTGTTAAGGGTTTCACTTGAGTATCCTGGAATACAAAATTTGGATCCTCAAGAGTTGCTTGATCGAATGGATGATACCATTCATGCCCACGTATTGGCGGCGAATGACCGGGCAATTGCTAGAAAGCTGCGTATTCCAGTAGATCCAACTGATCTAAAATCTGCTATTTCAAAAATGCCCCCTCATCATCGCATGTAAATATTCATGCTACAATTTAAGTAATGTCCGAAAATAAATATTCTTTGGCTCAAATCGCCGGCCAAGAATACATTTCTCATGAGCAGAAAAAAGCTCAAAATAGTCACTCTCGAGTAGTTAGATCACAGCCGGCTCAGACACCTGAAAGCGAAAATCCCTTACTCGGATATCTTGAACAAAAGACCAGAATTAATACTTCCCCATTTACCGAAAATCCTGCTCTGTTGGTAACTGACCCGATAAAAAGTCAGAGAATTCGAGAAATAGCTGATAATCAATATCAGACAAGCATGGCTCATCATCTGAAATTAGATCAAATCAAAATAGAGGTCGAAAATCTCAGATATGACGGGCTAACTCATGAATCTAAAGTCTTTACTCGTAAATCTGGAGCTGTGGCTTTTCAAACTGCAATAAATGATGCTCTACGTAATAAGCAAGGGATTGGCCTTTTAATGGTGGATCACGATTATTTTAAATCGGTCAATGATACCTTTGGACATCCGACTGGAGATTTAGTGATTAAAGAAATTGCTGCATCTTTGAGGGAACTTACCAGACGTCGAAACGATTTTATAATTAGATATGGCGGGGAAGAGTTTGCGGTTGTATTCCCTGCTATAACTTTAGAAAAATTGCAAGAAAAAGCCGACTTAATTGAGACAATATATGATAAACGACAAAAAGCTCTTCAAGGACCTGCCCATCCTGTCTTTGATCAAAGACGAACTATTAGTCGCGGAATAACCTATTTAGACGCGAATGACCCTCGGATTCAGGGAATGGTAAACGGCGAAATTGTTGAGCGTTTATATGCCGAAGCAGATGATGCATTGCTTGCAGCCAAAGAATTAGGTAGAAATCAAACACAGAATTATAATAAGATAGAAAATAAATTTAAAAAGAATACTCGACCCAAAGCAGATTAAGGCTTCCTTCTCATTACCGCAATATATTTATCTTCATTACCGATTACTGGATCTTGCGGAATATCAATTTGATGAAATGGTTTACCCAATTCTGATACCAATTCTGGTCTCTGATCCTTCAAGTATTTTATTGTTGCTTCCATCTCCTCAATAGTAGGCGTTGTCAGTATAAGATGCCCATCCATGTCTATTACATCTGAGGCATTGGATAAAATCTTCTGCCAAGAAACGACTATTTGTTCTTGCAGATGCTCTTTAATTGAATTACCAAAAACTTGAGGCTTTCTAAGCAAAACTAAATCCTGCTTTATTGGTAAGTTTTCACTATTTGTCGCATCTACTTCAATAATATCTTGTTGAAACTCCGGATATCTGGCTCTCGCTAACTTTACCATTCCACTATTTGAATCGACTCCGGTATATTTGACTCTAGAAAACAAACTTTTGACTGCAGGGATCTCTTCTGCGCCACCACAACCGATACTTAATACACGAACCTCTTTTGTCTTACTTTTTATTTTAACCAAATCAGGTGTGTACATTGCCATAATATTTCCTATATTAGTTTCAATATTTCGCCTGTTTTCACCTGGTTGTAAATATTCTTTCCCTTTGTCCATACGGTTAGCCTAACACATACTGCGCCTTTTTGGTGCCGCCGACTTTTTTGACTAAGCCCTTTTCTTTCAGAAATTTTAATTCTCGAAGGACTGTATCGTCTGAGAAATCTGGAAATATTTTTCGAAAATCTTTATTCATCATACTGTCGTGTTTGCGTAAATATTCTAAAATAATCATCTGTCTTTCATTGAGCTCTATCCCAAAGCCAAATTTATCTTTAATATGAGATTCTCTTGATACCAATTTGACTTTTTCTCGAACTGCTAATACTTCTTCTGCATATCCTTCAACAAAATATTCGAGCCATTCTGTTAAATCTCTTTCACTCGAATCTAACACTTTTTGACGGGCAACTTTTTGAATAAGTGAATAATATTTTAATGAATCATGGTCAAAATATTCATTTGGCGAAATAAAATACTGAAAAAAATATTCATCCAGACAAAGTATCAGCCAAGTTAGTAATTGAGCGGTTTTGGAATTAGCAGCTATAAAAGGATGAATTCTGATAATTTCAAAATGAATAATTGCGGCTTTTATGACAGGATGCGTATTTTTTCCATCTCGGGAATTGATCCAGTTAACCAGATCTTCCAACATATACGACACTTCAACAGCCGGAGGCGGTGAATAACTGATCTCCCCTGTCTGGACATTTCGGATCACAATTTGTTTTACTCTAAAATTTCCGGAATGTTCAGCCGGCAGTACTCTTTCTGTGATCAGACGATGAATTTCATTTATGGTCTCAATTGTTAGGTGATATGGCTTACCAGGGCCTATCTGTTTAGCGATTTTTTCAACAAAGATTAATCCTTTTTGATATGCCAACAGATCTTCAACATCACGGGTTAGGGCATTGATCTCTTTGCCATCGAGTAAAGCCTGTACCTGTTCAAATTGGAGACCATTTCCCTCCAATCTAGTGCCAAAATGCATGGTTCTTTCTTGGGCATCTTTAATTAATTTATTTTCCCAGGCAGGTATGATGGGGGTCGCATTAACTATCTCTCTGGCTGCATCAATCTGACCGATTTTTTTTAATATCTGATTGGTAATAATATATTTAGGTTTAAACATTTTTTATCCGGGTTTTTTTATAAGTCAAAGAGACAATCAGAAAACCA
This sequence comes from uncultured Gammaproteobacteria bacterium, assembly GCA_964405065.1. Lineage (GTDB taxonomy): Bacteria > Patescibacteriota > Microgenomatia > Daviesbacterales > UBA10151 > CAZWRN01. The sequence goes on from CAYOMO010000008.1 coordinate 6,688, forward strand.
ATGAATATGACAGAAAGTAACAGAGTATATTTTTTTATAATAACTAAAACGACATCCCCTAAAGCATAAATTAAAAAGCTCCAGGCTATGACCCAAAAACAGACAGAAAATAAAGCGATCAGACCAAATACTGTAATTTCCAATTTAGAGGCTCCAGCCGCCAGTGACATATATGCTCCCAGATTGGGGTTAATAAACGAAATAAAAATACTCCGACCGCCATTTTTTTTAAGTTCTTTTTTAGCTTTATCAAATACTCCTCCCTGTCCAAATCTTTGTAACACCTCACTAAATCCGTAATACCCGATCAAATAATCAATCGTTAATCCAATCACAACTCCACAAATCACAGCCAGCATTACCAGTGATAACTGGGTTTCTCCGGTGCGCGAAAAAACAATGCCTAAAGCCAGAGCTACCTGGCCCGGGGCAAAGAGATTTATCAACACTAGACTTTCTAAAAGAGCGGCTACAAACAATATTTCATAGCCGTAAGTTGCATAGTATTTTGAAAATAGGTTGACTAGTTCCTCTGACGTCGGCAAAATACCGCGTATGAAAAAAAGGAATAAGGCATAAGCAATCAGTAAAAAGGAGGGTAAGATAATATCTGATCCGACCACCATTTCAACAAATCTTCGAAAAGGATGCGTGTACATATGCATGGTAATTATCGCATATTTCCCGCAAAAAAGATTTATCTACTCAGTTAAGTTTTCCAGAGCGAACTGTGACTATCTGGGCTTCTTTTAAAGCATCTGCAAGCACCTCATCCCAATCAACTGAAGCTATTATTGTCTGTTGTTGGAAAGCCAAATCAATGACATGCTGTCTATGTGCAGTATCAAGTTCGGAAAAAATATCATCCAAAAGAAGTACCGGCCTTTGACTGAGACGAGACTCGATAAATTCAACTTCTGAAAATTTGAGATCCAAAACAGCGGTCCTCTGCTCTCCTCTTGATCCATATTTAGACAAATCTCGATCTTGATAAAAAAAACCAAAATCATCCCGGTGCGGACCAATCAGCGAATTTGCTGAAGCAATTTCTTTGGACTCGTACTCTTTCCAACGTTCTAATGTGATTTCGCTAGGTTTGTATAGATATTTGAAAGGTCCAAACTTTTTTTCACTGGCATTGATCTGATCAAAATAAAATTGACGTTTTTGGGTTAGCAGATTGCCTAAAACAATTTGTTGATCTATCCAATAGGTCAACTGATCCTTTCTGGCCATCCCTTCTTGGATCGCTTTTAAAATCCGGTTTTTCCGAACTACAATATTTTCATAAGAAGTTAATGTTTTTTTATACTCCCGATCGGTCTGAGACAGAGTTTGATCAATATGGTATCTTCTAAGCGAAGGCGACCCGGATACTATATTGATATTTTCCGGGGTAAAAAAAACAACGGCTAAATTAACACAATAATCAATACTTCTTCTGGGAATTCCGTTTACTTTTGTTTTCTTAGTCAGCTTTTCATTTTGGATTAGCATCGCAACTTCCAAATTTATTTCTTCCGAGTTTTCTATCTGTCCTTCTACCCGTAAAAAATTTTCACCTTGTTTGATCAGCTCCTCGTCTTTATCGGCTTTGATTGATTTGGTCGTGGCTAGAAGATAAATACTTTCCAAAAAATTGGTTTTCCCTTGGGCATTTTCCCCGGTTAATACTGTCACCTGTTTTTTAAAAGGGAAATCTATTGCCTGATAATTACGAAAATTTTGCAGTTTTAGATATAGAAGACGCATGTTGGGAATGGTAGTATGGTAACAACTTTTATTCAAGTATGGCAAAAACTTATTCGCAGAAAAGCTCCGTTTATTATTTATTTCGACATGGAGATACTTTTGTAACAAAAGGGCAGCGTTTGTGGTATTACCCAACTTTTTTGCCAGAAACGGCTTTCTCCTATGGCACCAAGGTTTTTTCAGCCTCTATTTTGGATGAAGCAAAACCAGTTATTCAAAAATTGGCTGAATATCTCAAAGATATTCCAACCGATTTTAATACTTCATCTCAATTTCGCCGCTGCCGGCAAACTGTGCAGATTGTCGAAAAAATAACTCACAAAGAATTTGTCTTTGATAAAAGACTGAATGAATTTGTTTTTGAAACACCGTGGCGTTTTCGTTACCGAGTCAGAAGTTTTCTTCAAGATCTGCAACATAAAAATTACCAGTCAGTCGCTATCTGTACTCATGGAGCAGTCTTGGCCATGATTGCGAGTATTCTCACGGGTAAAAAAGTTGGCTTTCCCAAACCAGGGGTTTTAGTGATTATTAAAGGAAATGAAATTTCCTATAAAGACTTCAACTCTGTACCTGAAGAGGTTGTGCCAGAAACAAAAGAATTAAATACTCCCAAGGTGCTGAAAAAAATTGACCACATCTGATGGTACTTATCCCATCAAAACATGTAGTGGTATAAAATTAAAAGATATTGCGAATAAAACCCGAATATGTTACTGTATATATATCTAAAACTAATGATATATTTACACTATTAATTTATATTGATATTGTAATTATAGAGAAAATGCGGGTGTGGGTTTCTTGTCCATGACCCGCATTTTTTAAATTATCTCCACTGAATTTCCCAGACACTAAAGTAAGAAGGTGTATGTACTGTAAAATCTCCTTTTAAATTAATTCTATTTAATTTCGTTTTTACCTGATTTGGAACTATTTCTCTTCTTGCTTGCAAGTTAGTGGAAACTAGCCCATTTCTAGATTTATATTCGAACATAACACATCCCAAAAGTACATCTACCATCTGGATCATTAGACTTGCATGTGATTCCATTTGAGTAGCTTGAAGACTAGCATTAGTGATACCTCTTCTAATAAGTTTTTGATTAGTTCGGAGTGTTATCTCTTCCTCAAAAATAGTAGTTATATTTGATGGCTTAGAAATATAATCAATAAGGGCACAGAGGCTTGCAGGTTGTATATTCGATAATTCTCTCGCCAAAACCATTGCTCCATAGGTTAAATAAGCCTCCCATGTACCCGGAAATGTGACAATTGGGTTAAAAGAAGGATCATTTTTATCAATAATTAATGCAGTAAATCTTACGTCAGGAACATTAAAATAATCCTCGATCAAATCTCTGTAGATTGTGTTGTTAGAGGAATTAATGCGATCAAATTTTAACTCAAAATCCTTACCTCTACGTGCCATCAGTGCAAGCTCATCTATTTGGCCGTTTTGCACCCATTGATTTATCCGTGCTGTTTTTTGAGCATCAGCAAGAGTCCTAAGCTGATCGTAGCGTCTTTTAATAACTCCATAAAGAGTGCCTGTATCTTTTACGACCAAAAGACCTATACCAAAAAATCTATCTTGACTATTAACCCCTGATTCATCAATAAAGCCGAAATAATGCATTTTCATGCTAATTTTATATCAAACTGATTTAAATGTATATCTTAATAGGGATGGTTTTATACAATAATTTTTCAAACATTTTTCCCTGATTATTTCTGTAGTTGTATCTAAAAGCATATTCATCACAATAATTTTGTAAGTACTTCTTTGAGACATGCCTATACACGCCCGTTATACCTCGTTTCATTTGACCCCAGAATCCTTCAATTGTTTGAGTATGTACTTCAGGATTTTTTCTATTAACATACTCCACGGAGTGGTTGACCATATTATGGATATAACCTCTTTTAGTTAAGCCATGATATCCGAAGTGGCTGTCTGACATAATCGAAGTAGCAGGATCAATATTAATTTCAATATGCCTCAAAAGAGTAATGGCATATACATCCGGCACAATAACAGTTTTAACCCTGCCTTTTCTTTCAACCATTCCAAATACAATTACTTTTTTTGTAGGTCTGTAGTCGCTCCACCACTTTTTACCTTTATACCAGTCTTTTCCACCTATCCAAGTTTCGTCTACCTCAACAATTCCTTTTAAAAGGCCTAGTTTTTCTGACATTAACTTTCTAATTTTCATAAACATTGACCAGGCTGTTTTATAAGTAACTCCAATCATTCGCTGTAATGCTTTAGCTGATACACCTGACCGAGTTGTGGTTATGATAAATAGGGCAAAAAACCAAAGCCGTAAAGGAGTACGTGATTTTTGAAATACTGTACCTACTAAAGGATAAGTTTGAGTTAAGCATTTTTTACAGGAGTAAGCCAATCTTTTCTTTAACTTGTAGTGGTGGGTAAACTCTTTACATTTCCGACAAAGAATACCATTGGGCCAAAGCAGCTTTCGGATCTCTTCTAAACAAGAGGCATCATCTGGATATTTTTGAATAAATTGCGCAAAAGTATATTTGTCCATATGAACAAATACTTTGCACTCGAGCTATACTAGCATATCAAACTATAACTTACAATCTCTAACGTGCGGGGGATTTCCAGTTTTTTTGCATATAGCTGATGGATTTCCATCCAGCCTTTCCTAAACTAAATAATGTAAACAAAATTAGGATTGTAGAAATATATCCTGTCCCAAATAAGTTAAACCAAAGACTAAGCATCATATAACCAATTAGCAAATCAAATATTAGAAATAAACATCCTATCACTAAAACTTTTACCTGCCTCATCCTTAATAAATACTAACTGGTAGTTAGTAAAAACTCAAGTGTTTTGAATATAAAATCCGTACATTCAGTTAATAAAATTTTTATACATTCATTGATAGGCTAAATCTAATGAAACCAGCACGCTTTACCCAGAAAGATCTAGCCTTCAGCAAAAGATTACAAAAAATTCGGAAGAAGATTGATATTACTCAAGAAGAACTCGCTACCAAGACTGGATTAAGCACAACATTCATTGGATTACTAGAAACCGGAAAAAGGCGTGCTAGTTTAAAGACATTACAAAAAATCTCCTCTGCTCTAGGTGTGAAGGCCAATGAACTTCTTCCATACTAACATTCTATTTTGCCCATTTTCTTGCTATTTCCAATAACTCATCACCTAGATTTTGAGCCTTATTCTTATATTCAATCGCAAGTTTTTCTTCTTCGATTGAATGCCGTTCTCGCATAATCACTCGATACATCCCCCAGGCACCAATAAAATCTAGTAATTTTTTCCCAACATCCACATCTATTGCTTCAATCTCTGCAGCTCTAAATTTTATAGCATGTTCACTACCAGCCTTAATTCTAAAACCTTTATGCATACCCTCAATGCAAAAAGAGGTTATATCTTTTGCAGCTTGTTTTTTTTCTATTCTGGCTTGTTTCTGTTTATCATAAAACTCAGTGATCCATCCTTCACCAAATTTTGTGGCTAACGTTCCGATAATTCCGCCAAGAGCACCCAGGATACCAGTATAAAGGGGATTTTGAAAAAAACTTTCTATAGCCATTTCGGAGGTAATTATAGCAGGAAGCATGTTCTGATGGGATAAGTACCCATCTGATCTATTGTTTTTTAAATACTTCTCTGGGATAATCTTTTTTTAATGCGGTCAAAAGACTCAGTAATTGCATTAAAAGATCTCCCCTCTCCTAAATTAAGAATTTTTGGTCCTTTTGGTGTCACCTCTGTTTACGAAAATGGGGCTGTAGTTATCGAAGACTCGATAGGTCATGGACATTTGGCTTCACGAGCAGAGATTGCTGGTAGACTTGGAAAAACTGCAGAACTGACCGCCGTTGCTCCGGGGAGATTAGAAAAGAGACCATTAAGAGAGGTTTTGGCAGAGAAAGAAAAAGCGACTGAGATACCCACGGCTAAAACTCGACTTTCTCTTGTCAGAGCTTCTTAATTTTCTTTTTTCCAGTGGCCCAATCCTAAAAATTGCCTCAAACGATATGGCAGATGTTCTTCATCAAAATAAAAACTTGGTTTGATCGCCATAAACCCAAGTAGAGCAACTGTCCCTCCGATGGCGATAAATATAGGAGCGGTTCCAAAGATATCAGCTAATACTCCTACAAGCACAACTGGTAACAATGTCAGCGCCGACATCAAAACTCCCAGAATAGAAAAAACTTTTCCTCGCACACTATCTGGTGTATTTTCCTGTAAGACAGTCTGTGAAGGTACAACAACAGATACCATTGTCATACCAAGTAGAAATGATCCGACAGCTAAAATGGTCGACAGCGAAGGCTGGTATATAAAAGGTAAAGGTCTTGGCTTGGGAAAATAACTAATCGCCGGCGAGATCAAAGGGGCTGCACCGACAAGGAAAAAAAGTAACCCGGCTAGTAAAATAGAGACTCCAACAATGCTTCTTTTAGGGATCTTGTAACCAAATCTGCCGATAGCAATTCCGCCCAATACCATCCCCAATCCCAGAGGTAAAATTAAAACATAAGATGCATCAGTGGCATTTACCTGAAGATTTTTTTCAAAAAAGGATGGGATTAAAACCCCTAAAATAGCTATTGCTACCTGAACTGACGCCAATATCAAAAGAGAAGCCATGACTACTACTTTCCCCCGAATCATACCGAAAGTACTTTTTACTTCCACAACGGATATCTCCCAGAAAGTAGGAATATCTCTTCTTTTAAGTGCCTGTTTTAATTTAACTGATTGGGCGTCTTCAGTATTAACAATTTTAGGAAAATAAAAAGTCAGGCCGAAAGCCCCCAGGAGCATCAGTCCCCCCAAAAGGAAAATCATATCTATCCCCAAATGCTGAATCAAAGGACCTGAGAAACCAAATCCCAATAAAAATGAGGCAAATAAAGTAATCGAAAATAAAGAGTTGGCAGCCAACAGCTGATGCTTTTTTACCAAAAGCGGAATAGCTGAAGACTCGGCTGGTATATAAAACTGTCCGAGAGCATTAACTAAAAAAGTAATCCCTAAGATAGCTAAAAAACTACCTTTCAAAAAAATTAAGGCGATAAAACACCCTGCCATGGCCAGATCTATCACCCGGATGATTTTTCTTCGATCAGTGATATCTACCAAAAGGCCGGCAAACAATCCGAGAATAACTGCTGGCAAATACACGGCAAACATCAAAGCGGCCACCGCTGTATTAGATTCGGTTAGACGAAACACCCATACCAGCAAAGCGAAATTCATACTGTTGTAAGATAGCTGGACAAGTATCTGATTGATCCACAGGTTGACAAATCCTCGATGTGCCAAAATCTCTCGGAGTGATGCTGGTTTTTCTTCCATAGGGGCAAACTGCATTGTACCGCCAAGTCTTTGAGTTTATCAACCTGAGGTTTGTTATTTTTGGCACTGGGGACAAAAAAAGGTGCCTCGTCCCCCCAGTTTGATTTTTTTTATAGGTGTTTGGCAATCTAAGCATGGTTTTTTCTCTCGGTTGTAGACTTTAGCATAATCCAAAAATAAGCCTTTCTTGCCATCCGAATCAACAAAATGGGTCTTTGTCGAGCCCCCGTATTTCACTCCATTTTTCAAAGCTTGAATAACTCCCTGAAATAATTTTTCAAATTGGTTATCTGTTAATTCACTTATCTTGGTATTGGGACTTACTCCGGCATTAAAACAACCTTCACAGGCATAGATATTTCCTACCCCGGCGACAACAGACTGATCAAGTAACCCAACTTTGATCGGTGTTTTCAGATGTTTTTTGAGGTTGTTTTTAAACTGCTCCAAAGTATATTTTTGATCAAGCGGTTCAGGTCCTAAATTTTTTAAGAATGAATCAATCTTTAGAGACTCTCTATCCAATACTTTGATCCAGCCAAATTTTCGTTGATCATTAAAAAACATCGTCAGGTCATTGTTTAAATGAAAAATAACCCGGGTTGATTTATTAGGCAGCTCAGCTAACATATCGTGTGTCGGATGCCCACCAACAAAACGTTCTTGCTGACTTTTTAAAACAATCTGTCCGGACATCTTCAAATGGAATAAGAGCGTTTGGTCATTTTCAAGATCAATTCCTAAACCTTTCCCTTTTCTCCAGACATTAACAATTTTTTGATTTAAGACAGCTTCAGATTTTCCTTGAAAAGTTTTTGGATTGAGTATTTCAATTTTGGTAATAGTTGCACCAATTATTTTTTTAACTAAACTTAAACGAATAGTTTCTACTTCTGGAAGTTCTGGCATGCGGCTATTTTAACAAATATAATATTTTTTCGCAGATTAGAGCATAAAGTATGTTAAAGCCTGTCTTATTCTGCTAGCTCGATTAAAGATCATCCCTCCTGTATACGCTAAAGTATTCAATGCGCCTTCTTTAAATGTCATTTTTTTTGGATATGCACCAGTTAGAGCAAAGATAATTTGTTCTGCTGATAGATTTTTTCCATCTATAATTTGATTAGCTTGATTGCCCCATTCAGGTTGGGATTGTCTGACCATATTTTAAAAGTAACCTCTATTTTAGCTTCAGTCAAGGGATCGTAGTGTAAGAAAATGCCGTGTTTAGGGTTTTGACTTTTCTACCAAATCCAGAATTTGTTTTTTAAAATTTTCTTTTGAAAAACGGGCGGCATTTTTTTTGAGTTCTTCAGTTTTAAACTTCATTGTTTCAAATTTGTTAATAGCCAGTTGGAGACTGCCTATTTGTAAATCGCTAAAAAATACACCAGTTTTTCCATCAATAACTGTCTCTTTATAGCCTCCCTGATAAAGGGCGATCACAGGTGTACCCGCGGCTTGACTCTCAATAGCAGTGATTCCAAAATCCTCCTCACTCGCGGCGCATATTAAAGCTTTGGCATTGGCTAACATTTGCACCCGTTCTTTGTCGGAGACTTTGCCAGCAAAGGTAATGTTACTTTTAGCTAGTTTTTTTAATCTGGCCTCTTCCCTGCCTGTTCCAACTATTACCAAAGGCTGCCCATTACTATTAAAAGTTTTAATAACCAGATCGATATTTTTATCCGGGTCTAGTCTGGCCAAAGACAAAAAATAGTCACTGGTATCTTTTTTTATTGATTCAAATTCAGACAGATCGACCGGTGGATTGATCACTTCTGCATCCCGTCTGTAAAACTTATTAATCCTTTTTTTAATGTTCTGTGAATTTGCAACTAAGATATCTGGTCTTTGAGATAACTGAAAATCATAGATTCTCATAAAATGGTTGAGAATCTCACCAAAAATTTTTGTAAAAATATTTTTTTTATACCAATGATTTTTGGTATATCCGTACAAATATCTTGGCGGCGTATGAATATAAGCGATATGTTTAGATCCCTGAGCTGTAATAACTCCTTTAGCATAATAGGCTGCCGAAGATGAGATCACTACATCAAACGAAGACAAATCAAAACTTTCAAATGCCAGTGGTGATAAAAATTTTAAAGGGGATAACAGATTTTTTATCCCAGGTATTTTTTGCATCCAGGAGGTACGAATTTCCCAGCCTTTAAAGCGCTGGGAATCCTTGCCCAAAGTTTTGGGGTTGTAATAAGCTGTATATAGAGGAGCCTCAGGAAAGATCTCATGTAGCGCTTCAACTACTCTTTCAGCTCCCCCATATTCTTTTAGATAATCATGTACCAGTGCAATTTTCATTTAATTTAATAGCGCTTTTTCAAATTTTAAAATAAATTTTTCTTGAGTAAATTTTTGAGCGTCTTTTTGAGCTTGTTGAGCTATTTTTTTAGCAAAAAGAGGCTCTTTTATTAATCTTAACAGAGCGGCCGCCAATTGGTTAGTATCAGCTGGATCGACCAACAGGCCATTTTTCTCATGTTTGATAAATTCAGGGGTCCCTCCGATGTTGGTGGCAATGATCGGCACTCCAGCCAATGCAGCTTCTATGACAGTGGTAGCAAAAGGTTCAGCTTTTTTTGAGGGTAAAACAAAACAGTCCATTTTGGCAAAAGCTTTCGATGGTTTATCGATAAATCCTTCAAAACAGACTCCCGGTATCAAAGTTTTTTTGAGTGTTTTTTCTATTGATCCAGGCTGTTTTTCACCACTTCCCCACAAAACCAGTTCGATATTTTCGACAGATAACTTTTGATAAGCCTCTAAAAGCTCTTTGGCTCCTTTCCAATCAACCAATCTGCCTAAATAGCCGATGACAAATTTTTTTGATGTATTTTTTTTACTAACTGGTTTAAAGGCAGATCCCAGATAAATTGTCTCACCTGACAATTGGTAAAAATCTTTTATTGACTCGGAAACAAACAAATATTTATCCACTTCATCGCCAATCAATTGGAATATCCATTTTGGATATTCGTAGTCACGAATATAACTGACTAATTTAAAATCCGCTCGATGAATTTTTGATGCCAGAGCCGCTATTAACAAACCCCGGGTGGTATTGGCCATCACGATATCTGGTTCGATTTTGGTAACGACACTACTAAAAGCTTTTACTGCTTTAAGTAAGCGTGGAATAGCGACTGGATGTAATAGATTGAGTCGGGCAAAAGGTATTTTACTGATTTTCACTTTTGAAGAGGTGTATATATTTTCAAATTGAGAGGCTAAATCAATCACCAGATAAGGCTCAATTTTTTCTCTGTTGAGCCATTTAATATCCTCTGCTAGTCGCAGCTGAGCGCCTCCAGCAAAAGGGGTATGGTCGACAAATAAAATTTTTGTCCTTTGCATAGTTTAAAATGAGTATAGTTGTCTGATCTGATCAAGGAGTTTATCTTTTACTTCTGTCAAATTCCCCTCTATTCTAGCTCCAGCTGCGGCTTTATGTCCGCCACCACCAAGTGCTACTGCAACTTTAGATACATCGTATTTACCCGCATCGCGGGTTCTAAATGAAGCATTCCAGGTACCTGGTTCAAGTTCGATCAAGCTAATATCGATCTCCCATCCGGTGACAGAGCGTAAAATATTGGATATCTCATTGTTTTCGATATCTTCTGGCAAAATATTTTTTTGTTGGAGATCGGCCTGAGAGACGATCGCAATTGCCACTTTATCATCATAAAAAGTCTCAATCTGACTGAGCGCTATACCCATCAGATAAACCCTTTTGGCTGATAAATTGTTTTCCAACTCAAAAAAAACTTTGTGAAACTCTGGATAGAGGCTGACCAATTTCCCGGTGATTTCAAATGTTTTACTTGAAGTGCCTTCATATCTAAACCGGGAATCAGTATAAATACCCACCAGCAAACAGATGGCGATCTCGGGAGTCATCTCAATTCCCCACTGCTGATATATTTCAGCTAAGATCTGGCAATTCGCGGGAGAGGAAGCATCAACAATATTAATAGTTCCATATTTGGTATTTGATTTATGATGATCAATTACTAATACTTTCAGATTGCTTGGAAATACCACTTCGCCTTTTTTGGTTATTTGGTCTGTATTTGATGAATCCAGAGCAATAAATAAGTCAAATGTTGATAAATCGGTGTCTAGAAAAGTCTGATCTTTGATTTCATCAAAACCAGGTAGCATCGAGAAAAGCTTTGGCGGATGAGAATCTCCACTAATAACGGTTGCCTCTTTTCCAAATTGCTTCAGGGCTTGCTTCATCGATAAAGCAGAGCCGACAGAATCACCATCTGGTGAGGGATGCAGATGGATTAGTATCTTATGTGAATTTTTTATCAGATCCAGCGCCTGCTCGATAGCTTCATTCATACCCTAAATTATACACATACTAGGCTAATTCAGCAAAATTCCTGAAGTTGGCGTAATAGATCAAACTTGCTACAATGTAAGAACTATGCCTTATCTTAAAAAATCTTTATTCGGCATTATTTTTTTAGTTTTATTTACCGGATTTCATTTTTTCCTGATGCCGCTGCTTCAGTCATATGAATGGATCTTTGGACTCAATCAGTCTTCCGCCAACCAACTGACTCAGTTGGCAATCCTGCTAATTTTATCGGCTTTTTCTTATGTGATTTTTGCTGCACTTTGTAATGATAGACGAATCGGTGTCAGTATGGCGGTAGTCGGGGCTTTGATACCGTTACTTTTTTCACAATCGAGTACTGGAATGATACTCAGTGGTTTTTATCTATTGGCATTGATTGGCTGTTTTTTTATGGTCGAAAATACGATGAGGCATTATTACAATTTTTCTCCGATTTTGATTTTGACTCCCCTGATCAAAAATCTGTTTACGGCTCTTCTTTTTATCATCTGTCTTGGGTACTACCTGTCTATTAATTCAATTATCAAACAATCCGGCTTTGCTATTCCTGAATCAGTTATTCCCGATGCTATAGTTTCGCAGCTGATCTCTCAGCAGTCGGGCCAACTGATTAAAGGTGATAAATATCTGGCTCAGTTGCCTCAGCTGACACCAGAACAGTTACAACTACTCAAACAAAATCCGGATATCTTACGTCAGTATGGAGTCGATCCGGCCATCTTGGAGCAATATGAAACCACCACTACATCAGCTCCCTCGACCAGTGCTCCTTCCAGTCCAGGAAAAAATTCAGTTCAAGTCCCCCCTTCCTCAACTGCATCTACTGAATCTATCATCCCTTCAGTATCGATGATCAAAAAAATGGCACTAGCACCAATCAATGATATGCTCAATAAGTATCAGTTTTTGATTGCTCCTATATTAGCACTGCTTTTGTTTTCAGCTTTTTCTTTTATTAGTTTTATCTTTTTCTTTTTCAATCTGATTAGCGGTGGATTGATGAAACTGGTCTTTTACTTATTGGAGAAATCTGGATTTGTCAGATATGAAAAAGAGCTGCGCGAAGTCCAAAAATTGATAGTTTAATCCGGTAAGATTAGAGCATTGTCAGAAGAAGAAAGTGGTTTTCCGTCTTTATCTACTAATTTCCCCGCTACACTTTTTAATTCATCAGCATCTCTAAACCGAAGGCTTTAATAGTCGGATTAATAGCTTCATTAATCAATTGTTTCTTACCAAAAACTTTATTACGCACCATCGTTCTGACTCGATCTTCCATATTTGGCATAAGATGCTGGGCTGGCATTCTAAATGTTTCAGCTACTGTTTGAATATCCTGAGCGGTACCAACCTCATCATATTCAAGTAACATTTTTACGAGATCGACATAGAAGGCATGATGAAATGCTTCATCTCGACCAATTATCTTCAATCCCTTTGCTGCGCCTTCAGCTCCATCATTTTCGAGAACTCCTCCCAACAATGCATAGTTCCGTTGTGTTTCTTTTTCTTGAAAACCTGCATAAACCAACATCTGTCTGGCTGTAGGATAAGGCAAAGTCCAGGCATTTTTAGCTAAATCTAATCTAAAACGCTTCGTCTGTTCGGGGGTTCGGGCACCTGAACGTTCAAGAATAAGCTGAAGTGTTCGCCCATGTTTCAGCTCTTCATAGCTCCAATTGATATGTGCATTCGATAGTCCCACCATACTTCGATAGTATCCCATACCTTTTTCAGCAAAATCAGGCAAGTAACTTTCTACCGCAAAAAAAGATTCGATCATGGATGCTGCATCAGGGGAGACATTTTTTTGTCCACGAATAGTCTCCCATGGGACATCCTTTTCCACTATCCAGCGTCTATTCCACCCTTCTGGATCTTCGGATTTATTAAACCGATCCCAAAAATGTTCTTCAACGCGCCACCCAAACTCTTCTTCCCAAGGGGAGATAGGGACGATAGTTTTTTCTTCTCTAAATACTGCTGGGGGCTGATTCTTTTGGGTCGTAGCTGTAGAAAACGCTTCAGATAAACGAAGTTTTGCTGAAGCCAAAGGCTGTATTTTGGGTACTTTTCTTCGTACAGGAATACCTTGTGATTGATCTGGAGACTGGGGCATTAATAGTGATTATATCACTGTTTAAAAACCTTTTTTGTCAGCTATTTTTTTTACTCTTCTGTTACAATACTGACTCGGAAATCTGATTCTTTTTCTTTATTATGGCTGCAGCTGAGTTTGCTTTAACTCAAAGAGTCTCTCGCAGACGAATGCTCGGAGAAACTGCCACGGCTGTAGTCACTGCTAGCGTAATGTTGAATCTACCTATGATACGGATACCTTTTTTTCAACAGACATCTAGGCGTCCAGATGTTTTAGGATTTACATTTAGCCAACTTCAGTGCTCACCTGGATATCTGGATCTGGATTATCAGCAGACCTTCAAAGAGCTTTGTGATCTGAAACCAGATATTATCCGTCTGGGGACGTATTGGAATGAAATAGAGTCAGCTGTCGGTTTTCAAAAAACTGACTGGCTGATGGATGAAGCAGCCAGAAGAAATATCCCCGTGATCATGACCGTTGGAGCAAAAGCTCCCCGAGTACCAGAGCTTCATCTGCCTCCTGATATCCTGAACCATACAGAATTAAACCAGCACCAGGGCCAACAAATTGGTGCAGACCCCTATGTATTTGACCGAGTAATGAAGCATACCTCTTTAGTAGTAGCTAGATACAGAAATTATTCTAATTTGGTATATTGGCAGGACGAAAATGAACCTCTGGATCACTTGGACTTTGCAGATAATCACTCAATTGATGAGCGTTTATTGGTAGAAGAATTCAACCTGATTAAAGAAAAAAAACGTAAAGATCAGAAAATTTTATTAAGCAATGCTTTTAATATTCCGAGCGCTCCTCAGAGCCTTATTAAGAGTTTAGAACTAAAACCCGACGGCACCGGTTTTAATATATACCAAAAGATTCCTCGTAAAATGGGTGGGTATAATGAATTAACCTGGGGAAACTTTCGTTTACTTGCTCGAAACGCCTCACTGATCAGTTCACTGGATATAGACCCATGGATCTTTGAAGTTCAGGCTGAACCCTGGGAACCAGACAAACACGTTCACTTTGGGCAGGAAAAATATCCTAGCGTGTCAGTTGAACAAACACTCAGACTGGTATCAGATTTAGTTAGAAGCGGATATAACAAACAACTACTTTGGGGTGGCGAATTTTGGGTCAAACAAAAGCAGCTTGGATTTCCTGACTGGATAAATACGATGAGAGACCTTTTTTCACAAAAAGCAGCTTAAATATTAAGTGGTGTCATCTCTCCCCAACTTTTGCCCGATTTTAAATCTACTTTGACGGGGACTGACAGCTTCAAAGCATCTTCCATTTTTTGTTTAATCATTTTGGCTGTCGACTCGACATCTTCTGGAGAGCATTCAAACATCAACTCATCATGGACCTGAAGTATTAACTTGCAGTTATCATTTTTCTCAAGTTCTTTACCGATTGCGACCATAGCAATTTTAATCATATCCGCACTGGTTCCTTGAATTGGATGGTTGATAGCTGCTCTCTCTCCGGCTGCTTTGAGAAAATGATTGTTTGAAGAGAGCTCTGGCATGTATCTTCTTCTTCCAGAGATTGTTTCAACATAACCATTTTGGATACCAAACTCTAAAGTTTTAGCCATCCAGGCTTTGACTTTGGGAAACTGTTCAAAATATTCGCTGATGTACTGTTTGGCAGTGGCAAAGTCTATGCTAAGCTGTCTGGATAAAGCCCGCGGACCCTGACCGTAGAGGGTGGCAAAGTTCATGGTTTTTCCAACTGTTCGTTGTTGTTTACCCACTTGATCAATTGGAATATTAAAGATCTTAGCCGCTGTTGCTGCATGAATATCTAAGCCATCTTGAAATGCTTTTTTCATTGCTTCATCACCCGAGACATCGGCCATTATTCGAAGTTCTATCTGAGAATAATCAGCGCCCAATAATACTTTTCCTTCTGGAGCAATAAATGCTTTTCGCAGTTCTCCCCCCATTTCTCCCCTGATTGGAATATTTTGCAAATTTGGATTGGTTGAAGAGAGTCTTCCGGTGGCAGCACCTTCAACATTGAAAGTTGAATGAATTCTTCCGTCTTCCTGAATAGATTTTGGGAGAGCATCAACATAGGTTGATACCAATTTAAAAAGTTGGCGATACTGTAGTAGAAAAGGAATTGCTGGATGAGCTGCTGACAACTCTTGGAGTGTTTCTTCATCTGTTGACCTGCCAGTTTTGGTTTTTTTAAATACCGGCAAATTAAGTTCATCAAATAATACTTCTGACAACTGTTTGGGAGAGTTTAAGTTAAATTCATGGCCGACAAAATGGAAGATATTTTTTTCAATATCGACCAGTTTTTCTTTGAGATCTACTCCTAATTTTTCCAAAAATTGTGCATCAATTAACACTCCGTTTTTACTCATGGTATCCAAAACTTTTTGCACTTGCAGATCCAACTCAACTGTTTCTTTTGATTGGGCCGGTTTCTCCTCTCTAGGTACCGCAATATTAACTCCTAAATTATTTTCACCTTTCAAAGGATCTTTACCTTCGCCAGTTAATTTATTTACCAAAGTTTTAAATTCTAGCTCTCTAAAAAGGTCGACAACTTTTTTCTGATTGTAATCTTTGACTTCACACTCTTTAAAATCCAGTTTGATCGGAGCATTGACATCAATAGTGGCCAGCCGTTTACTCATGGCAGCTGACTCAGCTCCTTCTGCTAAAAGTTTTTGCATTCGTTCCGGCAAAGTCGCTAGGTTTTCTGGTTTATAAATCTCTTCAATAGCGCCAAACTGTTTGATCAGTTTGGTTGCACTGACATCGCCAATTCCAGGAACACCAGGAATATTATCTGAAGCATCTCCAGCTAAAGCTTTGTATTCGATCATCTGAATTGGCTGAAAACCAAAACGGTCAATAAATTCCTGGATTCCGTATAGACCAACATCTGATAAAGTTTTTTTCGGCATTAGTACTTTGACCTGGCCATTAATGGTTTGCATAATATCTCGATCACCAGTCAAAATGATTACTTCAATCTCTGGCTCTTGCTCCACAGACAGCCTGGCTAATGTCCCAATCAGATCATCTGCTTCATACCCATTTAAGCCAAACTCTGGTACTCCAAGTGCTTTTACCACTTCATGAACCCTGTCATATTGACTGCTGAGTGTTTCATCAGCCGGGCCCCGGGTAGCTTTGTATTGGGTATATTCCTGATGTCTGAAAGTGGGGGCTTTTTTATCCCAAGCGATCGCCATATAGTCTGGTTTAAGATCATCCCAGCTTCTTAAAAGCATATTGGTAAAGCCATAGACGGCATTGACCAGCTCCCCTTTTGAAGTGGTTAAAGGAGGTGTGGCATGAAAAGCTCGGTGAAGCAAAGCATTACCATCAACTAAAACAAACCTTTTCATGCTGGTATTTTATCACTTATTAATTTCTAATCCTAATCCACTTTCCAACTAGTAACTATTTGACAGTAGATACTTCATTTTGTATAGTGACTCGAATATGTGCAACTGTGGCAACCGAAAAGAAAAATCCATCCCCCAAATTCAAAATTTTATTAAAGCCAATCCGCCATGCTGCTGTTCTTCCACATCACAAATGGGAGGCAATAGTAGGTGATTAGTTAATCAGAGAATTAGTTAATTGGAAAGTTTCTAAAGCCTCCCACTTGGGAGGTTTTTTTATGTCTAAAAATAGAGGCTTTGCCTGTAAATAAAAGAAAGTACTTATGCCGTTAATTGAAGACCGAAAAACACGACAAGAAATAATAGCAAGATTAAAGCAACAACCCATTTCAAGAGTTTCTGCAGCTTATTGGGGACTGGGTTATGAATTTAAAATGACTTCCGGGTGTCCGGAGGAAAGTAATCCCTTATTGGCACAAAGGGTGGCAAAAATAGTACCTCAACTTGATAGCTCCGATCCAATTTTGGATATAGGATCAGGCAGGCAGTATTTTGTTTCAAGCCTGGCAATGAAAACTGGCTATCAGCTACCAAAAAATCCAATCATTACATTAGATGTAGCACCAATTGTCTCAAGATATTTAAATCCTCACCCAAATATAGTCCATATTCAATCTGATGCTATGTTTCTCCCTTTTTCGGCTGAAAAAATTGGCTTAGTGACTAGCAATATGGCGATTGATTATGCATTTAATCCAGAACAAGTCATAGCGGAAATGTTCCGGGTTCTTAAACCCGGAGGTTTTGCAGCATTTACCCTAATGAGACCTAGTATGTTTTCACAAAATCCAGATCAATTCATCGATCGCCTAACCACAGAAAGAGAAATCCAAGATTATACGATTACAAGACATATTGTAGATAGCGGAGTTCTAACAAATTCTGCAGCTGAAGTTAGACAACGGTTTGTAAAACAAGGATTTGAGTTGACAGATCTAGTCGTTAGAACTGCAAATGGTATAGATCCTGACAGATACCCAAATGCTCATAGTTGGTGGGAAGTTGAATTAAGAAAGAAAGCTCCAGTTAATCAAAAAATTGAAACTGGAGTATATTAACTTGGCAATACTGCACTAATTCCAAAACAAATAACGGTCATCACAAACATTTTGACATATAAAGACGGCACTCTGCCCCACCAATCTTTGTGCCAATGAGCATATTGTTTGGTGAATTTTTTAATGCCGTAATGCGGGTTGAGTACAAACCAAAAAAAATCTTCAAAAATAACTCCTAAGAAAAAAACACCTAAAATCTGTAGTTCTAACTGTAACGTCCAGGGCAATCCTATCCAAAAAGGAAAATGCAATAAAACCATAATCAACCAAAAAACCCAAAAATGATAACCGGTAAATTCTTGTTTCCCCCACAATAAACGGGTAAACCAATTTTTTACCCGCCAGGTCGGCAGAGCCGCTGCCCAGCCATCTTTACCTTCGATTTCAATCTCCAGCTTCGCCATAATAAAAGCCATCAGCAGAGAAAATAAAACTAATTTTAGAATTAACATTTATTTGAAGTGTCCGTATTTGTATTTGGTTGGATTGTTGCGATACCCTCTGGTGACATTATGTATAAAAGAGATAACCATTTTGGTAATATACTGAACTTTTCCCTCATGCTCAATCCGGCGGGTAGAAGTATATATTTTCGGTTTTTTTAGAAAAACAAATTTATTACCCGCTTTGACCATTCTTTGCACTAGTTCATGATCCTCAGCAAAACGCAGTTTGTCATCAAAGCCACCGGCTTTATCAAAAGAGGCTCTTTTTACATATAGATTTATACCCATTGCCATAGGCCAGACGGGCTTAGTGGCTTTAAACATTACATCAGCGGCCACAAAGATTGCCGTATTTTCAGCTTTTTTGACTGCAGATCTTAATCTTTTAACACCAAGTTTATCTGCCTGATCTTTATCCAGATGAGGATTGTCCGCCGGTAAATTGGTTGCAGCGGCCAGGTCTGGATTTTTTTCTAATATTTCATCGAAATAAGATTGCAGACAATCAGTTTTTTTTAAAAATACATCGGCATCCAAAAAAAGAATATGTTCTGAACTGGTTTTTTTAACGCCAAAATTTCTCTGTCTGGAAATCGTAAATT
>CAYOMO010000009.1:0-23867 GCA_964405065.1 uncultured Gammaproteobacteria bacterium
AATAGTAAAAAATCTCTGCAGGATTTTCTCTATGCGATAGATAAAGAACATCAGTTGTTTGAGATATTACTTGGCATCGATAAAACCTCCACTAGCTGTTTTGGCTACCGGCTAGGCCGTTGTAAAGGGGCTTGCGCCAATAAAGAGAAACCGCTTTTTTACAACTTTCGCTTTATGAATATTTTAGGCCGGATGAAATTCAGAAAATGGCCGTTTGAACATCCTATTGTTATTGACGATTTTAGTGATGATGGAACTAGTTGTGATAGTTTTATTGTTGATAACTGGTGTGTCTTAGGGAAAATGAACTCGGAAGGAACCAAACTAGACACAGCTTTAGATATCGGTTTTGATCTGGATACCTACAAGATTTTAAACTCTTGTTTAAATAAGCCAAAATACTCCAAACATATCCGTCCAATCAAATCTGAGCAATTACAACACTTCCAAAGTTAAAACATATCTGTTTATATAAATAGCAACAACTTCTATGGACGAATTTAACACCCCAATGATGAAGCAATATGCTCAGATCAAAAAACAATATCAAGACTGCCTGCTTTTTTACCGAATGGGCGATTTTTATGAACTGTTTATGGACGATGCCCAAATTGGAGCCAAAGTTTTAAATATCACCCTAACTAGTCGTCCAAAAGGTAAAGACGGCCGAATACCTATGGCCGGTGTGCCTTTTCATGCTGTCGATATCTATCTCAATAAATTGGTCAAAGCCGGCTATAAAGTCGCTATCTGTGAACAGATGAGTTTACCCAATAAAAAAGGCATTATCGAACGCGAAGTAGTAAGGGTAGTAACTCCAGGCACTATTCTAGATGAAAATGCTCTTAGTAAAAAAGAAAACAATTTTATTACCAGCGTTTTAATCCTCGGAAATACCCTTGCTATCGCCTGGGCCGATCTGTCCACTGGCTTTTTAAGTGGGTTGGAAAAAGAGGTAGAAGACCCTCTCAATCAACTTCAACAAGAATTAGCAAAAATCCAGCCAGTTGAATGTATTCTCAATGAAGAACAATACAGTGATATCGAGCTTTTAAAAGTTTTAAAATCCGAAAAGCAACTCAATCTTTTCCCTTTTTTAGAATGGAGTACATATAGTACTCGTTCAAAAGAAATACTCAAATCTCAACTCGGAGTATCCACTCTTTCAGCATTTGCTTTGGATCATAAACCAATTTTAACCGAAGCAATCGCCACCCTAATTGGTTATTTTCAACAAACTCAAAAATCCACCCTTACTCACATTAAACGCTTTACCCCTCAGCAAGAAGATATAATTGTTGGTTTAGATAAATCAACAATTATCAATCTAGAACTATTCTCCACTATCCGAGAACATGACACACGAGGATCTTTAATTTCAATAATTGACCAGACCATTACTGCTATGGGAGGTCGACTTCTCAAATCATATCTTTCACATCCACTAATAAATAAAGAAATTATTGAAGAAAGACTAAATGCTGTCGAATTATTTTTTAAAAAAACCGAGATTAAAAACAACTTACGCGACAAGTTAAAACAGGTACCCGATATTGAGAGACTTTTATCCCGTATTAGTATTGGACTGAGCAATGGTAGAGATCTCAACAATCTAAAATTTGCCCTTCAAACCATTTTGGAAATCAGGCAATTTTTAAAAGCTGAGACAAATCCTTTGATCAAACAAAGTACTAAAATGATTTCACCTCAACTCAATAAAGCTATTGATCTGATCGAAAACACTATCACCGCTGAACCACCAGCTGTCGATGTCAAAAATGGCCGATTAATTAAAAGAGGGGTCTCCTCAAAACTCGATAAGCTGCATCTATCTATAGCATCAAGTAAACTCTGGATTGAAAATCTAGAAAAAATTGAACGTGAAAGAAGTGGTATCTCTTCCCTAAAAGTTCGTTTTAATAAAGTCTTTGGGTATTACATTGAAGTCAGCAAATCCAATCTTGCCGCTGTCCCGGAAAATTATTTAAGGAAACAAACCCTGGTAAATGGCGAAAGATTTATAACTCCCGAATTAAAACATCATGAAGAAATTATCCTGACAGCCGAAGAAAAAATTAATACTTTAGAGTATGAAATATTTTTAAAAACAGTTGAAACACTTTTGAGTTTTACTCAAAATATTCAGGAAAGTGCCCAAGCTATCGCAATTCTCGACTGTTTATCCACTTTTGCTTTTATTGCTGAAAGGGAAAATTACACCAAACCAAAATTACTCATTTCCGGAGAGCTTTCAATTAAAAACGGCCGTCATCCAGTGGTAGAAAAGCTGCTTGAAAACGGTAAATTTGTTCCAAATGATGTCACCTTTAATAAATCCAACGCCCAACTTTTATTGATAACTGGTCCAAATATGGCAGGTAAATCTGTTTACATTCGCCAAGTTGCACTCATTACTCTGCTCGCTCAAATCGGATCTTTTGTTCCAGCTGAATCTGCCACTCTGACACCTGTAGACAGGATATTTGTCAGATCAGGCGCTTCAGATGTCATCACATCTGGTCTATCCACCTTTATGGTAGAGATGGTTGAAACAGCCTTTATTCTCAATCATGCCACAGAAAAAAGTCTGATCATAATGGATGAAATCGGCCGTGGGACGAGTACCTATGATGGGATTTCAATCGCTTGGGCTATTGCTGAATATTTAGTCACCCATTTTAGAATTCCACCTAAAACTCTTTTCGCCACTCATTACCATGAATTACAAAAATTGGAAACAAATTTTCCTCGTTCAGTCAAAAATTACTCAATGTCGGTCGTTCAACAAAAAGAGGCGCCTATTTTTCTCTATACTATCACCCCTGAAGCCGCTTCTCATTCTTTTGGAGTCGCCGTTGCCAAACTAGCTGGAATTCCATCAGAAGTTGTCATCAATGCCAATCACAAACTTGAATCGTTAGAATTAAACAATACAGAAGTAACTCCCAACAAATATAAAAGCAATTCTGAAGAGGATTTTTTCTTGGAGCGAGAAGTGTTAAAAGAATTAGCAAATGTCGACATCCTAGGTATCACTCCATTAGATGCTCTCAACAAACTAGCCGAACTAAAATCCAAATTAAAACTCATTCAAGATGATCAAACTGCCTTAATCAAAAAAAATTAGTACAAAAAAGAAACATGAAAACCATTCATAAACTATCTCCATTACAAATTGCCAAAATAGCCGCCGGAGAAGTGATCGAAAAACCAGCCTTCGCAGTTAAAGAGTTGGTTGAGAATTCTATAGATGCCAAGGCAACACATATTCAAATTAGTATTGAAGATGGCGGACTTAAAAAGATTCAAGTTATTGATGATGGCATCGGGATGAATGAAGCTGACCTGAAAGACAGTTTCAAGCTTCATACCACAAGCAAAATTTCTCCTGATGATGATTTGATTGCTATTGGATCACTGGGGTTTCGGGGTGAAGCACTAGCTTCGATTGCCGCAATTAGTCGATTAACCATTCAAAGCCGGCAAACCAATATGTTAGCTGGAATTAAGCTAGAAATTGAAAGTGGTAAGCTTATATCATCGGCTCCTATCGGTATGCCGACAGGAACTCAGATTGAAGTAAGAGATTTATTTTATTCCCTTCCAGCCAGAAAAAAATTCATTGAAAGCCCACTAAAAGAATACCGACTAATTTTAGACTGGATGATCAAAATTGCTCTAGCCAATTCAACAATTAGATTTACTTTTAGCCACAACCAAAAAATTATTTTTGATACATCCAAAAACCAAACTTTGCATCAGCGATTGTTATTTTTTCTAAGAGATCCACATTTAGAAAAATTAGTGCCTCTTAGATACGAAGATTCGTATATAAATATTCAAGGCTTTACCTCTTTGCCCCAACATTCAACAGTTAGTACATCAAAACAATTCCTTTTTATCAATAAAAGACCTGTCGAAGATAAACTTATTAAAACAGCAATCAAAGAATCTTACGGAAATTTGATAGATAGCAATAAATATCCAATTTACATTTTGGATATTACTTTACCCAAAGAGTTGGTTGATGTGAATGTACACCCCAGAAAAGAGCAAGTTAATTATCACAATAAGCAATATGTTTTTGATCAAGTCCAAAAAGCTATTTATCAGGTACTGCAACTTAAAAAATATCCAGAAGCAATTAAAGAACAATCTATTGTCGATTCATTTGCCGGACAACTTTTGAAAAAAGATACCGAATTATTTTTACTCGAAAAAAAAATCAATAAAGAAATCCAAATCTTACAAATATTCGATTTATTTCTAGTATTTCAGGCACAAAAAGAGTTATTTATTGTTGACCAACACGCTGCTCATGAAAGAATTTTATATGAACAATTCAAACAACTATTTCAAGAAAAAAAACATAAAAAATACAAACTTCCCAAAAAAATAAAATTGAATTTATCGATTCAAGAAAGTGAAATTGTTTCACAAAACATTAGTACTCTGAAACAGTTTGGGATAAAAGTTCAACGAAACAAATCTGAATTCCAGATTACCGAAGTACCTGAAATATTAAAAGATCGCAATTTTGCTGATATTTTTCCTGAATTAGTCGAACAAATAAATCAAGATAAAAAAATTTCATTTGATATTCAAACAGATAAAATGCTCAAATATCTCGCCTGTCGTGGCGCTATCAAACAAGGTGACAAATTAAACAATATTGAAAGTCAGGAATTGATCAGCAAACTTTTCCAAACCCCTAATTACCAAAGCTGCCCTCATGGTCGACCAACTTTCATCAAGACACCACTAACAGAATTATACAAACAGTTTAAAAGAATTTAATTGGATCAATTTATTTACTCAAAGTACCTATTAGATAATCGGGTAAATACTGAGATGCATTTTTTTCCTGATGTTCACTTTCCCTGTTAAACATATTTGTTGCATCCTTACCACAGCCTTTAATAATATCCCGTCCACCAGGATGTTTTGGGATAAATGTTGTAACATTGTATACATTATTGTTTATCACCAGCCAACAATCACTGGCCGAGTTGTGGACGGCTACTTCATCCATAGTATAACTGCCATTTCCTACATCCGAAGATGCCTCATTAGTTAAAGTTGTATTTTGTCCTCCCAAATCACTTACTGTCTTATTTGTATTAAACCAATATATACCACCACCAATTATCAATATAGCAACCAATAAAACAGCAACTACAATTTTTTCTTTTTCCATAAACCAACTATATAAATATTAACTGAGATATAGCTGAAACAACAGAGGTAATTTGCCAATCTTAAAATTCTTAAGTAAAATCAGATCATGCAGCAAAATGACAAAACTACTCAACGCATTTACAACATGACTTTTGCATCTGTTTATCCTTTGTATATTGCTAAAGCTGAAAAAAAAGCTCGGACTAAAGCAGAGGTTGATACAATAGTAAAATGGCTAACTGGATATTCAGATAAAGAATTAACCAGCCAAATCAAACAAGAATCTACCTTTGAAATTTTTTTTAAACAAGCTCCCAAACTAAATCCACTCCGAAAACAAATTACCGGTGTAATCTGCGGTGTTCGCGTAGAAGATATTCAAGACCCAATTGTCCAAAATGTTCGCTATCTGGATAAATTAGTCGACGAACTCGCCCACGGCAAACCCATATCCAAAATACTACGACAAAGTTAGTTATCCTATTTAAATAAGAACCTTTATGAAGAAAAAAACACTAATGTGTGTTAAAATTGAACCCACATTGACGTAAGGTCTAATGGTTATTCGTTTATTGCCGAGTCGTCTAATGGTAGGACGACAGAATCTGGATCTGTCTATTGGGGTTCGAATCCCTGCTCGGCAACCCAAGATCCTTAGCTTCAATTTCTACATCAAACTAGTACAACTCCAACTAGGATTTGAACCTGTTATACTCAACTCATGCACAGAAATATAAAACTCCTTACATGGATTAATTTTTTTACTGATTTTAGGCTTTACGCACCAGTTGCAATAATCTATTTCTCAACAGTTGCTGGATCTTTGGCACTAGGAATGGCAGTTTTTTCAGCTGCAAGTATTGCTACAGCAATATTCGAGTTACCTACTGGATTACTGTCAGATTACTTAGGAAGAAAAAATACAGTCATAATGGGAGCAGCTTCTGCATTTTTATCAGTAGTTTGTTATGCATTGGGCTTCTCGTTATGGATCTTAATAATAGGGGCAATCTTTGAAGGTCTATCTAGATCTTTTTATAGTGGAAACAATGATGCCTTCTTGCATGAAACTTTGCAAGAACACAACCTTACTGAGGATTATCAACATCATCATGGAAGATTAAGTAGTATGTTTCAGGTTGCTTTAGGAATTTCTTCTCTGATTGGGGGATTTATAGCCTTTTATTCAACACATATTGTATTTTGGCTTTCTGTAATTCCCCAATTACTGTGTGTTTTATTAAGCTTGAAATTAATCGAACCAAATATCTTTACTCAAGAGAAGAATAATATATACAGCCATTTAAAAGAAGCATTTATTCTATTCATTAAAAATCCTCAATTACGCTTATTAAGTATTACAGGAATTATTGACTACGGTTTTGGCGAAGCCGGATGGGTTTTCAGATCAGCTTTTATCAACAGTATTTGGCCAATATGGGCGGTTGGTATCCCTCAAACAATCTCAAATGTTGGAGCTGCAATTGGATTTTTCTATGCAGGGAATATTATCAAAAGATTTAGCGCAGCGAAAGTATTATTCTTTGGAGAGATATACAGTAAATTCATTAATTTAGTAGCTCTCATTAATGTTACAATTTTCTCTCCTATTTTAATGACTACTACCTCGATATTCTTTGGTTTAGGAAGTACGGCTGAAAGTACTTTATTACAGAAGAATTTCTCGAATCATCAAAGAGCTACCATGGGATCATTAAACTCATTAGCAGGTAGTGTTTTTTTTGCCATAGCAGCTTATGGAGTAGGTCTAGTTGGGGACAAATTCGGACCGGCGAACAGTTTATTAATAATCCAAGTCCTCACAACAGTGAATTTGTTTTTTTACTGGAAACTATTAGCATCCCAACAAGTTCGAACGTAGTCCCAAATGTGCAACAAAACAACTTTTTAATGGAAATAATTATTTATCTACTTTTATTGTTATTTCCACTTTATATCATCTACCTCTTTGGATACTCAGTTATTCGTGGGGGGCCTTATGCTCCTGTCAGTCATAGTCGTGTCAAAATAATGATTAAACTTTTAAACTTAAAAAAGGGGCAAAAAATGGTTGATATTGGCTCTGGTGATGGACGAATCATTATTGCTTTCGCTCAAAAAGGAATCGAGGCGCATGGATATGAAATCAATCCCCTTCTCTTTCTTTATACCAAATGGCAAATCAATCAAATGGGATTACAAAAAAAAGCTTTTGTTCATCTGTCTGATTTATGGAAAACTGATCTATCAAAATATGATGCTGTAACCTTATTTGGAATCACCCATATGATGCAACCATTAGAAACAAAATTTAACAAAGAGCTAAAAAAGGGCGCAAAATTTGTAACTAATCATTTCAAATTACCCAACTGGAAACCGGAAAAATCTGAAGATGATGTCTGGCTATATATTAAAAAGACCTAGCAGTAATTACAATCAAAAATACTCCAGCGACATCCAACAAAAACAACATACCGAGTAACTGCCATTCTTTAATTTTCGAAATTCCCAATAGACCTAGACCTACTTCATCTGGAAAAGGCGACATAATCAAAATAGCTCCTAAAATAGGTACTGCCCAAGCGAAGTAGGGAGTTTTAAAAAGTTTTCTCAAAGGCTTACCGCCATGATTCATAAATACCGGTTTTAACTCTAAAAAAACCCTGTCTTTTAAATACTTCAAAATCAAAAAATCTCCGACTACTCCACCAGCTCCGGCTGCCAGTGCTACACCTAAAGGATTTAATGTATCTGCCATATAAAATAAAACTACCCCTGCAGGTGCTACCGTAAAAATAGAAACAAACATAATTCCTACAAAAAAAGCTCCCAGGTAACCAAAGTTTCCTATAAATGAAATGGCATTTTTGATTGCAGGATGCTCGGCAAAAAAGAAAAAAATTATCAAACTCAATAAAAGGAGTGCGGTATTTTTAAACTTCCAATGTCTCCATTTGTCAGCTAGTTCCAAAATTTCTTCACCCATTATTAAACTTTATCATAAAAAAGGCGCCTCTGTATTTTAAAAACAAAAGCGCCTTCTCCTACCTATATCTGCGGATTAATGCATTCCATGTCCTCCGCGCCCCATTTTCATCGGCATGATGACTGACAAATCGATCCCTTGGGATTTAGCCCAATTTTCCATCTCTTGTCGATGTTGCTCCATTTTTTCTCTTCTTTGTGCTGGAGTTAAATCTTTAAAAGAATCCGGGTTGAAATTGTTTTTCTCTTCAGCCAGTTTGGCAATAATGGCTTGCTTTTGATCTTCAGTTAGTTTTCCGTCTTTTACCAACTGAGTCAATCTTTCATCCATTTTTGCTTGCATTTCAGATTGTCTTTTTGCTCTATGATCATTAAAAACTTGCTGCACCTGATCTTGAGGGACATTAAATTTTTGAGCTATAGCGGCAATTAAATCTAAATGGCCATCAGTATTTTGTGCTGAGACATGGCTAACACCTAAAAAGGCAGTGCCGCCAATTACCAAAGCCGCAATTGGCAATAAAACTGTTTTTCTTAACATAGTTTCACCCCCTTTTTTCTAAATCGTGAAATCTCGGGAACAACGATTTATACATAAAGACTATCAACTCTTCCTGATAAAAAGCTGAAACAGTTTGGTATACTACTTTTTGTGAATAACGTCTTACCTAAACAATTTATAAAAAACCTCCAGCAGATCTTTTCTGATGATCAAATCACCCAAATACTGACTGGTTTTAATTCACAAAGACCTACCACTTTTCGTACCAATACACTAAAAACTTCTACCACCGATCTGATTAAAAAAATGACTGAAGAACAGATTGATTTCCAACAATTTGACTCATATCCTGATTGGTTTATATTAAAAAGCGATAAAAAGAAATTTATTCAGTCTGATATTTATCAGAATGGACTAATTTATACACAAAGTCTAGCTAGTTTATTACCAGTCACTGTATTAAATCCAAAACCAGATGAAATTGTTTTAGATTTAACTGCTGCACCTGGAAGTAAAACAACTCAAATGGCAGCGCTCATGAATAATAAGGGCAAAATTATCGCCAATGATAGACATTTAATTCGGTTAGAAAAATTAAAATATAATCTTAAAAAACAAGGTGTGGAAAATACCCAAGTAACCAATTTTTTAGGCCAAGAGATAGGCCAAAAACATCCCAATTTTTTTGATAAAACTTTACTTGATGCGCCTTGTAGTCTAGAAGGAACATTCAATACACATTTTCCAAAAAGCTTTGAAAATTGGAGCCCCACGCTTGTTGAAGCACTAAGCAAAAGACAATGTGACCTGATATATTCCGCTTACTTAGCAACCAAACCAGGAGGTATTATTCTTTACTCAACTTGTACTTTAGAAATAACTGAAAATGAAGCAGTTGTAGACTGGCTGATTAAAAAAACCAATCAAAAAGTTTCTATTGAAAAAATAGTTCTATCAGATATCCCATCGATACCAGGTTTTACCTCTAGTCAAGAAAAATCCTTTGATCAAAACCTAGAAAATACTATTCGCATCTTACCATCAGCATTATTTGAAGGATTCTATCTAGCCAAACTTAAGAAAATAAAATAATATAAGCAATAAGCAATAAGCAATAAAAATTTTACTTATCTCTTTTTGCTTATCTCTTATCACTAAATACTATGGATTTTACCAAGAAAAAATGTATCCCCTGTGAGACCGGCGAAGGTAAACTTTCAATGGATAAAATCAAAGAATATCTTCCTGCAGTTGAAAACTGGCTACTTGCTGGTGATAATCTGGTCAGGGAATTTAAATTTAACAATTTCCAAGAATCTATAAAATTTATTAATAAAGTAGCCGATTTAGCTGAAGCAGAAGGCCACCATCCAGACATTTATTGCTTCTATGACCGGGTTCGATTACAACTTACCACTCATGAAGCTCACGGACTCACAGAAAATGACTTCATTTTAGCAGCGAAGATCAACAATTTATAAATATTTTTTTCGGTCGTGAAATACAAATTAATATTTTGGTTCCGCAGGGGGATTTATTACAAACTCTAAAGCTTTTTTAATTCTCTCCAAAGTTTTCTCTTCACCCAAGATTTTAATACTTTCAAAAAGTGGCGGTGACACCAACTGTCCTGTAACCGCCACTCGCAAAAGTTGAAACATAGTCGTATTGGAAATTTCCAGCTGATTAGCTAGATTTCGATACTCTTCGGCAAATTTCTCTGAATCCCAATTACCTTTATTTTGCTCAAAAACTTCAATCAAACGATTCATTATTAATTCATAATTCGAAATTCTTAATTTCTTAAATATTTCCATATCATATTCTGGCTCTTCAAAAAAGAAATCTGTTAACGGGATAAAATCTGACAACTTTTTGATCCGTTCTTTCACTAAAGGAACAATGGGAGCTATCTGATCTTTAGCCGGATGATCTACTAAATATTTTTGCAACTTTTGAGTCAACTCTTCATCTGACATAGCGCGAATATATTCGCCATTCATCCAATCTAGCTTGACGATATCAAAAGCCGGCCCAACTGGAGAAACATCTTTCAATTCAAATTTTTGAATAAATTCCTCCATACTAAAAATCTCTTTTTCTTCTGGGTGTGACCATCCCATGGTAGCCAAATAATTTAAAATTGCTTCTACCAAATACCCTTCTTTTAAAAACCAAGACACCCAAACTGGGTTTTTTCTTTTCGATAGCTTTGACTTATCTGAATTTCGCAAGATCGGCATATGGGCAAAAATAGGCATCTCCCAGCCAAAGGCTTTATACAACAAAACGTGTTTAGGCGTCGAAGAGATCCATTCTTCTGCTCGAATGATATGAGATATTTTCATCAGATAATCATCCACCACTACAGCCAAATGATAGGTTGGAAAACCATCTGACTTTAAAAGCACCTGATCATCAACTTGATCACTATTTATTTTGATTTCTCCACGGATTAGATCAGTAAAAACAATATCTTCATTTTGCGGTACTTTAAGTCTAATCACATATTTCCCACCATCTGCAACTCTTTTTCCAACTTCATCTACTGAATCTATTTTGCAATATTCCCAATGTTTTTTTCGTTGATTAGTAGCAGATTCGGTATTTCGAATCTCCTCCAGACGCTCTTTTGAGCAAAAACAATAATAGGCCACATTTTTTGCCACAAGTTCAAGAGCATACTTTTTATAAATCTCCAGTCTCTCTGATTGTTTATACGGTGCATACTCCCCTCCAACATTGGGTCCCTCATCATTATTGAGACCAAAATCAGCCAATGTCTGCAAAATCCTGGCTTCAGCACCTTCTACAAAACGCTCACGATCCGTGTCTTCAATCCGAACAATAAATTTACCATGATTTTTTTGAGCCCAAACCCAATTCATCATAGCTGTATAAAGATTTCCAATATGTAAATCCTCCCCAGTTGGTGAGGGCGCTATACGTACACGTACTTGATTCATGGGGTAATTCTAGCACAATATAGGTTTAGGGTTAATGGGTATGGATGCTGGAATGAAATCTAAAACTACAACCGATATCTATACTAGCTTCTAAACCCTATACCCTAAAACCGATTTACAGCTATAATAGAAGTGAGAAGTGCGAAAGGCGAGTCTGGAAAAAGAAACGTGGAATGAGAAAAATCTCAAATCACACATCTTTTAAATCCAGCTTCTCACGTCTAACTTCCCAAATCTATGACTCTTACCGAGACTGCCATCTTTACCAAAAAAGCCCTGCTCTTTGGAGCAATCTTTTCTGTAGTACTAATTTTCGCCTGGGCAGGTTATCAATACTGGTATTTTCAGGTTTATCTCCCCAATCAACCGGTTGTAGAAGAAAAACCAACCGAACAATACGGCCCTCTGCCTAAACTAGCTCTTAAGCAAAACGCTGCTGACTCTAAAACCTACAATTACAAACTGGATACTGATACAGGCGGTCTGCCAGACAAAATACCTAAACTTTTTAAAGTTTATTCTGTAGCTCAACTAGCGACCGACTTATTAGCACTAGACAGAGCAAAAAGTCTAGCTGGATTAATTGGCTTCAACCGTGGTTCACAAGCAATTTCAGCTACCCAATACAAATTTTTAGATCAAAATGGCGGCGAATTATCCATTAATTTGGATACCGGCAACTTTAGCATGAGTCGACCTATCTCCACAGCCAGTGCTGATATTGTCGAAAGTCGTGAACAATTCCAAGACGCAGATAGATTGGCAGCAGATTTTAAAAGTTATCTTTCAGGCAAAAATTTACTAAAAGATCAACTAAGAGATGGTCGAACCAAAGTCTTGTATGACCGATCTCAAGGTGATCCAAATAAAGCGATTGTCAACTTGTGGCAGGCAGATGTGGATGAAATACCTCTTGTCACTCCAACGTTCAATGAAGGACTTGTCAAAGGCATGGTTACCAATCAACGTGAGGAAAACAAACGCTTTGTTTATCTTGATTACACCTTCTGGCCGATAGATCTGCAAAATTCATCTACCTATCCGATCAAAACACCTGATGAAGCCTTTACCAATCTCCAGGAAGGCAAAGCTCTAGTTCCTTTTTCTCAGGCTAAAGCTGGTAGTTTTATCTCTATCACCAAAGTCTATCTGGCATATTTTTTAAATAGTGATTTTATCCCATTTTTGCAACCGGTCTACGTATTTGAAGGGCCTGAATTTGTGGGATATATCCCTGCAGTCAAAGATGAAGCAATTGCTCAGTGATCAACTTACTTTCCATGTGTAATTTGCAAAAATCCAATCGATAATCTGTTTGGTTTCACTAAAACGATCTCGGCTATTTAAAACAACAATCAATATCCGATGGCCATCTCTTTCCACCAAAGTGACAAGATTCTCACCGCTAGCTTCAGTAGTACCTGTTTTAATACCAACAACTCCATCCTGACCAAGCAATTTATTTAAATTTGTCAAAAGATGCTGGTGAGATTTATCAAAAGACAACACACTGGTGCTTTTTGTAGCAACTATTTTTGCGAGCAAGGCATCCTGGGTAAAAATCTTGGCAATCTGAGCCATATCAGCTGCTGAAGTATAGTGCTGATTATTGTCAAAACCTGCTGGGTTTTGAAAATGAGTATTTTTTAGACCCATTTGTAAAGCCCGTTGGTTCATTTGATCAATAAAATTACTCAATCCTCCGACATAATTGTTAGCCAGTGTATAGGCAGCATCATTTCCTGAATTCAACATCATTCCATATAATAGTGATCTAAAAGTCATCTGCTCTCCAGCCACCAAATCCATCGAAGACCCCCCGACTAATGCTTCTTTAGGAACTGTTAAAACTTGCCCTGATTTAAAATAATTTGCTGCCACTAAGGCAGTCATTATCTTGGTTGTGGATGCCATCGCCAATTTGGTATCACTATTTTTAGCTAACAGTTTTTCTCCCAAATCCATGTCCATAGCATAAACTCCGTAAGCTGAAACAGAAGGAGTAGCAATCTGAGCTGATTCAATAGTAATAACTGGTTGTTTAGTTTCCCCAGCAACTTCACCAGCCATCACGGGCAGTGATTTGGGAATTTCATTGGCAGAACTTATTTTACTTTCGGCGAGAGTCACCACTCTGGGAGTTGTGACCAAAAAACCGACCACAAAAACAAACACGGCCAGTGAAGCAACTAAAGGTAAATGTTTAAACAGGTTTTGAATTTTTAGCATGGGCTATGGTGGATAAACGGATATCTACTCTTTCCATATCACGAGGATACAAAGAGGCTTCACGAATATTTGATAAACCCAAAAGCAACCAAGTCAATCTTTCCAAACCATATGAAAAACCACCTTCCGGAGGCATACCATACTTAAAAGCTTGTAAATACATCTCAAAATCATCCGGATTCATTCCTCTCTCTTTCATGATTGAAACCAACTGGTCATAATCATTTACTCTCTGACTACCACTCAAGATTTCAACACCTCTAAACAGCAAATCATAACTTAAGCTAAACTCTGGATCTTCTGGATCAGGCATAGTATAGAAAGCTCTTTTAGCTGTTGGATAATGAGTGATCGTCACAAAGTCTGATCCATGTTTTTCTTTAGCCCAACGACAAATCTCTCTTTCATCTTCTGGTTCTAGATCTTTTTCTTTTCTATTATCTCGCCCAGTTCTCTCAAAAATTATTTGCTGAGCTTCTCTCATTTTTAGACGCGGGATAGTGCCATAAGACACCGGCTCAAATCCAAAATCTTTTAAAATATCTGCACAGTGCTCTTCTGCATATTTAAAAGTATTAGTAGCTACAAATTCCAGATTATCCATCAAATCTTTAAAATCAACAAAGCCAAATTCACAATCCATTTGAGTCGCTTCAGATAAGTGTCTAGTAGTAACTGATGGTTCTGCTCGATAAGCATGAGCTATTGTAAATACTCTTTCAAATGTCGGAATCAACATCTGCTTGTACAACTGTGGACTTTGAGTCATATAGGCTGAAAAACCATAATAATCAACCCGAAACACCTCAGAACCACCCTCTGAGGCAGCAACGGCAATAGTAGGAACAACTATTTCTGTACAATCCAGCTCCAAAGCTGCCTGTCTAAATCCTTCAAGCAAAGCAGCCTGCACTTTAAAAATAGATCGGATTCTAGGATGTCGTAGTGTAAGTGAGCGGTTATCCAATAATGTCGGTAGCTGCAAATCCAGCTCTTTACCAGACATATCAAAAGGCATTTCAGCAGCTTTTGATAGAATTTCTACTTTGGAAGCTTGAAGTTCAATAGTACCTGTAGGAATATGCGTATTTACCAATTTTTCTGGTCTCTCAGCCACTTTACCAGTAATCCGCACTACATCCTGTGACCGAATATCTCCCAATAAATCACCTGTACAAAACACCTGGATCACCCCACTTCGATCTGCCACATCCAAAAAGCCAATTTTCCCATGATCACGCCGCACCTGAACCCAGCCAGAGATAGTCACCTCTTCACCTATTTTATTGTTGCAATCGAGTATTAATGTTCGTTCCATAATAGAAAGGAGAAGTGCGAAATGGGAAGATGGATCTCTTTTCCAGCTTCTCACATCTAACTTCTCACCTCCATATTGTACCTTTTTAGGCTCAGATTTGACAAGGATCAGATCTTATGATTAAAATACCAAAAGTACTATGAAAACTTGGACTAACAGCTTTACTTTTTACTTTACCTTCCAACAGGAGGGGGCTGTTTAATGTCTTAAAAAGACGCCAAGTCTAAAGACAATAGAGGCCTCCCACCCGGGAGGTTTTTTTTGTACTTTTTTTAGAAATCTTAAAGAAAGGAGGAGAAAATATGACACAAATTGAAGTTATAAAAACTGATTTATTACGACCAAATCATGCTTTAAGGACAATTGAAGAGATAAGTCAGAGACCTGATGCTATTGCTTCCAAAGAAAGAATAGAACGTCTAAACGCTTCACCCGAAGCAAGAGCAAAAGCAGAAGCCAGAGTAACAGCCCTTTTAAAAGCCTTAACAAAAAGGCCATAAAAAAATAAAAAATAAAAAGAAAGGAGGAAAAATAAAAATGACACAAATTGAAAATGGCAGAAGTCCTGAAAGAGCGAATAGACCAGTTAAACCTAGTCTAGGGCCTCAAGAATTACGAGCTCTTCGAATAGCTTTAAGTGCTGGAATCCATATGGATGTAAATACTTCGGGTGGCCCGGTCAAATTAGATTGGGAACAAATAGCCGAGGTGGGGAAAAGAGGTGTTACATCATCTTTACCAAAACCCTACGGAGAATAAGTTTAAAACTTAGTGAGATTGTGGGAGTACTTTTAAGTACTCCCATCTTACTAATATATACTTAGTATATACTACATATATATCACCACTTTTTTACTTAACGCAACAAAATTTGACAACTCATCCCAGATAGGTATACAATTACACACTAATATGGCAAAAGCAGCTATACAAAATTTGAATTCGATTATTGTCCTCCTCGTGGTGCTCCTCGTGGGCGCTTCTTTTGGGAGGGCTTTTTAAGAAATACATCTTAAAAAGTACAGGAATACCACACCTCCCGAACGGGAGGTTTTTTTTGTACTTTTTTAGGAAGAAAGGATAACCTAATTATGTCAAAAAGATTAGAACAAACACCCAATATTAATCCATCTACAGCTTTTAAAATTTTGGCAGGTGGAGCTGAAAGTTTGTCGCCCAGAACTGCTATTAAATTATTGGCAGAACAAATGCGAAAACAAATGGACGAAGCAAACCGGACATCTTCCGAAAACGGGATTATTGATTTTGCTCAAAGACGAAGGATTAGACAACTGGATGGTCGAAGAGTTGCAACAACTAATCATATGCCACCTTCGGGCCAAGATAATTATGGAGCTTTCGCACCATTAACACGAAGAGAAATGTTTTAGTAAATAAAAAGAAAGGAGGTGCAAAATGAAAAATAAAGGACCAGAAAGAAGAAGATTTGCTACTGCTCAAGAAGCAGTAGAACATGCTAAAAAATTTGGAAATAGAGGATCATATCGATTCGGGACAGATTCTATAGTTTTTACACCGGCTAAAGAATCAACTACTGCTGTTAATAAAATAATAGCGAAAAAACCATTTGATCCAGGGATGGATGATCCAAAGTTTGATCGAGGATTTCACCCGGGCTATAGAAAATAAATACTAGGGGTATCAAAGATACTAGATGCCCCTTTTATTTTTATGTATGAAAGAAACAAAGAGTTGGTTACGAATAGCAGAAAAAAAAGCTCAGTCTGAGTTAACTTTTCTACGCCAACAAATAAGAGCTTTGGATGCTTTTCAGTCTATCAACCATTTATCAGAGATAACCCAACAAAGACGTATTATCAGTGCAGCAATAAAAATTGCTCGTCGAGAATTTAGAAACGAAAAGTATAAAGCAGTATTACGGGGTGATCTTTCACCTGAAAAATATCGACCCAGTCCACCTAGAAAAAATGAACCCAGTGAAATAATCACATTAGAACCAGTAACAACAACGGAACAAAGAGAGTTGCTTTTAGTGAGCTAGTTTATTAATATAAAAAAATGAGATCCATCTTCTCTATCATTGCCTCCATCATTATTAACAGTCCCGTCGCAGGGCGTTATTTTGGGAGGCTTTCTATAGATTAGAAATTGGTCATTAGAAATTAAAAATTTACATAAGCCTCCCAAACGGGAGGTTTTTTTGTAGTCAAATTTCACAAGAAAGGAGGTGTTTAACATGGCGGTAGAAAAACCAACTGGATATTTAGTATTTCCATCAGCAGTAACCGAAAGACAAGCTGTCTATTTAAATCCTGACCAAATGCAAAGAGCCTTGTCTCAGTCTTTAGAAGGGAAAAGAACCTTACCAGATCCAACTAGAGCGAGAAGAGTTATTTCACTTTATGGAAAGAGAGCTTAGAACTTAAATCTCCTGCCCGGATTTAAGATCGAAATGGGTTTGGGCGCTGACGCCTTGAACAACGATTTCCAGAAAACGTTTGTCGTCCAAACCCGAACTACCAATTATCAAGGCTGGTTCTTTTTCCGGAACATCTTTCAGACGGTTGTAACAAGTTAATTCTAAGTCGTTTTTTAGAGAGACTTTTTTACCAGCTTTAAAG
The DNA here is from genome assembly GCA_964405065.1 of uncultured Gammaproteobacteria bacterium. Lineage (GTDB taxonomy): Bacteria > Patescibacteriota > Microgenomatia > Daviesbacterales > UBA10151 > CAZWRN01. Next base: position 17,782 of record CAYOMO010000009.1, read on the forward strand.
CCGACCTCTTCTGGAAAAAGGGTTGTTTTAACATTGCCAAAATTGTCGATCCACCAGACAGCTTTGGGTGCGTCTGGCACTTCTTTTAAATCATATTTTTCAAAAGGGATCTCCTGTCCCTCTGTCAGCCATGAAGCAACTCTCGGTAAAAATTCAAAACTTCTAAATTGGGTATGCATTACATGATCCACCAGCTCTTTAGAAATGATTTTTTGTTCATATAAAGAGTGCATTACAGTCGGAATATCCATCACATTAACATGATCCACCAACCCAAATTTTTTCACCAAAGACAGAGTCATCCCGTCAACAGAGATCACAACTAGTGTATCTTTGTAATGAAAATATCCAAATGGAGTACCATTTGGCCACTTTTTACCAGATTTATGACGTGGTGCGACATTGACTAAAATGACCCCTTTTTTACCTTCGGAAGCATCCAGCATATCGATCAAGTTTCCAGCCGCTTCCAAGTCTGCATCCCAACCATTTACTCCAACAGTAGTAATATTACACTCAAACAGCGTCGAAAGCCGAGTCATCGAACGACCTAAAGCGTTATCATCTTTACAATCAGTAATTAAAGTTACAAACATAGTCTAAAATGTATTTATCCACACACCCCGCACCATCCGGTATAGGCTTGGTCGAAAAAGAAGTAATTTTTTGTTCGAGCGAAGTCGAGAACTTCAATATAACCCAAAAAAAAGACCCCTTAACGGGGCCTCTGGTTTAATCGTTTAAAAACGACTAAATCCGCCCCCTTTCAGGTGCCATCATCATATTCATCATTTTATTTTCCACTCGCATAAAAGAAATATTAGCATAAAGATCTATATCATTCAACCAGGCTAGTATTCTTACTTTCGAATGGTATAATTTTTTTATGAGTGAACCAGGAGAAAACAAACCTATACCCATTCGTCCAGATGTAATAGTTCCTGATGCAAATACACCCACTCCAATCCGCCCAGGAATAGATGTACCAGAATCCTTAGGTCGAAGAAATTTTCTTCATAAATTAGCAGCTGCATTAGGTATTTTAGCAACTGGAGGAACCGCAATTGCCAGTCAAACTGAAACCGGCCAAAAAATAATTGAAGCCTCACCATTTACTCAACACCCAAATCGAAGACCTCCTGTAAAGCAACAGCTAGATGAAATCAGGCAAGATATCCGATCAAAAAATTTACCTAACAACCCAACTGGTTACGATGCAACAACCCTTGAAATGATGGATAAAATAAAAGCAGCAAATAAACAAAACCCACCAACCATAGATCAATATCAAAGAACAAATCCTCAACCAGAATCCTCACCAACCCCACCACAAAAAAATTCTAAGTAAAAAATTCAATATTTGATTACTTTAACGACTCATAGTATAATTACCCTATGCCGATTCCAAGAAGAATATTTAATGGTGAAGATTATCGTCAACTAAACAAAAATCTCCCTTTAGACTCAGGTTTTGGGAATAGATGTCGTGCAAATGCGCTTCGACTTGCTGTCCTAAAAGCTGAACGTAAATATGTACAAGAAATTGGCTATCCAAAACTTGTTCGGGATGCTCGTATGTTTGAAAGATTTAATTTCGTAACAAATATGACCCAACTTGGAATTGCAGCCAGTATCTGGATACAAAGATTGATGATCTGAGTTAAATCGATTGAATGTCTTTTACTTTCAACTGCAGATTTTGATTGCCTCTAAACTCATTGATTTCCAAATTATAAGCAATATCCACTGAGTTCACTTCGAGTAACTTTTTTGCCAACTCGCCCATGCCAAAAGCTATCGCATCTATTCCATTGGCTTTAAACTTCAAATGCTTGCCTTCTGATAAAGTTCTAACATCTGATATTTGCATTCCTCTAGTAGCTAAAAGAACCGGCGGATTTCTGTATCCAAATGGAGCAAACTGGTCAAGTTTTTTAACAAGTGACTTCGACAGCATTTCACTGTCAACCTCAGCTTCAATATTCAAAACTTTTTCGGATATTACTTCAATATTATCGACCAAACTTTCCACTCTGATTTTAAAAGCTTCCAGATTTTTTTCTTCCAGTGAAAAACCAGCTGCACCAGAATGTCCACCTATATCTATCAGCAAATCTGAAGTTTGTCTTAAGACTTCAACTATATTAATCCCATCAATTGATCTAGCCGACCCTTTTGCTTTCCCATCAGCCACTGAAATAGCCAGAGAAGGAGCATACAACTCCTCAGTAATTCTCCCAGCAATTAAACCAATAATTCCTGGATTCCATTTATCACTCCACATCACATGGACTCTTTTATTTTTTTGAATCATCAGTCTCGCTTCATCCACTGACTGCATTGTTATTTGTTGTCTCTGTGTATTGGTATCACATAAAAGCTTCGCCAATCTTCTAGCTTTAACAAGGTCTTTTGTACAAACCAGTCTTAAAGCATCAATTGCATGTTCAAGCCTACCAATAGCATTAATTCTTGGTGATAGAACATGACCTATTTCATAAGCAGTTATTTTTCCTTGTTCTAATCCAGATTGCCTGATCAACTCCTGCAGTCCAATATTTTTGGTTTTGTTTAAAACTTTTAAACCCTCCCAAACAAAACTTCTGTTAATACCCATCAAAGGCATCAAATCAGCAATAGTTGCAATAGCAACTAGCTCAAGTAGCTCTTTAGCTAAAGTATCTGATATCTTTTCCTTCATCAAACACCAAGCGACTGCTGTTCCACACATTTCTGTGGAATGCACTATTGAAAATGCTTCTGGTAGAGTCTCAAGAGGTAAATGGTGATCAGTAATTATCAGTTCCAAACCAATTTCTTTAGCAAATTTAGCCTGTTCCAAAGCCACTATTCCATTATCAACCGTAATAACTAATGAAGCTCCGGAATCCCGAGCAAATTCTAAACCCGTTTTAGACAGTCCGTAACCCTCTTTTTCCCGATGTGGAATATAGGGCAAAATTTTAGCACCCAATGAAGTTAAGGCTTTATACATCACAGCACTTGCACAAACCCCATCTACATCGTAGTCTCCATACACAATAATCAATTCCTGTTTTTCAATCGCTTGATCAATTCTTTTTAAAGTTTTTGTAATCCCAGGTAATTGAATCTGTTTTTGAAAATACTCGAGTTTAGGAGTAAAAAAGGCTTCAATAGCTTCTTTCTTTTTTAACCCTCGGTTAATAAGTAACTGTTCAACTAAATCAGTTGCTTCTCGTTTTTTAATTTGCCAAATCATATCAGGAGGTCAAAATTGTAACATACTCTCACACAGTGTAAAATTACACTATGAATTTACCAGAAGAAATAATTATCCTGGCCAATAAATTTGCCAAGTCCAACTTTCATTTGTATTTGGTCGGGGGACCAGTTCGTGATCTAAAACTTGGCCGTCAAACCAAAGATTGGGATTTTACAACTGATGCAACTCCTGAACAAGTTCTAGATATGTTTCCACAAGGTTTTTACGCTAATACTTTCGGAACAGTTGTAATTTCTAGAAAATCACTCATTTTGCCTACAAACACCCCACGAATTTCAAATAAAAAGTCCGACTACTCAGAAGAAGCTTTTTTGGAGATGACCGGGGATGTTTTTGATATTACTACCATGCGTAAAGAATCTGGCTATCAAGATTCAAGACATCCTACTCAACTTGAATGGACCACCGATATACTAGAGGATCTCGGTAGACGTGATTTTACTATCAATGCCATGGCTATTGATGTCACCACCGGTCAACTAGGAGAAATTATAGATCCATTTCAAGGCAAAGCAGACCTCAATAATCATCTAATAAAAGCCGTTGGAGATCCCATTATAAGATTTAAAGAAGATGCTCTCAGGCTAATGCGAGCAATCCGTTTTGCCACCCAACTTCATTTCACAATTGAAGAAAATACTTTAAATGCTATCCAACAAAATGCTCAACTGATCAAAAATATCTCCTGGGAAAGAATACGAGATGAATTATTTAAAATTTTGTCGGCAGAAGACCCTTATCGCGGTATTATTTTACTGCGTGAAACAGCCCTGTTACAGATTATTTTACCTGAACTTGAACGATGTTTTGGTGTGATGCAAGAAGGGCCAAAGCATGACCGAATTTATGATATTGGTGATCATTCTCTGCTCTCTTTAAAAAACTGTCCCTCGCCCGATCCATTGGTTCGTTTTGCAGCACTTATTCATGATGTTGGTAAACCTGACACTTACGGCACCCAAGAAGATGGTAATGTCACCTTTTATGCACACGATGTAGTTGGCGCCAGAATTGCAAAAAAAATAGGTGAAAGACTCAGACTTTCCCGAAAACAGATTGATAAACTTGAAATACTCGTCCGATATCATATGTTTACCGTCACCGAAGAGCAAACAGACAGTGCCATCAGACGATTTATCCGTAATATTGGAGTAGAAAATATTGATGATATGATCGCCGTCCGAATAGCCGATCGTTTAGGTGGAGGCACTGAAACAGCAGTATCTTGGAGGATGGAAGAGTTTCGCAAAAGAATAGACCAAATCCTCGAAAAACCATTTTCTATCTCTGATCTGAAAATAAATGGAACTGATATAATGGAAATTACTGGTCTTAAACCAAGCCGCGAAGTAGGAGATATCTTACAAAAATTATTTGAAGAAGTATTAGAAGACAATCAGAAAAATGACCGTGATTTTCTTCTAAACAGAGTTAAAGATTTGCATGTTTAAACAAATTCTGCCCATTTTAATTCTCACAATTGGGATTACTGTTTCAGTGTTACTGATTCAACAATCCACCACCTTAAAATCTAAAGCCTATGAACTGTTTGAATTTGTTCCTTCTTTTCATTCAAATGAAGGTGAATCAACTTTTAATACCAATTTAGATGTTTATAAAGATGGAATAATCAACGCCTTTGATGTGATTAGAGATCGCTATCTTCAGGCCACCAAATCAGCCTCACCATCGGCAGAAGCATCAAAATCTGCCGAAGCATCTAGCTCATCAGTTCCAGCAATCTCTCCATCACCAACACCTTCACCCAGCCCTTCCCCTGTGGTAAATCCAGCCAACGAGTATCAGAAAATTTTAAATAATGGCAACAATCCAGCTTCTAGTCTAAGATAATTTTTAGTGCCCAAGTCTTTCTTCCCACCAGGTCAAAATTGCAGTGGCGTTAAATATTGAAGAATAAGTTCCAGAAATAATACCCACCAATAAAGCAAAAACAAACCAGCGGATCGTCTCCCCTCCAAACATCAGCAATGCCAACATCACAAATAGTACCGTAAAAGAGGTATTGAGTGATCTAGCCAAAGTTTGGGCAATAGATACATCGGCCACATATTCAAAATTATGAGACATATATTTGGGCAGATTTTCCCTGATTCGATCAAATACCACGATAGTATCATGGACAGAAAAACCGATGATTGTCAGCAGTGCTGTTACAAAGAGTGAATCAACCTCGACATTCCAAAAGTGCCCTAAGATAGCAAATATACCCACTACAACCAAAACATCATGAATAAGTGAGACGATAGTCGCAACGGCAAATCGAAATGAGCTAGCTGGTTTGGGAACTTTCCTAAATGCCCAAGTGATGTAAGCAACGATTGCCCCAATTGAAATAAGTAAAGCAATCAGTGCTTTTTGTTCCAACTCTTTTCCTATGATAGGCCCAACATTTTCTTCTCGTCGGACAACAAACTGTCCAGACTCAGAAGCAATAGTTTTCTTAAGATCATTTAGCTCCGACTGCTCCATTGGCTTAGTTCGAAGCAGAAAAGTCCGATCTCCAGATGGAGTAACAACCCCATACTTTGACAAATTATTTTTTATCTCCTCCTCAGTTTTTACCTGAGCTGAAGCAGAAGCTGATTGTTCAAACTGATATTCAAAAAGTCCTCCACCAGTAAAATCAATTCCTAGTTTTAATCCAGAAGTAAATAGATAAAAAAGTCCCGGCAAAATAATTAGCAAAGAAAAAAGAATATAAAGTTTTTTAAATTTCATCAGATGGATCATATTTTTAATTTTCAAATTTACAGTTTTCAAATACCAATGAAATTTCAATTCTAAAATTTACGAATTAGTC
>CAYOMO010000010.1:0-23548 GCA_964405065.1 uncultured Gammaproteobacteria bacterium
TATCTCGAATAGAAAATGAAGCTCGATCTCTGGAAATACCACCGGTACCTGTTACCGACAATCGTCGCAAATGATCAATTTCAGACAATGGATTGGTTTGATCCAAGATCTGAGACAACTGAGAAGAGCGGAAAAATTCATTAATAGCAGCGATCACTGGTCTTGCATTGACCAAACCAGCTGCAGTAATTTCCTGATCCAAAGACAGCAAACTCATTCTTTCTTTAATCACTCTTTCCAAGCGCTGTAATCCAATCCAAAAAGCATTTTGAGCTACCAACTCACCCACCATTCGTACTCGACGATTGGCTAAATGATCAATGTCATCAACTCGACCTTTACCATTTGCTAGACTAATCAAATATTTCAAAGTTGATAAAATATCTTCTTTAGATAAAGTCCAATTTTCAGGAGTATTTGGCACATCTAAACCAAGTCTTTTATTCATTTTAAAACGACCAACTCGAGTCAAATTGTATCGTCGGGCATTGAAAAACATATTTTGCAGTAATGATTTAGCAGTTTCAAGCACTACTGGATCACCAGGTCGCATTTTTCTAAATATCTCAAGCAAAGCCTCATTTTGATCTTTGGTAGTATCTTTTGCCAAAGTAGAATCAATAAACTGATGATCTTCATTGTTATCAACAGATTTAAATTCTTCACGCATCTGATCTTCGGTATAACCAAGGGCACGCAACAAAGTGGTAGCTGCAAATTTTCGTCGGCGATCAATTTTAACAGTCAACACATCAGATCTGGAAACACCAAATTCTAACCAAGAACCATGTTGAGGTCTGATCTCAGCTCCAAATAATTTTCGACCAGTAATTGGGTCGTCAGAAGATGAAAAAAACGCTCCTGGTGAGCGCACAATCTGATTTATTATTACTCTTTCAACACCATTAATAATAAAGGTGCCTTTATCGGTCATCTGAGGGATATCACCAAAAAAAGCTTCTTGTTTATATTCTTGGTTGGTTTGAAGATTGGTTAATGTTACACGAACTCTCAGGGGAGCATCATAAGAGATTCCTTTGACATGGCACTGTTCAGGAGTAAATCGAGTTTTTCCAAAGAAAAAATCACCAAACTCTAATTTCCAATTTTTTCCAGTAAAATCAGTCACAGGGGAAATTTCATTTAATAATTCACCGATACCTTCGGTAAGAAAACGTTGATAAGATTCTTTTTGCAGACGAGTTAGATCTTGTTTAGTGAGTTGAACATTGCTCAAAATATTGCGGTTTTTACCCCAATAAACTCGATTATTGATAGTGTTTGATTGTTGTGCTGCCTGCATTCGGTGAGTTCCTGCTCTTTTAATAACTTTTACAAAGCGACCAAAACCTTGTAAAAAATTGTTTTTGATCCTGCTAGCTTCAAAAACGGTCTTACGCAAAAAAGGTACGCATACTCCAGTAGCATGCCTACCATGAATATTTCGATACTTACATATCAAAATATTTTATTAAGTTAAGTGCAAATATACCAGAAACGTAGCCGATAGTCAACACCTAATTAATACTCTTTTCTTACTCTAGTTGTATAATAAAACTGATGGCCAAAATCACTGTCAAACCAGACTGCGGAAATGCTCCTAAAATGACACTTTTACGGGACTTTACTTCAGCATTTGCCAATGGAAACTCAGATATTATTATAGGTAATTTAGCTGATGATATCCGATGGGAAATGGTTGGAGACCAAACAATTAATAACAAATCTGAGGCTAAAACAAAAGTTGTCGAGATGCTTGACGGCTCTATAGAAGAGCTCAACATTGATAATATTGTCACCCATGGCGATGCTGGAGCAGTCCAAGGCACTATGAAATTTCGCGGCGGGCAACTCTTTAGTTTCTGCGACTTTTACAACTTCACCAGTCATGGCAAAAACGCCAAAATTAAACGAATTCAGTCATATGTAGTAGAAATAAATAAATGAATTATTCTGGAAAATTTCGTATTTTATTAGCGCTTCTATTCATAGCATTTTTAATGATCCTAAGCCTGCTTTTTTTTCCAAATCTTCTCTTTTATTTCTTTCCACATAAATCAGGCCTAGATGGGTTGGGTTTCTTTATTAATATTTTTTATATTTATGTACCTTTAACGCTTGTATTTTTAGTAATTATAACCACGGGATTATTCATTTGGGAAAAATTTTTTACCAAAGACAATCCTAATTCTCCAAAGAAAACATCTTTTTAATTCTATCCTCGCCATGAATTAATTCTAATACTTTTTTTGTACCTTCAGGCACAAAATCCTCCCATTTATCCCCTTTTTTCATCATTTCTCGAATCTCAGTCCCACTCGGATTGTCAATGGGCGGGGGAGTCCTAACTTCTAAACCAGCCACAGTTAGCAATTCCAGAACCAATGAATTTCCAGAATAAACCAGATCTCCTTTAAAATAATTAGCCAACAAATCCTTCGTCCAAATATCGTTATCTGGATTATCAGGGATCCATTTGATTTCAAAAGGAATATCCGACTTCAAACTGGCTTTAATCATCTGCTCTCTTTCTTCGGCAGTAAACGGATTGTAAGCCGTGTGTGACTGATCTGATGAACCAATACCAATCAGAAACGAACTAATCTCGCCTGATTCCATAATTTTCTTAATAGTGCCCAAATGACCCTTGTGAAAAGGCTGAAATCTGCCAACAAATAATACTGCCCGTTTTTTAGTCATTGCTGGCTATAGTATAGTAGATATATGCAGAAAAATATCACCAAAAAAATATATCTACCTATATTAATAATAGTTTTAACTCTGGTGATTGTTATACCAACGGCAATAAAAATGCATTCCTCTTATGCCCATTTTTTTAATTATTTAAAAACTCATCATTTGTCACCCGTAAGCCAAAAAATATACAATTTTGGCAACCGCGAAGCTGGTGAGCTAAATTATGTCTTATTGGGTGACAGTCTGATGGACGGAGTAGGAAATACTGATCCTGGATCCACCCTTCCGGCAATCATAGCCGGACATCTTCAAAATCAGCAGAAATCCGGAACAGTCATAAAACTAGCTCAGGCTGGTGCCACCACCCAAGATGTATTAAACAATCAAGTTCCAGAAGCAATCGATATCTACCCAGACTATATATTAATAATGATTGGGACCAATGATGTACACAATCCAATTTCTGATTGGCAGTTTAAAAAAAATTACGAACAGCTGATTGACTCTCTAAACAATAAAACTCGGGCTAAAATCACCATCATAAATATTCCTTATATCGGATCCTCTGAGATACTACTTACACCATGGAATACTATTTTAGATTGGAGAATCCAACGCTTTAATAATATTATTCAAACAATTGCTGACAAAAGACAAATCAAAGTAATCGACCTCTATACCCCTACTAAAAATCAGTTTATTAATCCCTCTGATCTTTATTCGATCGACCAATTTCATCCGTCTGATAAAGGGTACCGACTCTGGTCCGACACCATCTTGCCACAATGGTAATATAACAACACTTTTAATATGCAAATTAATATCCTTAATGGCCCCGCAGAAAATTTAATATTCATCAATCTTTTTCTACTCGCATTATTTCTTTCAGTAAAAAAATTTAAGACTACTCACTCATTTACTCCACAGATGACAGAAGAATTAAAAGGCTTAGCCATATTAGCTGTACTGTTTTCCCATATTGGTTATTTCCTTATCGCTGATCATCGTTTTTTGTTTCCTCTCTCAACTATAGCTGGTGTAGGAGTAAATTTATTTTTATTTTTATCAGGCATGGGACTGACTTTTTCATCTTTAAAACAAACGTTGTCCATTCAAACCTTCTATTTCAAACGGCTTCCTCGTCTTTTTATCCCGATGTGGATAGTTTTGGTTATTTATTTATTGATGGACTGGATAAAATTAGATCGAACTTACCCTCTAAATATCACAATAGAAAATTTTTTAGGTTTTTTCCCCAGAGCAGATCTATTTTTAGACATCAATTCTCCTCTTTGGTACTTTACTATGATCATGTTTTATTATCTGCTTTACCCGCTAGTATTTCACAGAAAAATTGCCTATCTGGCTCCAGTATTCTTACTTTTGATTCCATTTATGTTATTTAAAATTGATTTGCCTATCTCCAAAGATGTCCTAAATTTGTATAAAGTTCATTTAGTATCGTTTCCAATAGGAGTACTTTTTGCACTGGTTATTCAGGATAAGTATTTATCTATTTTAAGATTTCATTTTAAAAATATTTTTCTAAGATCGAATTTAGTATTTATTTTAATTCCAATATTTTTAGGCATATTTGCTTACACATCAATCAACTCTGGTGTAGGCTTAGAAAAAGAGATTGAACAAACAATCTCTCTAATTACCATGTTTTCAATAATTTTTATCTTTATCGCCAAAAATATCGAATTTAGATTGTTTAATCTATTTGGCAAATATTCTTATGAGATCTATCTACTCCATTGGCCACTACTAGTCAGATATGATTTGATTTATCAGTTTCTCCCAGCATCAATTGCCACAATACTCTATTTAGCTATATTTATTGGATTGGGATATTTATTACAGGAGTTAACCAAAATTGTTTTTAAAAAATTTCTAGACTGAAATATCAGTAAAATTACCTCTCTCAACTAAAAAGAATGGCAAATTATTGTTCTGCAAGTCGTGTGCCATTGCCAGCGCTAAAGATCCACTTACCCAGGCAATCTGCAATTCTGCTCCATTTTCAAATTGTTGACGATTAAGGGTTTTAGATACAATGTTAAAACTCACTTGATCAGACTGAACACTAAATCCATACCGATATTTATCCGATTCTTGCTGTGAAGCACCCAAATAATATTCTAAATCTTTAAAAGGATGAAGATATGACCATATAAACCAGTCACTACTACTGTCAACTCTTTCCCGAATGGCCTCGTGATCAGGCCTCCATATAACGCCTCCTGATGCGGAAACAAAATTGTGACCCATTTTTCTATAACCAAATTCCCCTGTATCTTCTCTGGAAAATCTATCATCAGTTTCACCTGGTTTTTTTGTCCTGGCATCAACTGTAGTTGGTAAAAATAGACCGCCAACTAAAGCAACTCCACCCACTAACAGGGCTCTTTTTGTAACTCTCCGTGGATTTTCCACTAAACCTCTCCTTATTTGAAAATAACCTTTCTGAGACTCACCCAGAACATATAAAATTCACTTGGATGCTGGGGTTTCATTTTAATATTATTCCTCCCACTTGGCGGTGAAGTAACTTCAACTGTCTCCATAAAAAATCCATCTTTAATAAACTTCACCGTCTGATAACCATAAAGAGGAATCAAATATTCACCATTTTCGGATCGATAATGCTTCCCATTTGCTTCAATCATTACATCAGATATTTTAAAACCAAGCTCATTAGTCAAAGAACCATACAACTGCATCGGCTGGAAATATTTAGTCAGAGTATTGACAGCTTTCTTCGGAGTATTATTGTCATTCCAAATCGCTGTACTACCACCTTTATTTACCCAATATGACAGTCCATACAAATGCTGACTTTTTTGTAAATCAGCCAATGCTTCGTCTATCCACTCAGCCTGTTGCTCTTCAGTCATTTCACCATTCAAATCAGGAATTGGTGCACCAAATTCGCCCAAAACCACTCTAGCTTTAGTTTTTTCAGCCAATTGATTTACATCACGCGCAACTCTTTTTGCCTCACCGACATAATGATCAATTGTGACAAATCCCCCCACCCCTTTGGCAGTCGCTTCATCCATCACCAGATCTGCCACATCCTTATTCATAGACATCAATGATGTATTTACAGTTTTACCAATTTCTCTAAAAGCTTTCTCGCTTTCAACATGTTGGTCAATTAAAAACTTTCGATATTCATCTACTTTCCCAGTCATTCTAGGATCACCTTGTGCTCCATTTTCACATTCAGGGCAACCAGTAAAAGCATCTCCATTTTCAAAAAGTTCAGGATGTTTTTTGATAAACTCAACAGTTTTTCTAGTATGCTCATCAAAAGTCATTTTGCGCTCACGACCAAACCATCCTTCCCAGTTGGACCAATTTCCTCGAAACCAGACTTTTAAATGATGTCTTCTGGCCGATTCAACCCAACGTTTCAAAAAAGGCACAAATTCGTCATCGTAGGGAGTAGCAATCGCCACGTGAGTTGCTCCAGTAGCGGCTATATTACGTACTTCTGTCTCTATTTCCTGATCATAGGAAGGATCATTTAATTTTTCTCCGGCAACATCTCGAGAATATTTCATGGTATCCACGGCTCTAAACTGCCAAGGGTTGACTAAAGGTTCTGGCTCAAATAATTGAGGTTTTGTCAAAATGGCAAATAAAAACCCAAACAAAATAACAACAAATAAAATTATTAAAAGTTTTGTAGTAGTACTCATTGAGTAAGCTCTTTTGTTCATTGTACAATTTCTTTCTTATATATTCTTAAACGACCAGCAAGATCTACAGCAGATTATTTAGTCAAAAAAATGTAGTCGCGGATATCAGAATCAATCTGTTTTTTACCTTTAACCAACCCTAACAAACGAGTTGCTGCATTTTCTGGCAATATAACATCAGCTATTTTAATTGGCTGATCTTTTTTAATTTTTTTCTTCAGTATTGCTCCTTCAGACAACCCAACTGGAAGTAAATCACTGGCTCTCTCATATTTTTCAATATTTCCATAAACAAAGTTACCACCAATGCCATCAAGTGTTTCACCTTTTTTCAAATCCCTTTTTGCAAAACTAGCAGTTCTTACTACAGGTTTCAAACCATTATTAATTGTTTCTAAATTAAATAACACAGCTTTAAAAATAGTACTTGGAACTTCTAAATGACATAAATGATACGGCTCAAATAAGACATAATAAGGACCTTCTCCTAAACCAAGATATCTTAAATATTGTTTTTGATTTGGATCAGGATGTGTCGCAATCAAAAATACTCCGGGAAAAAGGGTTCGGCCAATCACATAATCAACAACTCCTCCGGAAGGAATTTTTTCTAAATCAAAAGCAATCACTGATCCATGAACTTCTTCTACCTGTGGACCTTCCATACCAGTTTTTAAAATATCTAAACCAAAGTAGTTAGCTACTAAATTCATTTCTATCGATTGTTTTGTACCATCAGTAAAAGAAGTTGTCTGACGAACAGCCAAACCTTTATCTTTTGCCCAAGCAGCCATCTCTTCTTGAGTTGCATAGCGATTTAAAAACCGCTTCATATTTCCGGCAATTAAAATATTAAATCCCATCAATTTTGCTCGCGCAATCAGATTGGATAAACTACCAGGTTGATCCCCTGCTACATCGGAAATAACCACTCCCACCTCATCAGCCAATTTTTTTAATTCTGTACCCACAGTAGCCTGAAGCTCCGGATTCATAGTAATCAAATGTTTTTTTCCTTTTAAAGCAGCCAATGAAGCCTCAACACCATAAGACACTGTACCAGTCACCTCAAGTACAGCATCAGCCGGAGCATCATGAATTAAATCCAAATTGTCTGAAACAGAAATAATACCTTTTTCGGCATTTTTCGAAATCTCTTTAACATCTGAAATTATTTTGCCTTTTAATCCTTTTTTCTTCAGCTGTTTAACAGCATCGATTGGTCGACGTGAAATTATTAAAACAATCCTCATACCATCAATATGGTTAACACCAGAAATAAATCCTAATCCCATAAAACCAAGTCCCACGACAATCACATCGACTGGTTTTTGGCGTTTTGCGATAGCTTGTTGAATAACTTGATCCATATGCGAATTTTAACTTATAGTGTGAAATATATCAACCCCATGCACTTGGGCAAATATTATTTTTTATCTTTTTTTAAATAAAGTCCATGACACATCAAAATATTCTTTATGATCGATTGGAATATAATATTCATGTATAAATTTCACTATTGATTCTTTTTGCATAGCATTGGATTCTTTATGCAAATCTGTTCCTCCCTCAACAAACCATAGTCGATCATATTTTAATGCATATTCGAGTCGATCTTTATCTGGGAAAGGCAAGATTTTTGTATTACCGCCTAGGCTATAATATTCATCTGTCAACTGAATGGTTTCCAATCGTATTGCCGGATAATTTCTTAAATAGGCCTCTACGGAAACATGCAGATTGTATGGAAAGAAAATCATTCCATCTGACGGTTCTGATCTACTAACAATATCTTTTGTCACTTCTCGCCATTGCTCTTTTTGATTTTCTATAAAAAAATTAATTGTAGGTATTTGATAATACCAACCATATAAACGGATCAATGACAAAAATAAAATACTTATAATTATTGTTGTACTTATAATTTTTGAAGAAATTTTAGACAAACCGTACGAAATTAATATTAAAAAATATGGCAAACTGACAAATAAATAGATTGACTGATAAATAGGTTTTAGTAAAAAGGAAATAGTTAAAGAACAAATTATTGGAATAAAAATAAGTAACAAACAATATCTGATTGTTGGTTGAGATAAATTTTTAAATACCAAATAAAAAACCCAAATGCTTATTAACCCAAAAAGAATAGTTGAAGCTAAAAAATCTCCCGCTAATAAAGAAAATATTCCCAAAGGCGCATAGACAGAAGGAGAATCCAACCATCCTACTTGATCTCCTCGAAAGGCCGGCGATATCAAAAAAGGTAATAGCAACAATCCTTGAAAAAAACCTATCCATAATATTGTTTGCAAAGATTCATTCTTTTTTTCTAAATACAAATAAACCATTTGCCCTATTAACAAAAATCCGGCATAAACATGAGCATATATTGCCAACACACTGACTAAACAAAAAAATATTTTATTTTTAGATGTTGGCTGATTTACAAACCGTAAAAATAATAGTGAGGCTATTAGTGTTAGAAATAGCAGTAGGCTATAACTACGTGCATTCTGAGCATTAAAGATAAAGAAAAAATTAAAAGGCAACAGTAAACTAGCTATTTTCGCAACTTTAGTATTAAATAATTTTTTCGCTAAAAAATAAAACGGGAATACTGATAAAATAGCAAACAAAACAGAAAATCCACGTACCCATACCTCATTAATTGAAATAATCTGCCAGAAATGGATTAAAAGGTAATAGAACCACATATTGGCTTCATGGTTCCAGAGAATATCCAGCATGAAAATATTATTCTGAGTAATAAACACAGTAAATGTTTCATCAAACCAAAAACTTTTTTCACCTAGTCGAAAAAAACTTAAAAATCCTGCCAAAAAAGCTATCAGAGCGATATAAATATATTCATGTTTCAATATTTTTTTAATGGCAGTGATCATAGTATTATTTTTGTTGTGGTAAGATTGGTTTCGTATTTAACTCTTTCAAAAATTCATCTTTTAATTGGTATACATCCGCAAATGGATATTTTGCCACTAGTTCGTACTTCGCCAAACCATCACTTGCTTTTACTAGTCTCCATGTACTGTCATTATCATCATAGGTTCGCATCACGATCCATCTCGCCCAACGATCTGGAGATGCTGTTGCAGACTTCCAATAATCCCCTGTTCCTTCATGGATAAATTTTTTCATTGGTAGAGTTGATGAGAAAATAATTGCATCATGCGAAGCCGCTGAAATTAAAATAAAACCCTCTTGATCTTTAGCATGTATTTTTAAATAACCAGAAACTTCAGAAACATTTTTTTGACTTGATCCAACTCTGGCATCGTCGATAGTCACTGCATCAAAATTTAAAAAACTAAACAACATCACAAATATCAGCAATCCGATCAAAGGAGCGCGAATTGGTTTAACTCGATCAATTAAAACTCCTAAATAGATTCCGACTGAAGCGATCATCATGATACCGTACCGTACATTAAACCAGGTGTTTCCATTTATACCCTGTACAAACAATACTGAATGGCCAAAAAATAGAGCAATTATATTAAACAAAAGTGGCGACACAAGAGCCAAACTAACCAGCCTCATGGACAAAGGTATTCTTTTGTCAAACATCATAAAAACACCTGCAAATAATCCCACAAATCCTGTAAAGGCATTTAAATTAAAAAACATTGCATAACTATATGTTTCTATCGACTGAATCAAATTATATTTGGTAATCAAATCGCCTGCGCTTTCAAGCTGCAATTGTTGAGAATGCGCCGAATAAGGACCAAAAGCAAAAAAGAGAGGATCACCAAAAATTAGTAAATTCCACAAAAACCATAAAGCCACACCCAAAGATCCCATCGTCAAAAAAAGCACTAGAGTGCCTTCTATTTTGCTATATTCTTTAAATACTGATTTAAAAAATAGCACAACATATCTAACAGGCAATAAATTTACTATCTTATTTTTTGTTTCTAATTTCTCATTTATCAGCCTTTTAACTAAAAAATGCAACCCTATCAATCCAGTCATTGTTGCCAGCAAAAACCATCCATCATATCTGGCAAGTGTCGCCATCATGGTCCAAAATGCCGCTTTTATCAAATTAATCGCTTCTTCTTTTTTACTCCATAACAATAAGTAATAAACTGCCGCTAGTGTTGTGGCGATCAGAAGCAATTCGGTCATTGCCGTAGACTGCAGATAAAGCACATTTATATTGGTTGCAAAAATCAATACGCCAATCAATCTACCTAACAAACCCACCTTAAGTTCCTGCATGAATTTATACATCAACATCCCTGTAATGACGTAAGCGATCATTGATGTCACAGCTCCTGCTAATCCCGTATGCCAAAAAAAGTCATTCCAAATAAATGGCACCATCAGTAAATGCGGTAAAGGCAACCAAACCGATCCAATCTGAGCCAATCCAGGTTTAAGACCTTCCACCACTCGTCGTGCAATGTCTAAATGGGACCTTGCGTCATTGTATGCCAGGCCTAAACCATTCCAATAGAAAAAAAGGAAATGCACAACTGAAAATCCTATCAGAAAAATAGTCATCAAAAAGAACATATTTTTATTCAAATAGTCGTATATTTTCTGGCCAATATTTTTATTAAGTTTTATACTTAAACCATTGTTTGTCATTTTTTCTTTCTCCTTATTTTTTTGGGTCTCATTTTAACTGTTGGTTGAACAGGTAGTGGTTTAACTTGAAGTTGATTATTTTGATCCAAAGATTTATTTTTAAACAGCAAAGGCAATGTCATCTTAGGAAAACTATATCTATATTTTTTGATCCAGGAAATATTATTAAACTTCTGACTGAAAAAATGATCTGTACTTTTCTGGCGCTCAGAATAGATATAAAGTCCATACAAGACAATTGTTAAACCAATGATAAAACCGACATAAAAATAGACATATGTCCAAACTGTGATCTGATCTTTTAATAAAACATTGTAAATTAATGAACTTGAAAAATTATTATCAATAAAATCCAAATTATATTGATAAGTATAAGGAATCGGCGTTGTTAAATACATTGTTTCTTGTTTTGGGGGAATTGCATTAGTAGTCATTGCTCCAATTGTACCCAGCCAAATACTATAACCAGCTAATCCATAAAAAGCTAAAAATCCAATAATATTTTTGCCCCATCTCTGTAAAAAAACTCCAATACCTGGCGTAATCACTGCAGTAGCCGGAATCAAATAACGTGGTCCAAAAGACCATCCCCCATACGGATCTCCAAACATTGAATAAAGAAGTATATTTCCAACACCAATGGTTCCCAACAATACACCCAGCCTTCTAGTAGTTGGTTTTTTAATACTAAAATAAATACCGATAGTTGCTAATATTAAAACCGGACTAAAATAATACCAACCTCTTTCATCACTTATCAGCAATACATAAAAACCATCCAAAGAGTTTCGTGTGTTAAAAGGTGTCTCAAAAATCTTAAACTCTTTCGGCCCAGGTGGGGGTAATTCTTCTTTCTTTTTGTTCTGAACATCAGGATTGTTGTCTGGCACATCGACTCGACCAATCAA
This sequence comes from uncultured Gammaproteobacteria bacterium, assembly GCA_964405065.1. GTDB lineage: Bacteria > Patescibacteriota > Microgenomatia > Daviesbacterales > UBA10151 > CAZWRN01. The sequence goes on from CAYOMO010000010.1 coordinate 11,933, forward strand.
CTGAGCTAGTTTAGTATAACTACCAGTCAATTGATGATTATACCAACCAAATATTGCTAAAAGTGGTAATACACCAATAAGCAACGCCACCGCAGCATATCTTAATTTAAAAATCAAACCATCCCTGTTTTCTATTAATTCAAAGTTTTTGTACAAAAAGTAAAAACCCAATGGCATCATTAAAAATCCAACTGGTATATCAATAAGTAATCCAAATCCATACAAAGCTCCAAACAAAAAGTTATTTAGAGTACCGACTCTTTCAAGAGCCAGTAATATTGAAGTCAATATCAGTGCACTAGCAATATGATGCTGAGTCAATGTTAAAGCGTAGGCCAAAGCATTTGACCCAAACAGAAACACAACTCCTGACAATAAAGCCAAATAAATATTTACACCTAGCTTTCTTGTTACTCTATAAACTAAATAGACATTAATCACAGCAAAAATAATATTGATCAAAAAAGCAAAAAATTGCGGAAGACCAACATTTTTACCAAGAAAATACAAAGGAGCCGCTAAAAATGAAACCCCGGGTGTAAAAAGAGAAAAATATTTCCCATCATAAAAAGATGTATCGGGGCTTGAAAAACGGGCCTGATCCTCGGTGAAATAAAACCTACCATTATCAACAATTGCTTGAGTTAAAGCATAACGAGAGGTACTATTTGTCCCTTCAAATGGTGTACCCACACCTGTTTGGTAACTATTCTGGAAAGCTATTGGATCCCCGGACTGACCTTTGAATGCACCCATTAATAAAATAATTATAAATATCAAAAAAACACCCATGGTAAAAAAACTCAATAATTGAGCTATAGGTATGTGTGTACGTAAAAAAGTAAATATATTCATTATTAAATTTACAAAATTGCCAAAATATCTTCTTTTAACTGTTTACCGACCGCTTTGGGTGTAAATCTTGTTTTAAACAACTTATATGACTGTTCTATGATTGTAATCCTTTTTTGAGGATGTTCAGATAGGTCAACTATTGCTTGAGCTAAAGCTTTTGGATTAGCTGGTTTTACGAGAGCCATATTTTCTCCGTTTTTAAATACACTTCGTGTTACAGGCGCATCTGCGGTCACCACCAATTTACCTTGAGCCATACCTTGATAGACCTTATTTGGAATTACTCGATCAACAGTTGGTGTACTTGCTAAAAATCCAAAAAATAAATCTGATTTGGCCATTATCTTTGGATGTTCAGATTCAGGCGTATCGTGATAAAAAGTGATGTTTGTTAGACCCATTTTTTTTGCTTTTTGATAATTTTTTTCAAAAGTATTTCCGTTACCTATCATACTAAAAGTAATATTTTCATTGTTCTTTAATATATTTGCCGCCTCTATAATGTACTCTACTCCATGTACCGGACTATAAAGTCCATAATAACAACAGTTAATTTTCTTTGATTTATTTGTATACGGAGTATACGAATAGAAACGGTCATCTGCCCCAATAGGCAAGACTTTTAATTTGTCAGAGGCAACTCCAAAATCATTTCGCAAAAATTTTTCTTGAAAAGGTGTGTCAGCAAAAACTAGATCACACATTTTGTATACCAAACTTTCGGCCTGTTTTATTACCATACCCATTAAAGATTTTTTATTTAAAATTCCTTGTTCTTCCGCAAATCCAATATAAATGATTAAAAGCGGATTAAATACCAATTTTTTATTTAACAGGTTGGCTAAAACAAAAGCCGGAAAAACATCGACATGTCCAGGGTATCCTACGTATATAGCATCAGATTTTTTAATTTCATGCCAATTTTTCCATATTTCGTTTACAATTTTTGTTTTACTAAAAATTCGTGAAAATAAATTCATCCAGTTCATTTCTGATTGTTTATCAAGACGAGTTACCTTGGTATGAGCATTTACTTCAACTACATTGACGTCATTATCTTTTAGCCCTTGTAAAACCATTTTATTGGACGTGTAAGTATTATCATAAGTACCAAAAAAACAAACCGTTAATTTCTTTAAACTATTTTTCATTTTAAATATGTCCCCCTAATATTTTTTGATGAATTCGATATTGCCCATTCATTGGTGAAGCTTTTTTTAAAAACAGATTTAATTTTTAAATAAGTTGCAATTAAAACATATATAAACAAGTATGGATTTTTGAAAATTTCACCCATAAAATGTTTGAAAATAAAAATTGTACTTAAGTAATTTTCTTTTAACACAAAATCTTTACCAAATTCCTGTTCAAACATTTTTTGAGTATTAAAAAATCTAATACTCTGTTTTTCATGATCTTCAAAATTTTCTGGGAGCTTGTAAAAAACTTCTGCATTTTTGACAAATTGATAAATAAATCCACAAGACACGGCAAATAAATATGAATATGCATCTTCTCCAACACTCTCCCTGAAAGTTATTTGTTTATACAAAACTTTGGCAAAAGCTCTAGCCCGTCCGTGGCAGGTATAGAGATTATGTCCTTTACGAACTTTTTCAAAAAGCGATCGTTTAAATTCCATGCTTGCTTGTAAAACTTTTCCGAAGAATGCTTTTTCATCTATTTCTCGTACCCTAGCTGAAGTCAACTCTGCTTTGTGGAAGATAATGGGTTTTATCAACTGATCAATAAAATCATTTTTCTTTAACATCACATCAGCATCTAATAAAACCAATACTTCGGAGTTAGTTATCTTCATAATTTCATTTTGTCTTTCAGCCCGTCCTTTTCTTATTTTGTGTTGAACTACCACTAATTCAACCCCTCGCAAAATTTTCACCTGTCGAGCTTCTCTGACCGTATTATCCGTACTTCCATCTGAAACGATAATAATCTCCTTCAATCGAGACAATTTTATCTTCTGCTTCTTTAAATCATTAAGCAAATATCCAATATTTGCTTCTTCATTGAAAGCAGGGATCCCTATGGTTAAAGTTGGTTTATTCATAGCTAATTATCTCCTTTGATGAACTCACTAGCTCCCACATTCCGTTTTTCACTACTCTTTTTTTGTATGGAAAACGTCGAATATATATATTCATTAAAACTGCTCCTATTAGATAAATTGGTGAGATAAATAACCATTTAACTAACGATTTAATATAGAGTTGTCTGGGCATCGTATAATATTTTAAAATCCATTTCCCAAAATGTTTAATTACATCCCTTTTATCTCCTGTCACTGATCTGGCAGATAATACCTGCCAATCGTGAAATGTTTGCGCAGTTCCAAACAAAACTGTGGCTTCTTTTACCAACATAAATCCGTCCAAACCTCTTTCAATTGCTTTAGCATATACATAACATTGATCTGACACTGTTCCGGCGGGAAATAAAAATGATTTATAGAATTTCTTTCTCATCATTTCTACAGTCATTACACCATAAAAATTATTGCCATTATTTATCTTCAAAAAAGCGTCCTCAAAACTCAAATAGGAAATCCGTGCAAAATTGCCAAACCATGTTTTTGAAGGTGCCGGAACATGTCTTGGTCCAACTAAATTTAATTTCGGATTTTGTAACATCATTCCAATCATTAAATCCAAATTTTCATCACCTTTAAAAACCACATCTGCATCAATTGTCAACAAATAATCAGTTTGTGATTTTTTATAAATAACATTTAAAGCATCTGCTTTACCGGCTCTAATTTTTCGTTCAATTAAGATTACTCTAGAACTTTTTTTAGACACTTTACTCAAAATATCTACCGTACTATCAGTGCAGCCATCACATACAACAATTATCTGTTTTAATACAAATCTATTTGAAGTTTGCCTGAAAATTGATCGGATCAAGTTGTGAATATTACGTTCTTCATTATAAGCGGGAATGCCGATAGTTAATGTGGGTTTTAATTTATTAGCCATAATAAAATTACTCCTTTCACCATACCCAATGTTTTCCAAAGTTTATTAAAAAATGGGTCATGACTGCCAACAATACTTGTTTGTACCTGTAGATGTTTTGAGGATTTGGATATAACCCATTTTGGAGTAGAACGATATCGATAGTAACGAAGATAAAAACGACAATAAACAAAAACTATTTTTAGCAGTATATAACCAATAATGTCTCTGTTAAACTGACTAAACAAAACCTTTAACATTACCGAAGAAGGTACATATGAAGTTTGGTATATCAATTGATCAGTATAAAAACTATTCAATTGTTCTCCTCCTTTCATATATCTCATCATTTGCTTTTTAAAATCAGAGATCGTTTGCACTGATCTAAACCAAATAACCGCATCTTTCGCAGCAGCTATTTTATATCCAGATTTTTTAATAAATAGATAAATAAATGCGTCATCAATAATTAGCGATTCTGGAAAAACAATTTGTTTAGCAACTTTTTTGGACAAAGCCATTCCAGCGCCTCTAGCCCCATGAATACTAGATAAAAAATCGAAATTTTTCATCTGATCTTCTCTGGCATAGAAAAAATTATTTACGGCACTTTCAAAATATGTAACTGCCGGAAGAGGACGAACATTAGCCAATACCATATCTATTTTTTTGTCTTTATTAAATTCTTTAACTATTTTTTCAAAAACAAATTGATCATCGGGCAAAACATCAGCATCAGTTAAAATTAAAATATCACCTGAAAAAAGAGAAATTATTTCATTGAGTCTCTTCGCTTTACCAGCCCGATCTGAATGAGCGACTAGATGTAGTCTATCGTCACCAAATTTCTCAACTAGTTCGACTGTTTTATCTGAACTACCATCAGATACCACAATTATTTCTTTTAAAACAAAGTTTGTTTCTTTTTGATACAAAAAAGAAGTTATTACATTGGCAATATTTGCTTGTTCATTATATGCACTAATACCAATCGAAATGGTTAGCTTTTTCATATATTTGGCATCAACCTCCAAAAATTTATCTTATTCATAGTTTGTTTAAGGAAAGTTACTACCGGATTGAGTAAAGATATGATTTCACGATCTGAATAAAACTGATCGATGATAGTTCGTGGTGTTAAAAGACTATATTCCCCGACCGGCGCTGATACAACTGTAAAAGCAGCTTTATATTTTGCCTGTTTAACCAGTTTTAAAGCTGTGTCAGTATAAACTCCCTTTGGAAAAGCAAAATACTGTATTTTAGTATTTAATTTTTGTTCAAGCATCTTTTTTGAGCCTAATATTTCATCTTTCAGTTGTTCGAAACTAACAGCTCCCAAGTTTGCATGAGTCATGCTGTGACTACCGATGACTACTCCTTTTTTTTGCAAAGCTTTTAATTGAGAAAAAGTTAACAATTTACCCGAATGATCTAGCTCAATGCGATTGGCTTTTTGAGGATTTCCTAAAACAAACAAAGTCAGCGGAATCTGATATTTTTCAATAAAAGGTAAAATTGATAAAACATCTTCATAACCATCATCAACGGTAAGAGCAATGCAATTTTTTTTGTTGGTAGTAAAAATCTCATCTAAACTTACAAAAGTGTATTTTTTTAAAAGTGTTTTTATGTGTTTTTTAAAGTTGTTTGGAGTAATAGAGTAACTATTTCCGATTTGAGAAAAACTATGATAACAAAGAATATAGTTATTCTTAGGCATTAAAAAACCTAGAATATTAATTAGACCAAAAAATATCTGTCTGAGCTGTAGATATAATTCTTTTTTCATAATGCGTATTATAGGACATATAGCCTTAAATTACTATAGTCAAAACTTTTTATCTGAGGTTATAAACACCTATAGAAAATTATGATGACTTAATAAAAACAAACTTACTTTTGAGCAATATTCTTTCTTCCAAAACGCGATGCATTGATTTACTAAATTTTGCAGCACTATTTTTCCAATCAAATTGCTTAGCCCATTCCAAGGATTGCTTGGTATATTGATCTCTAGTTTTTTTATTTGCTATTAGGATAATCATTGCCTCGCTAAAAGCATTCACATCCTTAGGTTTAACCAAGATTCCAGTCTTTTGGTCTACAACAGAATCTTTTAATCCGTTTACATTAGAAGCTATGACTGGAGTAGCTGAAGCATTTGCTTCAATCACTGTAATTCCCCAACCTTCTAACATTGAAGGTTGAATAAACACCCAGTGTTCTGCCATTAACTGGGATTTTTCGGATTGGGAAACCTTTCCACTAAAGTGGACATATTCTGCAATATTCAACTTCTCAGCCAATGTTTTTAGATCAAAACTCATCTCACCAAATCCAGCAATTGTTAATCGGGCAGCAGGATATTTTTCAACCACCTTTTTAAAAGCTTTGATCGCTATATCAATATTTTTATATGGTTGAAGTCTTCCTAGATATAGAAAAGATGGATAAGATGTTTTTTTCGAGTGTTTGAATTGAGATGGATCTATACCGGGATAAATGACCTCAATACTTTCCTCAGATCCCAATCCTAGTTTTAAAATTTCTAGTTTTGATGATTCAGATACCGTAATGATTTGCTGATTTTTATAAACCAGTGGCATCAGTTTGGCTTCCAAAAAAATTGCCAGCCATGACATCGGAAATCTTAAATGTTTTCGAAAAACATCTTGATGAATATGGTGTATTAATAAAAAAGTGGGGACTCTAACAAACAATGGGCTAAAAAATGGAATACCATTTTCCGAATCTATAACAACATCAAAAAGTCCTCTGAAACGAAGCACATAATATAAAACAGCCCAAATATACACTGTATAAAATCCACCTCTTCTGACCATCTGTACACCGTCAATAACTTCATTCCGTGGGTTTTTGCCATCATTTCCACAAAAGACTGTCACCCGATGTCCTTCTTTTACCCATCGTTTAGCCAATTCATGAATATACGTCTCGGCTCCTCCTGCCCAGACATGACTAGTGTCTCGCCAGTTAAAAATTAAAATTCTTTTCGATTCCAGATTGGTCGTTCTTGATCCAAAATTCTCAGTAGGAAAAAGTAAACTGACAAAATCTTGAACGTTTTTTAAAGCTATTGGGTAGTGAGTTTTTAAAATAAAGACAATGAAAATTGAGACCAGATTTAATAAGCTCACCACAAACATTACGATTACAAATTGAGTTAAATTTTCATGAAAAATACTGGTTAAAATTAATTGGGAAAAAGCCACGACCAAACCAGCTGATACATATAGATATTCATCTTTAGCCAAAAAGTAGGTAACAATCGGGGTTGTTACAGAAAAAAGTGCCACCGTTAAAACATACAACGGTAAAAACTCAACTATACTTGCACCATTAGTTCCAAATAATACCGGTACAAATAATGAACCAAACAAACCAAGTCCGACAAAAGAACCAATAGTAATAAGTAGTGTCATTCCAAATAAGACGAAAAAAGTTTCTTTAGTAGATTTGTTTGCACCATGTCTATTTGCAATTAAAGGTAAAATAAATGGTGACACTAAACTAGTCAGAAAATATGTTATTTTACCGATGAAAGAAAGTAGAGCGTATTCACCTGCATCCGTAGGATTTAAAAAATGTTTTGCTAAAATCACATCTAAAGCTAAAAAACTGATAGAAGAAAGTCCAGTGATAATTGATGAATAAAAGTATCTCCAATCAAATCCACCAACTTTTTCATCTGACGGTATTACTTTATCGCGAGACATAAACCAACTAGCAATCATCAATTCAACGAGTGATGCAAAAGGAATTGCAATCAATACTAATTGCGGCAACCCCCGCTCAATCAAAAGCAAAGTTAGTACTAATTTACCCAATGAACCAATTGCCAGACCAACAGCAGACTTTGCAAATGATAAAGTCCCTTCAATATATGATTTGATATTAATTACCATAATTCCTAAAATCCAAGCTGGAGTAAATAATAAAAATGGAACTAAAGTATTGATATGAAAATATGAAGCTAGAAACGGCGCCGCTATCAACCAGCCAATAGTTAATACAATCCCCAATTTAATGGCAACGGCATTTACTTTTTTAAAATATTTTTTTGCTACCGACTGAGAATATTTACCTGACAAAAAAGCAGTTCTTTTAGTAATTACACCACCCAAGGCATAGATAGGAATATAAATGATATAACTAAAACTTCCAAACAAAGAAATTATTCCAAAATCCTCAACTGATATTCGACGCCCAAGGTATGCATTGTATATGAAATTAACAATATTTGAAAAAACAATTGTACAAATCAAAATCGAACCACTGATAATAATGTGTTTATTACCAACCAAGCTTTGTAACCATTTTGGTTTTGGTTTGGTGTCTAAAACTTTTTTTTCTAAAATAAATGTCTCTTCATGTTTAACAACTGTCGATTCTGCAACTTTTTCCAGCGCTTTGTTGAGATGAAGTCCATGAATAGTTTTTTCCCAATAATGTGGCTTAACAATCAACTGATACAATGCGATAAATCCTGCCCAAGAAACCATTAACCAATACAGGGGGACCAAAAAAACAAATTTCATCAAACTCCATTGTTCTCTTTTGGCTACTCCAATCATGTAGTAGTACATAAACAAAAAATTGCCAAACACCAATGAAAAACCAGCCATATAAAAAATATAAACAGGATATAAAGATTCAATAGCCTCTCCTACAATCTGTCGAAATGCAAAGTAAGCAATAGTCATTACCCACAAAAAAGGATTAATAAAAATAAAAGCAATTTTTCCACCTACTACCAATTGAAATACAAAAGAATGCCAACCTTGTTGCTTAACTAGATCAATTGGATTTCTCATATGGACCAAATACGTCTGCATATAACCTTTTATCCAGCGAGACCTTTGACGGATCCAGTTTTGTACATTAGAATTTGCTTCTTCCAAAGTCGTTGAATCAATAATGGCAGTCTTAAAACCTTCATGAAAAAGTCGTATCCCCAAATCACAATCCTCTGTAACATTAAAAGGATCCCATCCCTCCAAAGCCAATAAATCTTGAGTTCTAAAATGATTACTGGTACCTCCCAAAGGAATCGTAGTTGAAATAGATTGCAATCCAGTCAAAGTTACATCAAACCACAGCGAATATTCAGCTGTAAAAAGTCTGGTTAAAATATTTTGATAAGGGTTGTGATAATTTAATTTTGCCTGCAAACAGATCACATTACGATCAGATTTTTTAAATGCTAGAAAGGCTTTTTTAAGCTGAAGTGGATCGGGTATATCTTCTGCGTCATAAATAACTAAATATTCACCAGTTGCTTGAGTTAAACCATAGTTACAAGCTTTTGGTTTAGTCTTGGGCTGCGAATCAGGTACCACCACTACCTTTACAAAATCAGGAAGATTCATTTGTTTAGCCGCTTCCTGAGTTTCTTTATCATCCTCCTCAAGCAATAGCATCACTTCAAGTTTGTTCTTTGGATAATCCATTCTAGAGATAGAATCAAGAAAAAGTGGCAATACCGAGGCTTCACGATACAACGGGCACAAAATCGAATATACAGGAAGTTCAGCATCTTTTAACTTTTCTACTTCTTCTTTAGAAACAGAAATTTCAGGCGGTTGATGTAAACTTTTGTAAATTAAATAAAAATTAAATATTACATCGACAAAATATATAAAAGATAATACCGCCACCACGACTTGAAGACCGATTAAAAAATTCCAAATTAATAATACAAATAAACTGACTATCAAAGCCCACATCCATATTTTTTGCCCTGTACTCAATACTTTGATAGCAGATCTGTCTGGATGAAGTGTGGTATGAGTAATAAACTGTTTTTTATTGTAAGAAACACCCGATCCCTTCATCTGTTTTTCAGTTTGGTTTAGTTGATATATTTTTTTAGGTCTAAATTTTAAAGCTAAAGCCTGTGAGCCAATCTCTGCTGTTGCTTTTAGAGTATTAACTTTTGAAATACCACTTTGTCTTTTTGAAAATTCAATATCTACCTCACCAATACTGTGACCCATATCTACCGCGGTATGAAGAAGAGGGATATCCAGGGTCCATCCAGAAACGTCCTTTTCTTCGACTCTTTCTAAAATTTCTCTTTTAAAAAGTTTTAAACCAGACTGAACATCACAATCAAAATTAAATAACAATTTTCCAAATAAATATTTGAAAGCTTTACTAAAAAATTTTCTGGTTTTGGAATCCTGATATTTTTGTCTTTTTGCTACAACCACTCCATGCTCCGAAGATTTTTCATACATTTCAACCAGCGCTTCCGGGGGATACTGCAAATCACCATCAATCATGGCCAATATATCAGCTGTCGAATACTGCATCCCTTCGAGAATAGAATAGGCTTTACCTTTTTTCCCCTGTTTTCGATAAGCTTTAATTGGATATTTTTTTGCCAATCGATTTATTACATCGATGGTACTGTCGTCAGAGTGATCATCAATAAAAATAACACCATAAGAAATTCCGGCTTCTGTTAAGCTGGTATGGATTCGACGGACGAGTTCTTCAACATTGTCTGCTTCATTTTTAACTGGTACAAGTACATCCAAATACCTCATAGTCAAATACCATGCCTATACATGGCTCAAAAAAAAGACGTTATAGTAATTACTACATCACCCTAGGGGAAAAGCTGATCCATGTCCTCTTACCGTTACTACTTAGTTGCCTTATTTTTACTAATTCTGAAGCTCTAATAGTACCATAGATACGAATGAAAATCTAGACGAGACTTATAGTTGTAATTTTGGGATTTATTAGAAAAAATGATAGTAGAGAAAAATAGATCTATAGAACTTGACTATCGGATATAAATAGCTGTACAATTCGCACCTAAACTCATTGAGTCTATGAAACATTTATTAATCATTTTAATCACTATTCTGTCTTTGGGATGGTTTGGGACAACTTCAGTTCTGGCTGAATATCAAATACCCGCCACATTTACATCATGTCACAACCCAGTAGGAGACATTAAAGCAGATTATCCAATAGGTGAACACGCTATTGTTGGCGTAATCGGTCTTAAAAATGGTTCTGATAAAGTCTTTGCCGTTGGAAATGACAACTATACTCAATGTTATTGCCCTACGAATGGATCCATAGGTGTAAAAACCAATTGGCTAGCAGCCGGAAATATCGCCAAAGAAGATCAAAATGTCTTAATAACTCAAGGCTGGATATATATTCCAAATGGAGCAGATTGGGGACTCTCAAACCAACCCTATTTGGCAAAAAATATTGAATTTACTTGCAGTGAAGGGGGAAATGATTCATCAGGTGGAGGTGGAGGCACATCCGGAGGAGGTAGCTCTAGTGGACAAGGTGGAGGAGGTGAGGTATTGGGTATCTCAACTCTAGCTGATACTTCCAGCAATTACTCTAAATATCAGATAGTGCTGACTATCTTACTAGCAATAGGACTCATCATCTATGGCTATAAAATCCAAAAAACAGCCTAAAGGAGCTTCAAAGCCCCCAATCACTCCTCTTTTTCAACCAATCATCAATTGGAAAAAGGTCTTTGGCCGACTTTTAATATCCACTGGCATCTTTATTATCCTGGTGACTATTTTACTCACACAGATGGCGTATATATCGCCTGACAAACAAACAGTTCTTTTAAGCAAAGAAGTATCACTTAACACTTTTCCTACCACAATCACTTTTGATGAGCATATGTATTCTATAGAAAAAGGCACCTTTAAATATGGCTTATGGCCCCTGTCTGACTCCAATCCAACTTATCTCGAAACCTCAGGTTCGCCAGGAC